>NZ_PGEP01000001.1:1405000-1705000 GCF_002797445.1 Acidovorax sp. 69 | reverse complement strand
TCGCCATAGCGGTTGTGGCTTGGGTAGCGCTTGCGGGCCAGGGCCTCGCTCAGAGCGGCGCTCAGGGCTTCGGTGTCCGCGGGCACGTCCACCGTATTGGCGTTGCGTTCGCGCAGCCGCTGGCGGTCGCCGATGTTGACGACCGGGGTGCCAAAGCTGGCCGCCTCGATGATGCCCGACGACGAGTTGCCCACCATCACCGCAGCATGGCGCATGGCCTGGGCGAACAGTGCACGGCTCAGGTGAGCGATGCGCCGCGAGCCCGCGGGAAGCATGCCTTCGTCGAGTGCCTGGAGCACACCCAGGGCGCCCGCATCGGCATTGGGCTCCAGCCAGAGCACAGGGCAGCCTTGCAGTTGCATGGCCGCCATCAGGGCCCGGGTCTGTTCATAGGCCAGGTTGGCCTGTTGCACTACCGGGTGGAACACCGCCAATATAAACGGCTTGGCGCTGGGCAGATCCAGCGCCGCAAGAGCCACTGCGCGCTCGCCCGACGCTAAATCGGTCAGGCCATCAAGCCCGGGAGCCCCCACCACATGGATACGCTGCGGAGCTTCGCCCATGCGGATCAAGCGCTCACGCGACTCTTCCGTAGCGACGAGGTGATAGCTGCAGAGCTTGCTGATGGCGTGGCGCATGGGCTCGTCGACCGTGCCCGAACGCTCCCCGCCGTGAACATGCACCGTCACCACGCCCTGGTTCAGGGCCGCAATGGCACCGGCCAGCATCTCGCCCCGATCGCCCAAAAGCAGCAGGATATCGGGTCGATGCTGTTCCAGCAGAGCCGCCATTCCCTGCAGGCACTGGGCCACAGCGATGGACATGCTGGCTGGTGTGCGAGTGAGCACGTCCGCGTGCAGCGCACCCACTACCGATAAACCTGCCGCACGTATGTCATCCACCGTATTCCCATGCGCATGGCTCAAGTGGGTGCCGGTCGCGACAACGGCCAGCGCCAGTGCGGGGTGGGCTGCGGCGCATTGCAGCGTATTGCGCATCAGACCAAAATCAGCCCGGGTGCCACTGAGGTAAAGCACGCGTCGGGCTGGTGCAGCGTGCACAAGACTCATGCGTCGGACTCCGGCTTCAGATCGGACCAGTTCAGCACGGTGCCGCTCGCCACTGCGTGGCGTAGTTGTCGCCCGGCCAATGCGCCCAAGTCGCGCGGTGCAATGCCCGTCGCCGGGCGCCTGCAACCCAGCATCTCGGGGAGCAGCGGCACGCCGGCCGCAATGTCTTGCAGGGCCACAACACTGCGACGCGCCACGCGGGCGGTGTCCTGCTCTTCCAGTCGAGGCGCCTTTACGCCGTTGCCGCGCATAGCGGCCACGCGCCGGATGCCGCGGGTCATCTCGGCAAAACCCAGAGGCTCCAGCGATGCACGGTGGTCTGGTCCGGGTAGGGTACGGTCCAACGTCAGGTGTTTTTCGATCACACAGGCGCCCAGAGCCACAGCCGCCAGCGGGGCTTCGATGCCGAGGCTGTGATCAGAATAGCCTATAGGCACACCAAGCTCGCGGCGCATCTGATCCATCGCCGTCAAATTCAGTGTGTCATCGGCCGCAGGGTAGGCCGAGGTGCAGTGCATCACAACCACATCGTCGAGGTGGCCACGCGAGGCGCGCACCCAAGTCAAAGCTTCAGTGATTTCTTCCATGGTGCCCATACCGGTTGACATCAGCAGCGGCAACCGGGTTGCTGCTGCATGTTCGACCAGCGCACGGTGCGTCAGTTCACCGGACGACAATTTCAGGCGTTTCACGCCCAACTGCACGAGCATATCCACCGCATCTGTCGAAAATGGAGTCGAAAAAAACTCGATGCCAATGCGGTCGCAGTGTGTCTTGATTTCGCGGTGCTGCGCCTCTGACAACTCCAGCCGTTGCAGCATCGTGAACTGGTCCTGGTCGCCGGTCTGGCGTGCCTGATACTCTGCCGTGGGTGCGCCGCGCACGACAAGTTCCTCAGCGCGGAAGGTCTGGAACTTGACGGCGTCTGCATTCGCCGCGCGGGCAGCGTCACACAATTTGAGAGCCAGGGCCATATCACCATTGTGGTTGACACCAGCTTCGGCAATCACAAAAACAGGCATGCCGGAGAACGCGATGTTTACCATGCTGTCCATCCGCCATCCACCACCAGGTTGTGCCCGGTCACGTACTTGGAGGCATCGCTGGCCAGATAACGCATGGCGTTGGCCATGTCGTCGGCGCTGGCCATCCGACCAAGCGGCGTGCGATGCGAATAACTCTCTACGAAAGTGTCGTTCTGGCCACTGAATACGCCACCAGGCGTGACGGCATTGACACGCACGCCCCGGTGGCCCCAGTAGCTCGCCAGGTACTTCGTCAACCCCCATAGGCCCGCCTTGCTGGCCGAATAGATGGCCGGAGTGTTGATAGCACGCCCGAGATATTGCGAACCCACATAGATGCGCTGGTCCGGCGCGACGATGCCGTAGATCGACAGCGTGTTGACGATGCTACCGCCGCCGCGTGCCGCCATAGGCCCTCCGAACACCTGAGCACTGATCATGGCGCCGGTCAGATTGACAGCCATGACCTCATTCCAGTCCGCAACGGGAAAACTCTCAAAAGGCTCGAAGAAATTCTCGGACTTGGTAGCGGCGTTATTGATGAGTACATGCGGTAAGCCCCAAGATTCCTGCAGGACAGTCATAGCATTTTCCAGCGACGGCCGACTCGACACGTCAGCGACGCAGGTGAGCAGCGTCTCATGTGATGTGCCAAGCTTGCCGTCAAGAACGCCCGCGTCTCGGTCCAGCGCAAGCACCCGCGCGCCCGCTTCAAGAAACTCCCGAACCACTTCAGTACCGATGATGCCAGCTGCGCCGGTCAACACTACAACTTTGCCGTCCAGCTGGAATGCATCGCTCATAAATGGCCTTTCTTCGTCATCAGCAACTCGACGAGGTCGAAGTCGATGGGGTGATCAATGTCGATGGAACGCTCACGCGGCATCACATGCAGGCGGATGCGCGGCGTAGCCCACAAGGAGGACGTGAGCGTGTACCGGTGCCAGACATAAATGGACGCATTCATCGCATAAACCTTGGGAGCGAGCTGCCGACCGACGACTTCGCTCTCGGGTTTGCACACGCGCTCGTAGTAGCCGCTGGACTTCATTTCCACAACATTGAAATACGGGTTCTTGTCAGCCTCATAGCCGGTGATCACAACGTCGGTGTCAGTGTCCAGCATAGTGGCGCAGGCCTTAATGTCGGCAATATCGCGCAGCGGCGAGGTCGGATCCAGGTCGATGATGCGGGTCACAGGGCCACGATTCGCTTCCACCCACTCCACCAAGTGCTGAATCACTGGCAACTTGCCAGCAGTTGCCGTCGCAAGTTCTGCAGGGCGCATAAACGGTACCTGGGCGCCATGTGCGCGGGCTGCGACGGCGATCTCTTCGCTGTCAGTGGACACGAAGACGTGGTCGGCCTCACCGCTATCCAGCGCCTGCTCGATGGTCCAGGCGATCAGCGGCTTGCCACACAGCAAGCGGATGTTCTTACCCGGTACACCCGCCGAACCACCGCGTGCGCAGATGCTGATGATTTTCATGTGGCAGCCTCCTTCATGGACAGCATCAGGTCGGCCGTGGCGAACGCGTCGGCCAGCGGCGAGGTCAATCCGTGTGCCGGCATGTCAAGGGCGCGCAGCCAGTCACTCATCTGTAGACCGTAAGTGGCAGAGACATCGAAATCTTCAGGAGCGAAGGTGATGACTTCACAGCCAGTGCGGCCCTCCAGCACAAGCTGCCGGCTCATCAGATCGCAAATCAAGGTACCGTTCGCACCGACGAAGACATAGCGGCGCACCGGCCGACAGGATACGTAGTCGAGACTGACTGTCACAGGCCTACAGTTACTATCCTGCAGCAGGGCCACGTGCACATCGTCCGAGCGGATCGTCAGCGGACCGTGGCGACCACCGATGGCACCACACACGGTGAGAGGACCAAGCAGCCATAGCGCCATGTCGATCTCGTGAACGAGATCGAACACCACCCCACCCCCTAGTTCCGGGTCAGCGCTGTACGTTGCCGTAGCGTCGCGTGCGGGCCGCCATTGCGCCAACGCCTGCCCGACTTCAAGATGAGCGCGCACGATGATGCCGAGGGCCCCATCCCTCAGCATGGAGCGCACGCGCGCGAGCACCGGCAGGTAGCGCAGGTTGCAACCGACCAATACAGCTGCCTGAGTCCTTGCGGCATCGCGTGCGGCGAGCAACTGCGCGAGCGCCGCACGCTGCGTCACCAGCGGCTTTTCAGCCAAGCAAGGCAGCCCCAAATCCAGGCAAGCTAGCAGTTCATTTGCGTGACGGCTTGACACACTGGCGATGACGACTGCATCAGGCTTCCACCTCAGCCCCTGCGCGAAATCGGGAAGGATATCGCAGGGCTCAAACGATGCATCGACCTGGCCTGTGCCTGACACTACGCCCAACACGACATCAGGCCGCTGCTGCCTCAGATGTCGCACATGGCGCATCGCTATTGATCCACGCCCCGTGACCAGCACCCGCAGGGCCATCACAGCTCCAGAAAGGCCGAAAGAACGGACAGACCATGAGCCGCGCTGCGCTCCGGGTGAAACTGGCAACCATAGATATGGTCGCGCGCGACGGCGGCACAAATGCGCACGCCGTCATACAAGGTGTCGGCCAGACGGTGCTCCTCGTGCGTGGGCACGGGCGAAAACGAGTGCACAAAGTACATGGGCTCACCGGGCTGCACGCAAGAGAGGATGCCCCCCTCCCACCCAGCACGCGCGGGCGGCAGTGTGAGAGCGCTCCAACCAATGTGGGGAATGCGGTGCGGCTGGCCGTCAGCGCCGAAAACAGACACCGGCTGCACACGGCCAGGGATAAGCCCCAGACCCGGCGTGTCTCCAAACTCCTCGCCCACATCGAACAGCATCTGAGCGCCGACGCAAATCCCCAAGAAGGGCCGCTGCGCATCCGCATAGCGCTTGACCAGATCATCAAAGCCGCGCGTCTTCAACTCCAGCATACCGTCGGCAAAGGCACCCACGCCGGGTAACACCAGACGCTCAGGTAGATCCTGCACCTGGCTGGCCTGGTCCACCACCGTAACGTCAGCACCGCAATGCTGCAAGGCACGCACCACGTTCAGCAGGTTGCCGATGCCGTAGTCGATGACCGTCACCGACCGCGCGTTCATTGCCGTACCTCCAGACCCTGATGATGCGCATGCTGCTTGATCTCCTGCACCGTCATGCGCCGCCAATGCAGCGCGTCGGCAATCGCGATGCCGGAGGTACCGACGTCGACCGCGCGCTTCAGATCCTCCACCGGGCCGAAGCCGCCACTGGCGATCACAGGCACGCTCACGCGCGCATTGACAGCCTTTAGCAGTTCGATGTCCAGCCCCTTGCGCGTGCCTTCCTGGTCCACAGCGGTCAGTAACACCTCGCCCGCACCCAGTGCTACTGCCCGCTCAATCCAGTCAATAGCATCAAGACCCGTGTGCTCGCGCCCGTTGTCGGTGTAGGCCTCCCACCGCCCTGGCCCAGTGCGCTTGGCCTCCACCGACAGCACCATGCATTGCGAGCCATAGCGTTTGGAGACCTCGGAGATGAGTTCGGGCCGCGCAATCGCAGCGGTGTTGATGGCCACCTTGTCAGCGCCTGAGCGCAGCATGGTGTTCACATCCTGAAGCGTTCGGATGCCACCACCCACGGTGATGGGGATGTAAATCTGATCGGCCGCACGGCTGATGATTTCGGCCAAGCTGTTGCGCTGATAGAGGCTGGCGACGATGTCCATGAAGACAATTTCGTCTGCGCCCTCGGCGTAGTAGCGCAGCGCGAACTCGCTCGGGTCGCCCACGACGCGCAGGCCTTCCAGACGGATGCCCTTGATAAGGTTCGAGCCCTTGATGTCCAGCCGGGGAATGATGCGCAATCGGGTCATGCCTGATGCGCTTCAGCGGCCATCGAAAACAGAGTGGCGCAGCTTCCACTGGTCGGCCTCGCGCCTCCACACGTGCGGAGAGCGGAAGCTGTCGGCCAGCGCCATGAAGTGCGCGCGGTCCATCACGGGCTTCTCAAACATCTTCGATGCCTTAGGAAAGTCCTTAGGCGTGATGCTGAGGTAGCGGAAAATTTCATCCACAAAGCGCTCGGGGAACTCGCCGTCGTAGCGGCGCACCAAGGCTACCGCCTCATCGCGCGTGATATCACGCGAGCGAACCTCCTGCGCAGCGTCATATGTAGCGCGGCCAATGCCGAATTTGATGAAGGTCGTGTAGTAGTGGTAGTCGTCGATGCGGTCGTCGATACTGTTGTACTTGCTGTATGTACCCGGCGTGCGCTCGGGCGATGCCTCAAAACCGCCATGCTCCACCGCGTAGTAGTAGCAGCTTTGCGGATGCCATTTGAGATAGTAGCCCAGGTAGTGAACCTCGATGTTCTTGCGCTCGATCTGTGCCGGGTCGGCCGGCAGATAAGGTAGCAAGTCCTGCTCTTCAACGCCAAAGTCGGTATACAGGCTGTCCAGCGATGTGCCACCCAGATAGATCTCTGATTTGTTCGAAGAGGTGAAGTAAGACCAGTCGCGCTTGGCGCTGGTGGTGTCGCCGATCGGGTTGCCGTATTCGGCCTCGTTCTCGCCGTAGATAACGAAAGGAATGTCGTGCAGGATGGCCATTTTCGGCGCTAGCGACTTTTGCCCAAAGATGAAGGCCTGGAACGGGTGGAACAGATTCTCGACTGCCAGCCGCGTGAGCAACCGATGGATGCGCCCGTTGGGCGTCATGAGGTAGTTGTCATGGCCAGCGTGAATCCACGACTCAAAGTTCTTCCAGCCCCACTCGGTGTAGAGGTGCGGCGACCAAGTCACCGTGAGCGGGTGCATGCCAAAGCGCGTCTTAAGCACGTGAGAGGCGTAAAAACTGTCCTTGCCACCCGAACCAGGCACCAGGCAGTCATAGCCGGACTTGCTACGGAACTTGTCGCACAGTGCAGCCAGCCGGTCTTCTCGCTCCTTCCAGTCGATGCTGTTGTGCTTCTGGTCTGCGTAGCGGCATGCGTCGCACACACCCTCATCATCAAACGCGATGGTGGCCTTCTTGCTACCCTTCGTGTGCTGGTATTCCACAGCCGAATTGGGCCGCTGGTTAGAGATCACGCACTGCTTGCAGAAATGCACATAGCGCGGCAGGCCGTATTTGACCTTGGCCTCGTCGTCGCTCGCGTCAAAGTCGGACAGGTCGACGGGGGCTGGGGATTTGATGAATGACATAGAAGGCTGAATCAGAGGTGGCCAAGTAGGATCTGGCAGTGAAAAACGTTTCGAGCGACCTCCATCGAATTATAGGAACTTGCGGATGACTTCAAGCACGCGGCCGGTGGCCCGGCCCGCCTGTTGCCTACCCGCCGCGCGTGGCAGCCTGACGACCCGATCCAACGCGGAGCCGATGCTGCCCAGCACAGCTTCTTCGTCGGCCACGCCATAGCTCTTGAGCGGCATGGCCGTATCAAACACCGAGCCCAGCACCTGGACCAGTCGCGTACCCGCAAGATGCCCCTCCAGACCCACAGTGGAGTTGAGTGTGACGACTACGTCCACGGCGTGCAAAAGCTGCGCCAGCGGTGTTTCCTGGTCCACGACAACGATCCGAGCATCCTGCGGCAATGAAGGCGGGGTCTCGCCAGCGCGCGGGCGCACGCAGAGGACGGTGTCTTGCCTCGCCATCACCCATGCAACGACTTCGGCCAGCGCCATCGCCGGCAGTTGCGGGTTGCCGGCATGGCCATTGAATGGGTGAAAGGCAGGCTCGACCTGCGTTGGCCAAAGCAGCAGCCTTTTGCTTTCCCAGCCGCGTTCTTTGCGAAGAAAGCTCCCGGCAATGACGCTGGCTGTATCGCCCAGCGTATCAAAGGCAGGGTTACCAGTGACGCTCACCTCGTCGGGATTGCGACCTTCGGTGATGAGAAACGTCCGCACCGCGTCATTGAGCACGCACACGCGGTCGGCAAAGTCACGCTGCCAGATCCACACCTCGTCAAGGCAGAACAAATCCACCATGCAGACCGAAGGCAGACCCAACTCCCTTGACACCATGAGGGCCGCACGCTCGGCGCGCGGTGAGTTCGTCGCCACGACGACTGCGGGCGCGACCTGCATCAGGATGCGCCGCAAAAGTCGCAGTGGCAGGAAGGCCTGACGGCCATCGCGCGCATAGCGGCGTGCGGCCTCCTGCGGCCCCACGTCCTCCTCGAGCTCTGCCCAGCAGAGGCCCAAGTAGGCCTCGGTCTCTGCCGGATCAGCTATCGGCCCGCTCATGCAAGCCATCAGTCGGCGACCATGCGCTAGCGCATCAGAATCTCGGGGTCTAATGAAATCTTTGAACTGAAGTACGTCAAGGTCAGCGTCACGGGCCACGGGCGCTGCCGTAGTCAGCGCCAGCACCTGGACCTGCGCGAGACCACTGGCTGCCAGCGCGCGCGCCACTGGGACAACCATACGCACGTGGCCACTGCCGTAGGTGACGAAGAGGATTTTTTTCATTGCCCAACGCGCATCACACAGGGTGGTTGCAGCCATGGCATGTACCCGGCGACCAGCCAGGCCGATGCTCAGAAGAAGTCAACGTAGCGGCGGAATTCCGCGGGCGACACGTTGTGCATCAGGTCGTCGCATTCCGAATGCTTCACGCGAAGGAACTCGCGCACGAAGGCCTCGCCCAAGCCCTGTGTGAGTACGGTACTTTGCTCCAAGGAGTCCAGCGCATCTGGCAGCGAAGTCGGCAAGCGTTTGATACCTCTTTTTGCAAGTTCAGCAGAGCTCATCGCATACAGATTCTCGTTGCACGGCTCACCAGGGCTCAACTTGCGCTTGATACCGTCCAGGCCCGCGTAAATAATCGCGGCAGTAAGCAGGTAAGGGTTGGCCGCCGCATCCGGCAGACGCAATTCAAGCCGCCCGCCAGGGACGCGAACAAACGCCGTGCGATTGTTGTCGCCCCAGGCGATGTTGATCGGCGCCCAGGTCGCCCCCGACCGCGAGCCGAGCTTCACCAGCCGCTTGTAACTGTTTACGCTAGGCGCGGCAATGGCCGTGAGCGCGTTCGCATTGGCCATCAACCCGCCCAAGAACTGGTAGGCCAGCGGCGACAAGCTCATGCCAAGCGGATCAGACGCGTCTTCAAACGCATTGTCGCCGAACGTCTTTCCGGCTGACATGTGCATGTGCAGGCCGCTACCCGAGCGCTCGGCAAACGGCTTCGGCATGAAGGAGCACAGCATGCCGTGCTTCTTGGCAATTGCCTGTGCTGCCATCTTGAAGTAGGTCAGGTTGTCCGCTGTCTTTAGTCCTTCGGCGTAGGTGAAGTTCATCTCGAACTGACCGTTGGCGTCTTCATGGTCAATCTGATAGACATCAATACCCGCCTCAGCGAGGGCAGACTGCAGTTGCATCAAAAAGGGCGAGACGGTGGACAGATGGCGGAAGTCATAGCAGGGTTTGTCCAACGACTCCGACTCGGTGGCCACAACGTAACTGCCTGCGTCATCCTTGCGCAACAGAAAGAATTCCGGCTCCAAGCCTGAAAAAAATTCGAGCCCCGTCACCTCACGGAAAGCCGCCAGCGCCTTTTTAGCGACCACGCGAGAATCCAGCGCATGCGGCTTGCCATTCACGTGGCCATCGCAGGTAACGACAGCTGTGGCGGGCATCCAAGGCATTGGGCGCACGTCGGCTCTATCACCTACAGCCATGAACTCCTGGCCATGCGGCCCCATACCCATGCCTGCAATGGCGAAGCCTGCGAAGCCTGCGCCCGCTCCAAAGATCATCTCCTTATGCTTGCCCGGCACCAGCTTGGCCTTGGGCCGGCCATGGATGTCGACAAACTGCGCCAGGTAGTAATCAAACTCTTTCGAGGCGAACTCTTTCATGGTCTCTTTCTTCGTTTCTACCCAGCGTGTTTTCTGAAGGCTTGCCCCTGCTTCTCGTGAGGCTCACACAGTCTGCGGGAAGAACTCCTGCAGCCAGAGCTTGGTCATGAGAAGCGTACGCAGTTGCTTGGTGTGGTTATGCAGGCCGCTGCGATGTTCGTCCAGCATGACGTGCAGTTCCTTGTTGTCAAAGCGGCCTCCGTCCGGCAGCGCCAAGATGTCACGCGCCCAGGTGTACAGCGGGCCCTTGATCCACTCGCCGATCGGGAGGGTGGGCATGGTTTTGGGACGAAATACGAAGTCGTGGTCAAAGTAGCGCTCGGCCATCTGCTTGAGGAAATGCTTACCAACGCCCCGGTAAAACTTTGACGTCACCGGCAGGCGCGCAAACATCTCGCTCACACGGTGGTCCAGGAACGGCGCCCGGGCTTCGATGGACCAGCAGGCGCCCATGCGGTCGCCCTTAACAGAGTTATTGCCGGGCATGAGCGCGGTAAGCTCATAAGCCGCTACCTGCTCCATCGGCTCGAGGTCGCTGAACGGTTCGATGATGCTCATGAATTTGTCGAGCGCACCCTGGGTGTGCGGGAAAAATTCCGGGCTCATCATCCGGCGACGGTCTTTCTCCGTCGTATAGCTGATGAGGTCAAAGTAGCTGCGCATTGGAAAGTTGGCGCGAGTCATCTCTGAGAAAAACTGTTCGTTGTGGCGGAAGCCAAGCATCACCTCGTCGGGACCATCACCCGTGAACATCACAATCTTGCCCTGCTGGTGCGCCTGGCGCGACAGCAGGAAAAACAGGAAGAACGAAAAGTCGCCGTGCGGCTGCTCAGCATGGCGCACCACCTGCTGAGCGATCTCGGGAATATCGGCTGGGCGGATGTCCAACGCCGTGAGGTTAATGTCCAGGTCGGCTGCCACACGCTGGGCATAGGAATATTCTGAGAAGCCCTTGTCCTCAATGCGCAGGCCGATGGCGTCCAACTGCGGCCGATTCCACTGCGGCACCAGGCGCGTTGCGATCACAGACGAGTCAACGCCACCCGACAGCAACAGGCCGCCGTCCACATCAAAGCGCATTTGCAGGCGGATGGCTTCGTCCAGCGCGTTTTCCAGATCTTCTTGCGTTGCATCCACGCGCGGGCCGTCCAGCGGCCAACTCCAGTAACGCACAGGTTCAGAGAACTTGTCCGCGCCATAACGAATGAAAGTGCCTGGTGGCAGATGACGGATGCCTTCGAAGCAGGTCTCAGGCGGGGGGCAATAGTTGAAAGTGAAGACGTTGCCCAGCGCAGTCTCGTTGACCTTGCGTTCGAATTTGGGCAAGGCGAGGATCGCCTTCATTTCGCTGGCGAAGGCCATTCCACCTTCATACGGCGCATAGAAGCAGGGCTTGATACCCTGGCGGTCGCGCGCAAGCATGCCGGTCTCGGTGCGCTGATCCCAAATGAAGAAGGCGAACATGCCAACGAGGTCGGTCAGCATTTTCTCGCCTTTTTCGCACCATAGATGCACCAATACCTCGGTGTCGCAGCGCGACTTGAACTTGTAGCCCTTGGCCTTGAGTTGTTCACGCAGTTCGATGAAGTTGAAGATCTCGCCATTGAACACGACCCAAACCTTGCCGTCGGTGCTGCTCATAGGCTGCATGCCATTTTCCGGATCGACTACGGCAAGTCGTGCATGGCCCAGCACCGCACGCCCGAGAGCTTCAACGCCCTGCTCGTCGACGCCGCGGTACTTGATGCAATCGATCATTTTCCAGACGTCGTCCTTGGTCACGTCCATGGCGTTCACTACGCCAGCAATTCCACACATGGCAGTCCTTCAGTTTTTCAAATCGATACGAGCGATCTTGCGGCTGAGCGGTGCGCTCTCCACCAAAGCTTCATTCGTCGCGTCTTCTGTGAACACGCGGCGGAAGATGCCGACCTGGTAGTCGAGGCTGGCTTTGGTTTCCGTCTCGGTCGGCTCGATCAGCATCGCCGACTTCAGGTCACCCGGAAAGTAGACACAGCCAGCGCCTACCAGGGTCGGCGGGTGAATTCCGTAGTCGATCAACCGCTTGGCGAATTGGCGCGCGGACGTGTTGAGCTTTTCGCCAGACAACAGCGTTTCATGCTTGCAAAACTGGTTGTAGACGGGCGGCAGCATCGGCGCGAGTTGGTGCTGCAGGTAGTTGGCATTCAGCACGGCGTTCTCAGACGCAGCGCGCAGGCCCGCGCCGCCCATGGTGCGCAGGTAACCATACGTGCGCAGCAACACACCGACGTGGCCATGAAAACTTTTCATGCGACCGATGGAAAGCGGTCGGGCATCGTTGTGATGGGCCACACCGTTCTTGCGCACAGCCAAGGGGCTGGGAAGATAGTCGGCCAACTCAGCCTTCACGGCCACAGGACCCGCGCCTGGACCACCACCACCGTGGGGGGTGGAGAAGGTCTTATGTACATTGACGTGAACCACGTCAAAGCCCATATCGCCTGGGCGCACGATGCCCATTAGCGCGTTCAAATTGGCACCGTCGTAGTAAAGCAGTGAGCCGTTGGCATGCACGGTGTCGGCAATCTCCACGATCTGGTCTTCAAACAGGCCTAGCGTGGACGGGTTAGTCAACATGAAGGCCGCCACATCGGGTGTGAGCATCGCGCGCAGCTCGACCATGTCAACACGGCCCTTCATGTCGGAGGGCACGATGCGGCATTCAAAGCCGGCCATCGCAGCGGAAGCCGGGTTGGTGCCGTGTGCGGAATCGGGCACGAGCACGATTGGGCGACGGTTGTTTTTGTGCGCGAAGTGGGCGCGAATCACCAGCAAACCGGCCAACTCGCCGTGCGCGCCAGCCGCAGGCGCGAGACAGCAAGCATCCATGCCCGTGACTTCGCAGATCATGCCCTGCAGGCGTTCGTACATCTCCCACACGCCGGCAAGCGTGTCGGTGTCCTGCAGCGGGTGCACGTCGATAAATCCCGGCAGTCGAGCGAGTTCGTCATTGCGCTTGGGGTTGTACTTCATCGTGCATGACCCGAGCGGATAAGGCCCGTTGTCCACACCGTGCGACTCCTGGCTCAGGCGCGTGAAGTGGCGCACAACGTCGACTTCGGCTACCTCGGGCAGGCCAATAGCGACGCGCTGGCTCACGAACGAAGGCACAAGGGGTGGTTTCATGGACGGGTGGCTACCGGCAAACACGTCGCTGGCTGCACCGGCGCGGTGCAGCTCGGTGATGGTCTGGGATACAAAGGTGACTGGCATATCAGGACTCCTGCAGGCAGGAACGCGCCTGCACTGCATAGGCTTCGAGGTCAGCCATTGTTTTCGTCTCTGTAACGGCCACAAGCAGGCCACGGTCATGGCCAGCGAGAGTCTCGCTCACAGGCATCCCGGCAAAAATACCCTCGCTACGCATGCGCCGGCAAAACACAACAGCAGGCACCGGCAGCTCGATGGTGAATTCATTGAAGTGCACACCGCTGCGCAACACCTTCACGCTGGGCAGGGCTGTCAACAATTCGCGCAACTGCGAGGCCAATGCGACGTTGACCTGCGCGATGCGCATGAAATTGGTCTCGCCAAGACACGCCAGGTGAATGGCGACTCGGATCGCATTGAGTGCCTGGTTCGAGCAGATGTGGCTGGTGGCCTTGTCGCGTGCGACATGCTGCTCACGGTCTTCCTTGACGAGTGCATAGCCGAGTTTGCCGTTCAGGTCATGCACGCGCCCCACCAAACGGCCCGGCAAATAACGCTCCAGCGGTTTGGCGCAGGCGATGATGCCGACGTAGGGACCACCTGCCGCAAGGGGTAGGCCCAGCGGCTGGCCTTCGCAGACCACGATATCGGCACCTAGCTTGCCTGGTGCTTCAAGCCAGCCGCACAACAAAGGGTTGACGCACACCGTGAACAGCACATTGTGCTGTTGACATATCTGCGCAACGGCCTGCACGTCTTCAATCACACCCATGGCGTTGGGAGTCTGGAGAGCAACACCAGCCACATTCCCCTGGGTGACCAGCTCTTCAATCGCGGCCGTGTCCACCATGCCTGTTTCCGGGCACTGGTTCACATAGTCCACCTGAACTCCACGGGGCAGGAGGTATGTGTCCAGCACCTCGCGGTATTGGTGCCAAATCCCTTGAGCGACCACCACACGACGCTTGCCACTCGCCGAGCACATCATCCAACACGACTCTGCCAACGCCGTCGCGCCGTCGTAGACAGAGCAGTTCACGCACTCCTGTCCCAATAGACGTCCGACCAACACCTGGAACTCAAACAGGGCTTGCAGCAGCCCCTGGCTCATCTCGGGCTGGTACGGCGTGTACGCCGTCAGAAACTCCCCGCGCGAAACGATGGCATCCACTACCGAAGGAATATAGTGCTCGTAAGCTCCGCCGCCCAGAAAACTCGCGTGAGACCGCACCGTGGCATTCATGTCAGCCATGGCTCGCACATCACGCAGAAGGGCCCACTCACTGAGTGCGGGAGGCAGATTGAGTTCGCGTCGCAAGCGCACCTCGGCGGGCACATCGGCAAAAAGTTGCTCAACCGAATGAAGCCCCATCACTTCCAGCATGGCTTGAACATCCGAGCCCGTGTGCACGTTAAATCCGATGGGCGCTTGCGCCATCACAGGTTCATTCTGTCTTTGGTTCACGAGGATGAAAGCGCCCGTTCAGGACGCGAGTTTGGACGACAAAAAATGGGCAAAAAGATTATAGGCGCCCCCCTATTTAGTAGCCCTCGGGCCAGATATCATTTCCAGCATTCAGAGCCTAGCATGCCCAAACTTCTAAACCACTCATAGCGAGTCTAGTTTGCGGCTTGACCCCCGAGCCGCTTGATGGTCCAGAACAAAATACGAATATCTAGCCAAACGCTCGCCTCGCGGGCATAACGCAAATCCGCTGCGAGCCGCTGCTCATGGGTCGCTTCGGATCGAAACAGGGCTTGCGCCAGCCCGGTAATACCCGGACGCACACTGCAGCGTTCAATCCATTGATGCTCAGAGTAAAGACTGCGCTGGACAGGCAAGTCGGGACGTGGTCCGACAAGACTCATATCGCCTTTTAAGACGTTCAGAAGTTGGGGCAATTCGTCAATGCTGGTACGGCGCAGAAAGCGTCCAACTCGCGTAATGCGAGGATCGCCAGCTCCATCCGTGAAATGTGGCCCAACGGCACTGGCATCACGCACCATGCTGCGGAATTTGTACATACGGTACTCGCGCCCATTCAACCCCACGCGCACCTGCCGAAACAACACCGGAAAGCCATCGCCAATGACACAGGCCACGGTTGTGGCCAACAAAAGCGGACTGAGCAAAACCAGAGCTGTCAGAGACAACCAGATATCCATCAGACGCTTCACGCGGCATGCTCCATACCCAGGGCAATCACCTCAATCGCCTCACGAGTCCGCAAACGGTCAGCCTCCATCTGATGAGCGGTCCGCGCCTGAAGCTCCCTCTCTGCCAGCCGAAGGGGACGAACTTGACTCTCGTAAGACACTGCTGCCTCGCCACGATGGAAGGTTCGCGAAAGTATCACAGCCTCCGAGCCCATCCGGACATGCTCCGCCAAAACCCAGCGCCCTGGCAGCAACCCCTCATCCAATCTCGCTATGCCGCCGAAACCAAAACGCAAGCCTTGCGACTGGACCCTGACCGCAAGGCGATCAAGGATGCCCTGCGCCAAAGGCTCGAACATGAACCTGCACCCCAGCGAAAGATGCAAGTCGTTCAGCCCCACAAACACTTCCCACAAATCGGGGGTATTGACCCAATCATCCAAAGAGCGAAGTGCGCCCGCGGTCTCCAAAAGCGCGACGATAGGCACACGCCCCGCAACCATGCGGCTGAAAGCCTGCAGCTCATCGGGAGTGTGAAACATGGGCAGCATCACCAAATCAGCCCCTTGGCCCAGAACCGCATCCAGTTCCTTGGCTGTACCCGCGTGCAACGGGTTCACTCGCACCATCAATTTCGACCGATGAAGCTCCGCTTTGATGCGCCCCACATCGTCGAGATGATGGGTGCTGATGAAGGTATTGCGCCCGGCCTGCCGCTCCGCCTTGCCGTTAATCTCAAGATCGACAAACAACCGCATGCCCGGTATCGCGTCGCAACGGCGCGCCAGCACGGGATCGTTGGTGATTTGAAGAAAATCCATCATGGTGTTGCAACAATTATGTCCGGAAGACCTGACGCAAACCAAGACCAGAAAGCCAGCCAGACGCCATCACAGTGAGAGCAGCGAATACAGACAATACAAGCGCTTGAACCTGTTCGCGCCCCATACTCCGAGCGTGTACAGCAGTACCATCTGCTCGTCCTGACCAATGAGCCAGCGAAGCCACGACCAACAGCACCAGAAGCGGTGCCAACAGAGCTGATGCCGGCGCCCAGCGACGCACTGCAGATGCGCCTACTGCACTCCAGGCCACTACAGCTGCCACCGAAAAACTGACGTTCAAGGTCCACATGAGCGCCTCTCCGGATGTCAGCCCCACAACAGTCGCAGACGCCAGCACAGCCAGAGCCAGTGCATAGGCCAGTACCGCGAATCGCATACGTCCCATCGTCGCCAACACTGTCAAAGCAATGGCCAGCAGCGCTTGCGGCAACAATCCCCACGCCCCCACAGTCCCCCAAGCTGCAATCTGCCCCACTGCTGAATCCTGCATGCGCCCCCAGCCAAACAACAAGGAAGCAATCGCCGGCGCTCCGACCTGGAGGGCTGCAGCTGCCGCGCACGCCAGTGACCAAGCCAGTGCGAGCGCCGTCCGCACGGCAGCAGTCATTCCGTCCATACCCTTGTCATCCGTACCTGCCTGCACGGCATGGGCTCTGGCAATCGCGGGAAAGGCCAACGAAGCCACCAACTGAATAGCCAGCACCAAAGGCAACTCCACCAACTTCCAGGCGTAGTTAAAAGTGGCTAAAGCCCCTTCTCCAGCCCCCGAAGCCAAGGATCTCGCCACAAAAGGCAAGGTCAAAGGCAGGCCCGCCCCCAAAGTGGCCCACATCCATACGCGCCAGCTTGGTAACAAGACCGACGCCCCAGTCGCAGGCAACCCGGAGTGGTTACGAAACGGGCGCAAACGCCAGCCTTGCCACAGAAGCCTCATGAGCACGGCCATCAACAAGAAAATGCCAAGCACCTGCCCCGAGGCCGACCCCATGCCCTGCGCGCCCACAAAAAACAGCGCGCCAATAAGCACGCCGTTCACCACGAGGTTCGCACTGTAAAGGCCGACAAAATCGCGCTCATGCTGTAGCCGCGTTGCCCAAAGGCCAGCGAGCATGGCGGCGGGCAAAGCCAACGCACTCCAGGCCACGGCACGACTTGCCGCGTCCTGCAGTGAAGACGGCACACCAGGCACCAGCAAAGCGCCCAAAGGAATCTGGGTAACGAACATTGCAACGGCCAGTACAACAGCCATCAACAACAAGCGCCGGGCAACCCGATTTTGCGTTGCGTCCCTCTGCACCGCCGACTCTTTGGCCCACTGTGGCAAAAGTACATAGGCCAACGCGCCACTGACCAGAACACCGGCCAGCCAATCAGGCAAAGTCAGCATGACAATCACCACATCGGCCATGCCAGAACTGCCGAACGCAGCGGCTAGTGCAGTCTCGCGCAACACACCGAGCACCCGGCTGGCAAGTAGCAACGTCAGCGAGAGCAGGCCAGCTTTGAGAAACATGCGGCAAATTATCAAGGCTCAGAAAGGCAGAAACTCCACACCGCACCTGCAAAAAACTAAAATGACGGGTTTTGGTTCGAATTAACGACTTTGAACGCCTCTATTTGCGGGCGGCTCCCCATGTCTGACAACAATACATCTCATCCCGCTGTCGCACCCCAGGACGAAAACCAGCTCATCGCCGAGCGCCGCGAAAAACTCCGCGCTCTGCGTGAAGTTCAGGCCAACGGGGGTGGCGTTGCCTTTCCGAACAACTTCAAACCCGGCCACAAAGCAGCCCAGCTGCACGTGGAGCACGTCAACGCTACGAACGAGTCCTTCGAAGCTACGCCCGTCAGCGTGTCTGTGGCGGGCCGCATGATGCTCAAGCGCGTGATGGGCAAGGCCAGCTTTGCCACGGTTCAGGATGGATCGCTGGGTGAAGTGGGGGGTCGAATTCAGCTGTACGTGACCCGCGATGCCCTGGGCGAAGACCTGTACGCCGCCTTCAAGCACTGGGACCTGGGCGATATCGTGGGTGCCGAGGGCACGCTGATGAAGACCAAGACGGGTGAACTCTCGGTCAAGGTGACGAGCCTGCGCCTGTTGACCAAGAGCCTGCGCCCGCTGCCTGACAAGTTCCATGGCATGGCCGACCAGGAGCAGAAGTACCGCCAGCGCTACGTAGACCTGATCACCGACGAGCACGCCCGCAAGCGCTTCATGGCGCGCAGCAAGGCGGTGAGCGGCCTGCGCGAGTTCATGGTGAGCCACGGCTTTCTCGAAGTCGAAACGCCCATGCTGCACCCCATCCCGGGCGGGGCCAATGCCAAGCCTTTTGTGACGCACCACAACGCGCTGGAGCAGGAGATGTACCTGCGCATCGCGCCCGAGCTGTACCTCAAGCGCCTGATCGTGGGTGGCTTCGAGCGCGTGTTCGAGATCAACCGCAGCTACCGCAACGAAGGTATCTCGGTTCGCCACAACCCCGAGTTCACCATGATGGAGTTCTATGCGGCGTACTGGAACTACCTGGACCTGATGGACTTCACCGAGACGCTGATCCGAGAGGTGGCCCTCAAGGCCACAGGTTCGCTGCAGATGACCTACCAGGGCCGTGCCGTGGACCTGACGCAGCCATTTGCCCGCCTGACCATCCGTGAAGCCATCTTCCAGTACACCGAGGCCGGCGCCCATGTGGACGACGCAGCGTGGCTCATCAGCGCGCTCAAGAAACTGGGCCTGAACGAAGAGAAGAACAAGCTATCGACCCGCACGCTGGCCAGCCTGCAGGTGCTGTACTTTGAAGAAACGGTGGAAGACAAGCTCTGGCAGCCCACGTTCATCATGGAGCACCCCACAGAGATCTCGCCCCTGGCGCGTGCCAATGACACCCGCCCCGAGGTCACAGAGCGGTTTGAGCTGTACATCACCGGCCGCGAGTTCGGAAACGGTTTCAGCGAGCTGAACGACGCCGAAGACCAGGCTGCACGCTTCCACGCCCAGGTGGCCGCCAAGGACAGTGGTGACGATGAAGCCATGTTCTACGACCACGACTTCGTGCGCGCGCTGGAATACGGGATGCCTCCCACGGGGGGTTGCGGGATCGGCATTGACCGACTCATGATGCTGCTGACCGACAGCCCCAGCATCCGCGACGTGATCCTGTTCCCCGCATTGCGCCGCGAGTCCTGAGGCGGACAGCCCAGGTGCCGGGGATACATACCCCAGGCACCTCAGACCGCGACCTTTGACGGCCCCAAGGAGACATACCGTGCCATTCAGTTCCAGCGACGCCCCCTACCCGGCTACCGAACCCCTGCCCTCGGGCAATGCATTTTCGGTGCTGGTGGTTGAAGATCAGGGCTCCGTGCGCGCTGCGCTGGTGGCCGAGTTGCGGCGGGCCGGGGTGTCCGAAATTGTCGAGGCGTCCGAGGGACAGGCCGCACTGCAACTGTTCAAGACCCGCCGCCCGGACCTGGTGCTGCTGGACATTCGGCTGCCCGGCCAGGATGGCTACTGGGTGGCGCAGCAGATGCGCGAAAGCGAAGCCGGGGATTGGACGCCCATCATCTTCCTGTCCGGCCTGGACAACGAACTCGATGTATGGCGCGGCATTGAGGTGGGAGGCGATGACTATCTCGTCAAACCCGTCAAACCCATCGTGCTCATGGCCAAGCTGCGCGCCATGAGGCGCCTGCTGGACATGCGCCGCCGGCTGGTGTCCATGTCTGCAGAGCTGCACGCAGCCAACCAGCGGCTCAATGAGATGGTCGAGGTCGATGCCCTCACGGGTCTCGTCAACCGCCGCGGATTTGACCGCATCCTGCACAACGAGATCCTGGCCGCGCGCCGGGACGGCACGCCGCTCACGCTGATGCTGTGCGACCTCGATCATTTCAAGCTGTTCAACGACGCCAGCGGCCACGTGCAAGGCGACGCCTGCCTGAAAGAGGTCGGCCGCCTGTTGCGCGAAGTGTGTGTGCGCCCGCGTGATATCGCCTCGCGTTATGGCGGCGAGGAATTCGCCCTCATCCTGCCCAACACGCCACGCTCGGGTGCCATGACCTTCGCGCGTGCCCTGGGGCAATTGCTCAAAGTGCGTGCCATTGCCCATGCGGACTCACCGCTGGGCAGCACGCTGACGCTGTCGGGCGGCATCACCACCTGTGTGCCGGACGACAGCACCAATGCCGAGAGCCTGATCATGCGTGCCGACCAGGCGCTGTATGCCGCCAAGGCCCAGGGCCGCAATCGCTTCTTCAGTTTTGAAATGCAAATGGATACCGTGGAGCAATTGCGCAATTGAGTTTCTTCCCCTTCTTCTCGTTTGACGCGACAGAGCGCAACACCCGTACCGCCGTCTCCCGTATGCAGGTTCTGAAAACCCGACTGCCTGAATGGATGCAGGACTGGCTCGAAGTCATCATCCCGGGCACGCAGATCCTGCTGATCCTGTTCGTTGCCTGGCTGTTGCAGCGCACGCTGCGCCGACTCGTGCGCCGTGCAAGCGCGCACTACCAACTGCCCAATGAGCTGCTGGTGCCCATCAACGGACTGATCCGTTGGCTCATCATTGCGAGCGCCCTGCTGCTGGTGCTGGAGCGCATGGGGGTCTCGGCCACCGTGCTCTGGACCGCGTTCACGGGGTTCGCCACCGTGGGGGCCGTGGCCTTTTTTGCGGCGTGGAGTGTGTTGTCCAACCTGTTCTGCGCGCTGCTTATCTTCACAGTACGGCCGTTCAAGATCGGCGACTACATCGAGGTGCTGGACACCGCCGAAAAGCCCGGCGCCAAGGGGCGCGTGGTGGACATCAACCTGCTCTACACCACCCTCGAAGACCATGGCGCGGCTGCGGGCCAGGTGGCCTGGCTGCAGATTCCGAATGCACTGGTGTTTCAACGCGTGGTGCGCCGGTTTCAGGGGTTCCACCCCCGTCTGCGCCGCCCGCTATCGCCAGCGCGGCAGGTGCCGCAGAAAGTGCGCCGGCGGCGGTGCCGGTCACACCAGGACCGTTCAACACGCCATAGCAGACGCAGACGGGAAAACACGCGAGGCAGCCCGGCACCGGGCCACACGCGCTCAGCGGGTCAGGGCAACAGATCCAGCGCCTGCAGGTAGGCGGGCTGGTACATCAGGTCGTCCCAGGCTTGCGGCAGGGTTTCAGGCAGCAGCGCCAGGCGGCGGGACTCGCTGTCCACACTCGGCTGCCAGCGGCCCTGCTTCTGGGCCTTTTCCAGGCCATCGATGAGTTCATCCACTGCCTTGCCATCACCCACGCTCTGGTTGCACAGCAGTACCAGGTCACAACCTGCCTCCAGCGCCGCCACGGCCGCGTCGGTGTAGCTGACCACCTGGCCGTCCAGGCGCCGTGCACCTTCCATGCTGAGGTCGTCGCTGAAGATCGCGCCGTCAAAACGCATCTGGCGGCGCAGGATGTCCTGCAGCCAGCGCTGCGAGAAGCCTGCGGGGCGGCTGTCGACCTTGGGGTAGATCACATGGGCCGGCATCACGCTGGTGAGCGTGCTGCTGAGCCAGGGATACGGCGCGGCGTCATCGGCCAGGATGGCCTTGAGGCTGCGCTTGTCCACGGGCACTTCGGTGTGCGAGTCGGCTTTGACAAAACCGTGCCCCGGGAAGTGTTTGCCACAGTTGGCCATCCCCGCCTGGAGCAGGCCGTGCATGAGGCTCTTGGCCAGCAGCGCCACCACACGAGGGTCGCGGTGAAAGGAGCGGTCGCCGATCACGCCGCTCTCGCCCCAGTCAAGATCGAGAACGGGGGTAAACGAGAAATCGACACCACAGGCGCGCAACTCGGCCCCCAGCACATAACCCGCTGCCGTGGCCGCGTTGGTGGCACGCAGTGCACCACTGCCTGGCAAGGCCTTGGCGCCTTTGCCGTCATCCATCCACATATCCCCCAGCGCGCGCATGGGTGGCAGATGTGTGAAACCGTCCGTGCGAAACCGCTGCACGCGGCCACCTTCGTGGTCCACGCAGATCAGCAGATCGTCGCGCACGGCCTTGATGCTGCTGGTCAGCTGCAGCAGCTGCGCGCGGTTGTCCCAGTTGCGGGCAAACAGGATCACGCCGCCGGTCAGCGGATGGGCCAGGCGGCGGCGGTCGGCAGCGGTCAGCTCAAGGCCTGCCACGTCAAGGATGAGGGGCGCGTGTTCAGTCATGGTGTGTTGGTTCAAACTCAAAATGCTATACAAACAATAGCTTCTAGCGTATGTGTATCAAGCGCTAGAGTCCATTTTTAATCAGATTTCTCTACCACACAGAAGCTGGCGGCGTAGTCGGTCTCGTCGGTCACGCTCAGGTGCGCCTTCAGGCCTTTGGCATCGAACCATTCCTTGAGCGCCCCGTGCAGCACGATCACAGGCTGGCCGCTCGCAAGCTTGGCCACCTCGCAGTGGCGCCAGGTCATGGGCATGCGCATCCCCAGGCCAATGGCTTTGCTGAACGCTTCCTTGGCAGAGAACCGCGTGGCCAGGTAACGCAGGCCCCGGTCGGGCCAGCGTGCACTGCGCTCGCGCCAGGTGGCCAGTTCGCCTTCGGCCAGCACCTTTTCGGCAAAGCGTTCGCCATGGCGCTCCAGGCTGGCCGCAATGCGGCGCACGTCGCAGATGTCTGTGCCAATGCCGTAGATCATGGGTTTTGAGTCCAATTGACTGCTAGCGCTTGTTTATAAAGCGCTGGCAGCTATCAAATCAGGAGTGATTGAGTGGGCTTGCAGAACCGGGCTGCAGACAGTCCAGATAGGCCTGCACCGTGGCGGCGTAGCCCAGCTCCAGCGCATCAGCGATGAGGGCGTGGCCTATGGAGACCTCCTGCACACCGGGCACTCCGCGCACAAAGGTGGCGAGGTTGTCGCGATTGAGGTCGTGCCCTGCATTCACACCCAAACCCACGTCCAGGGCGGCCTGGGCGGCTGCGGCATAACGCTGAAGCGCCACGGCTTGCAGCGAGGTGCCCCAGGCAGCGGCATAGGGCTCGGTATACAACTCCACCCGGTCGGCGCCCGCGGCCTTGGCAGCAGCCATCTGCTCGGGCGCCGGGTCCATGAACAAGCTGACGCGCACGCCCAGGGCACTGCACTCAGCGATCAAAGGAGCCAGCCGCTCGGCATCCTGCGGAAAGCTCCAACCATGGTCGCTGGTGAACTGGTCTTCGCTGTCGGGCACAAACGTCGCCTGTTGCGGACGCACCTGGCGGATGAAGTCCATCAGGTTCTGCGACGGGTTGCCTTCAATGTTGTATTCGCGGCCCGGCCAGGCCTTCATCAAGGTAGCCAGTTCGAACACATCCTGGCTGCGGATGTGCCGCTCGTCTGGCCGGGGGTGCACCGTAATGCCCTGGGCGCCGGCCTGCAGGCACAGCTCAGCCGCGCGCGTGACGCTCGGAATACCCAGGTGCCGCGTGTTGCGCACCAGGGCGACCTTGTTGACGTTAACCGAGAGGGCTGTGCCGGGATGAGGGGTAGGTTGTGACGGTGTCATAGGGCCTGCAAATCGATCATGAGCTGGCGGGTGCGCAGCAGGGGACTGCCGCAATGGTATTGCAGCAAGGTCCGCAACTGGGGCTTGAGTTCTGCAGCCACTGGTGCACACGCGCGCAAGGTGGCGGTGTAGCTGCTGGTGTCGTCGAGCGCGCGCTGCAGCATTTGCCACTGGCCACCGAGCAGACCCGCGCGATCGGCAGCGGACGAGGCGCGCAGACCCCCTTCTGGCACCAGCGTGTAACGCGTTGCGGGCAGCAAGGCCTCTAGCGTCATGGTCTGGGCATCCAGGCCTGGCAGGAGACCGATTTCGCGCAGCAGCAGTAGCTCGAAGCTGCGCAGCACAGGCTCCAGTGCATCACCGTGTTCGCTGGCAAGCACCCGCACCACCCCGGCATACGCATCGAACAACGCAGGGTGTGGGTCTGCCCGGGCCAGCAGGCGCAGCAGCAGTTCGTTGAGGTACATGCCCGACAGCAGGGCATCGCCCGTAGGCATCACATGCCCACCCACCCATTCGGCGCCCTTGAGCGTGTGAATGTCAGCACTGCCATCACCGGCCAGCGTATAAGTCACCAGCAGGGGCTGCAACGGCAGCAACACGGGGCGAAAGTTGGAGGTTGGCTTTTTGGCCCCCTTGGCCACCAGGGCTACACGCCCCTGGCGACGGCAGAGAACCTCCAGAATCAGGCTGGACTCGCTCCAGTCGTAGCTGTGCAAGACAAAGGCCGGCTCCTCAGAAATGCGCTTGGCGGCGGCCACTGGAGATGAAGGGAGTGCGAGAGGAATGGGGCTGGAATCCAACACCCGTCAAAGCGGCGGGGGTTGGCGTTGATGTGGGCCTGTCAGGAGGTGGCACTTACTCGTAACCAAACGAGCGCACGCGCGCCTCGTCATCGGCCCAGCCAGAGCGCACCTTGACCCACAGCTCCAGGAACACCTTGGCATCCATGAGCTTTTCCAGCTCTTGGCGTGCTTCGGTGCCAATGCGCTTCAAGCGCTCGCCCTTGTCACCGATGACCATCATCTTGTGGTTGTCACGCTCCACCACGATGGTGGCGGCGATCTTCACCATGCGCTTGTGCGCCTTGCTGGCTTCTTCCTCGAACTTGTCGATGACCACTGTCGAGGTGTAGGGCAGCTCGTCACCGGTAAAGCGGAACAGCTTTTCGCGCACGGTTTCTGAGGCCAGGAATTTCTCGCTGCGGTCGGTCAGTTCGTCTTCGGCGTACCACCAGGCCTGCTCGGGCAGGTATTTGGCGCAGATACCGAAGAGCCGCTCAATGTCGCCCTTGTTCTTGGCGGACATGGGGACGAACTCGGCAAACGGGTGGCGCTCTTGCATGCTCTTGAGCCAGGGCGCCAGCTCAGCGCGGCGGTGCACCATGTCCAGCTTGTTGGCCAGCAGCAGCGTGGGAATGCCGGGCTTGAACAGTGACAGCACCTTGGCATCGGCCAGTGTGAAATTGCCAGCCTCCACCACGAACAGGATCAGGTCCACGTCACCAATCGCGCCCATCACGGTCTTGTTGAGCGACTTGTTGAGCGCCGTGGCATGCCGTGTCTGGAAACCAGGGGTGTCGACGAACACAAACTGCGTCTGCTCCCGCGTACGGATGCCAGTGATGCGATGGCGCGTGGTCTGCGCCTTGCGCGAGGTGATACTGATTTTCTGACCCACCAGGGCGTTGAGCAAGGTGGATTTACCCACGTTGGGCTTGCCCACGATGGCGATCACACCGCAACGCTGCCCCGGAACAGCGGCAGGCGCCCCTGCCGCAGCCAGCATGGCCTCTAGATCATTTTGAACGGGAGCGCTTTCTGCGCCCTCGTCACCAGCTACATCTTTGGTAGCATCATTCATAATTTCTTTGCTTTCAATGTGACCAGCATGGCGGCCGCAGCCGCCTGCTCGCCCGCCCGACGGGAGCCACCGATGCCACGCTCAGTCAGACGCAATTCGGGAATATCGCACTCGACATCAAAGGTCTGACGGTGCGCCGCCCCCACAGTTGCCACCACGTTGTACTGTGGCAGCTTCATTTTGCGACCCTGCAGCCACTCCTGCAATGCCGTTTTCGGGTCTTTGGAAGCCGCCTGCATCTGCGGGTTGATCTCGACACCCTGAAACAGTCGGTGCACCAGGGCTTCGGCACTGGCATAACCGGCATCGAGATACACCGCGCCAATCAGGGCTTCCAGCGCATCGGCCAGGATAGAAGGGCGTTGCTGCCCTCCAGACTTGGCCTCGCCCTCTCCCAGACGCAGCACCTCGGAGATTTTGAGCCCCACGGCCAATTGGTGCAGGGTGTCCTGCTTGACCAGATTGGCGCGCACGCGCGAAAGATCGCCTTCGGGCAAGGCAGACAGCCGCTGGTAAAGCAGGCTGGCCACCGCAAGATTCAGGACAGAGTCCCCCAGAAACTCCAGCCGCTCATTGTGGTCCGCAGAAAAACTGCGGTGTGTGGTGGCCCGCTGGAGCAGGGATGGATCGGAAAAAACATGCTGCAGGCGACCCTGCAGCGCTAGGAGACCGGAATGCACCTAGTTGGTCTGCGCTGCAAAGCGGTAAACCAGAAAGGCCGGACCCGCCAGTGCGATTTCGCGCGAATACTTGAACGACACCACCACCTTGTCACCACGCTTGGTCACTTCCAGGTCCGAGCCTTTGATCGACGTGATGTCATCAATCGCGGCAGCACGGTCAAATGCAGCACGCACACCAGGCACTGTGCCCTCCACCTTGGCCTTCTCGATGGCCTTCTTTGCCGAGGTGTATTCCAGGAAAATCGGTACCGACTGGCCGCCAATGGCAAAAGCAGCCACCAGAAGCAGGCCCACAAAAATCAGCCCGAAAAAAGACAATCCGCGCTGTTGCGACCGGCTTGCAGTGCGATGCATCTTCATAAATTCACCCCTCGTTGTTTTACGCAATGGTTTTTGCTCAGTGAAATGAGCCTATGCGCTTGAGATTACCGAAATTCATCCAGACAAAAAAGGCCTTGCCGACAATATTGCCCTCTGGCACAAATCCCCAATAGCGTGAGTCCAGTGAGTTATCGCGGTTGTCGCCCATCATGAAGTAATGGCCTTGCGGAACCTTGCACACGACACCTTCCACACTGTAGCGGCAGTTTTCACGATAGGCAAAATTGCTGGCACCCTGCACAAAAGCAGGCACATCAGGATTATTCAACAGGCGGTGGGGCTGGTCACCCAGGTGTTCTTCAAACTGCTTGAAGTAGCGCATGGCATCTTCTTCGAAGAAATCAGGAGCCGCTTTCGTATCGATGGGTTTGCCATTGATGGTCAGGCGCTTGTTGATGTACGCGACCTCGTCTCCAGGCACGCCAACCACGCGCTTGATGTAGTCCAGGCTCGGCTGCGGTGGATAACGGAACACCAGCACATCGCCACGCGCGGGCTGGTTCCCTTCGATGACCTTGGTGTTGATGACCGGCAGGCGCACACCGTAGGTGAACTTGTTCACAAGGATCAGGTCGCCCACCAGCAAGGTGGGGATCATCGAGCCAGACGGAATCTTGAAGGGTTCGAAGAGAAACGAACGCAAGAAGAACACCGCAGCAATCACCGGGAACAAGCCAGCGGTCCAATCCAGCCACCAAGGCTGCATGAGGAGCCGCCCCTTGGCCTCCTCCACATCGACATCGATTTTCTGAATCCCCATGCGATCCAACTCAGCGCGGCGCTGCACTGCTGCGTCCTCGATCGCCTGTGCAGCCCGGCGGCGGCGAGGCAAAAAACACAGCCGCTCAGCCAACCAGTAAGCGCCCGTAATGACCGTAGCCAAAAACAGCAACAGCGCAAAATTGCCCTCAATCGCACCAAAGTACCAGGCACCAACATAGCCAGCAAAGCCGGCCAGCACCATCGACGTGAATACTTGCATGAACTGCATCAATCTTCCACCTGCAAAATGGCCAAGAATGCTTCTTGAGGCACCTCAACCGAGCCAATCTGTTTCATGCGCTTCTTGCCTGCTTTTTGCTTCTCAAGGAGCTTGCGCTTACGGCTCACGTCGCCGCCATAACATTTCGCCAACACGTTCTTGCGCAACGCCTTGATGGTTTCGCGCGCAATGATATTGGCTCCAATGGCCGCCTGAATGGCCACGTCATACATCTGACGGCTGATGATTTCGCGCATCTTTGCCACCACCGCGCGGCCGCGGTACTGCGACTGCGAGCGGTGCACGATGATGGATAGTGCATCCACCTTTTCGCCGTTGAGCAGAATATCCACCTTCACCACATCAGAGGCACGGTACTCCTTGAACTCATAGTCCATGGACGCGTAACCTCGCGACACCGATTTGAGCTTGTCGAAGAAGTCGAGCACGATCTCACCGAGTGGCATCTCGTAGGTGAGCATCACCTGGCGGCCGTGGTAGGCCATGTTCATCTGCACGCCGCGCTTCTGATTGGCCAGTGTCATCACCGGGCCCACATAGTCCTGGGGCATGTACAGATGCACCGTCACAATGGGCTCACGGATTTCCTCCAACCGCCCTTGGTCGGGCATTTTGGATGGGTTCTCAACCATCACAATTTCGCCGTCGGCCCTGACCACTTGATAGACCACGCTGGGCGCCGTGGTGATAAGGTCCTGGTCAAACTCACGCTCCAGTCGCTCCTGCACGATCTCCATGTGCAACAGACCCAGGAAGCCACACCGAAAGCCAAAGCCGAGCGCCTGGCTCACTTCCGGTTCGTAGTGCAGCGAAGCGTCATTGAGCTTGAGCTTCTCCAGCGCATCGCGCAGCGAGTCATATTCACTGGCCTCCGTCGGATACAGTCCGGCAAACACCTGGGGCTGGATTTCCTTGAAACCTGGCAGCGCCTCGGTCGCTGGGCCCGCGTTGTTGGGCAGCTTCTTTTCGAGCGTGATCGTGTCGCCCACTTTGGCTGCCTGCAACTCCTTGATGCCGGCGATGATGTAACCCACCTGCCCTGCATCGAGTGAGTTGCGCGGCTCGTTGGCGGGGGTAAAAACACCGAGGTTGTCCGCGTTATACACAGCGCCGCTGGCCATCATCTTGATGCGCTCGCCTTTGAGCAAACGGCCATCCACCACGCGCACAAGCATCACCACACCCACGTAGCTGTCGAACCAGCTATCGATGATCATCGCGCGCAACGGGCCATCAGGCTTGCCGCGTGGAGTGGGCACCTTCGCAACGATGGCCTCAAGGATCTCGTCGATACCCATCCCCGTCTTGGCTGAGCACGGGATGGCATCGGTGGCGTCAATGCCGATCACATCCTCGATCTCGGCCTTCGCATTCTCGGGATCTGCGTTGGGCAGATCCATCTTGTTGAGGACGGGCACCACCTCCACACCCAGATCCAATGCGGTGTAGCAATTGGCCACGGTCTGCGCCTCGACCCCCTGCGAGGCATCGACAACAAGCAATGCGCCTTCGCATGCAGACAACGAACGGCTCACTTCGTACGAGAAGTCCACGTGCCCCGGCGTATCGATCAGATTGAGGTTATAGACCTGTCCATCCTGCGCCTTGTATTGCAGCGCGGCGGTTTGCGCCTTGATGGTTATCCCACGTTCTTTTTCGATATCCATCGAGTCCAGAACCTGGGCCTCCATATCACGGTCCGCCAGTCCTCCGCAGCGCTGAATCAAGCGGTCTGCCAACGTCGACTTGCCATGGTCGATGTGCGCAATGATGGAAAAATTTCTGATGTGATTCATCAACGGAAAGCGTCAAGTGATTGAATTAAAACGGCGCGCACAAGAAAAAAGGGCGCGTCGAGTGGCGACGCGCCCTGAACCAACAATCATTGGCAACTGCGATAGTTGGAGCTTCATTGTAGGCAAAAAGGCCGCCTGGAAAAGCCCGTCCAACTGCATCCAAGGGGAGTTGCCAGTCTGCAACAGGAATTTTATACACAGTTTATTCACAACCAACACATCAACAACGCTGGACAACTTGTGGGTGAACTGTGGATCGGCTGTGCATTGCACAAAAACATCCCGCATCGTGAACCCGACGCCAATCAATATGCAGATAAACGTTGAACAGGGACCTCTATTCTATCGAATCTGGTTGATAGGCCCATGAAAAGTTAGCAAAAGCTAACATCTCGCCACTGCAGGGAGCGCAGGGAAACGAGGAAAAAAGAGCTCCAAATAAAAAGGCCCGCTCAAATCAAGGGGCAATCGACCGCTCTCGGTCGATCACCGCAGACCCCGCAGAACGGCCCTAGCGACCGGGACGGATCAGCGCATATTGCGCCCACTCCCCACGCCGATAGAGCACATTGATGGGCTTGCTCTTGTCCAGCTTGGCCAAAACGGACTCAAACTCCTTCACGCCGGACACCTCCGTATTAGCAATGGACAAAATGATGTCCCCCTCGCGCAAGCCCGCCCGGGCAGCCGCATCGGTGGCCGTGACAACCGCCACACCACCCTTGATCTTCAGCTCTTTCTTTTGAGCATCTGCCAGATCGGCCACAGACAAGCCGACCTGCTGCGCGGCCGCAGAAGCCTTGGGTTTCTCTTCACGTTCAGCAACCTTGGCGGCAGGCTTGTCCGCTTCAATTTCAGCGATGGTGATACCGAGGTCGCGCGAGGCCCCTCGGCGGAATACGGTGACCGTGCTCTTGCTCCCCGGCTTGGTGTTGCCAACCAAACGTGGCAGGTCGGCCACCTTCTCAATGGGCTTGCCGTCAAAGCGCGTAATGATGTCACCCGCCTCCACGCCCGCCTTGTCTGCAGGCGATCCGCCCTCCACCCCCGTCACCAACGCGCCCTGCGCCTTGCCCAGGCCAATGGACTCAGCCACGTCTTTGGTCACCTGCCCGATCTGCACTCCAATGCGGCCACGCGTAACCTTCCCCGATGCCCGCAACTGCTCACTGACCCGCATCGCTTCGTCCATAGGGATCGCAAACGAGATGCCCATGAAGCCCCCGGAGCGGGAGTAAATCTGGCTGTTAATACCGACTACCTCACCGCGCATGTTGATGAGTGGGCCACCAGAGTTGCCGGGATTGATAGCAACATCGGTCTGAATAAAGGGCAGGTAGTCGCCCGTATCACGCTGCTTGGCACTCACGATACCCGCCGTGACGGTGTTCTCCAGCCCAAACGGAGAACCAATCGCCATCACCCATTCGCCCACACGCAGACGACTCACATCGCCCACTTTGACCGCAGGCAAACCCGTGGCTTCGATCTTGACCACGGCGACATCCGTGCGCTTGTCTGCACCCACGATTCTGGCCTTGAACTCACGCTTATCCGGCAGCGTGACAATGACTTCGTCGGCGCCTTCCACCACATGGGCGTTGGTCATGACAAATCCATCGGCGGTCAGGATAAACCCCGACCCCACGCCCCGTGGTTGCGCTTCTTCATCCTGCTGAGGCTTTGAAGGACGTTGTTGGCGGGGAAGATTGGGAATGGGGACACCAAACCGGCGAAAGAACTCCAGCATTTCTTCGTCCACACCGCTGGCATTGGTCCGGCCGGATGCTTTTTCGACGGTACGGATATTCACCACCGATGGACCCACCTGATCCACCAAATCGGTGAAGTCAGGCAACCCACGCACCACTGCAGTGGGTTGAGCCAGGGCGGCGCAAGGCATCACCATGACGCTGGCAACCCCGCTCAACATGCACGCTAACGCAACAGAGCGCAGCTTATTCCCATCGAACTTCGGCATCATCGACCTTTCGTGAATTGTGGCGATTGCTGTCAACTAACTGTGTGCAACTGTGAAGAGTGTGGCGCCAATTGGTTCCCGGGAACAGTGCACTCTTTCCATGTCGTTCATGGCAGGCACAGGTCCACCCCACAATGCCAATCACCCACCAACGCCCGGCCAGACGACTTCAGGGCGAACGCTCCAGTTGGCCCGCAAAAAGACGCAGCGTGGGCAAGGGCACCTCACCCACAGCAGTAAGCCAGACATCTGACGGCATGCGCTGCGCCAATAGCTGCGTTGCACCAATGCCGGAAATCTGGGGCTGCGCAGTGTGACGCAGCGGATCAAAGGGCTCTAAAAACAGGGACACCGATGCCAGACCATCGGAATACAGACACTGCAAGACACTGGGCGCATCGTCCGCCGCAGAGACGGCACGCCGACGGCAACTGACCGGGACAAAACCAGCAACCGGCTGACGCAGCACCCAGCCTTCGGCCTTGGCGGTGGTCTTCACCACAGACGGAGCAACCACCTTGTAACCCGCCGTTGCCTCCATCAAGCGAGACAGCTGTTCAGCACGCACAGGTGCATTCAGGTCAAGTTCTGAAAATGCCGCCTGCTCCAGAACCCGGCCATCCGCGCCCAGTGTCTGCAGCTTCACCACCAACCCGGAGTCCTGCTCAATCCACAGGCGATAGCCAAAGCGCAAAGTGTCTGAGGGCTTGAACCACACGACATCAGCAACGAACCCGGCCACCCGCTCCTGCCCCATCAGATGGGAGGTGTAAAACTGTGCAATGGACGTACCGCTGACCAATGGAACACGGGGAAACAGCCCAGCCGCATCGCGACGGTCTGTGCGCACAACACGCGCCTGCGGCAGGAACGTCCGCACCTCGTCATTGCGCCGAAAGACGGTACGCGGCGTACCACTGAGAGACTCCACCCGCTCCATCTGCTGCTGCCCATCACACGCGTGCCAGATACGCGAACTGGACATCGCTCCATTGGCAGACATCACCACAAAAATGCCCGCATAGGACTTGCGACAGGGGGCCCCCTGCATGCGCTCGACCCATTGCGCTACGTCACGCTCGGCAGGAGAAGAAAGGGAATCACCAGAGGGTATTGCAATGCCTCCAGCCAACGGAGCCCCCATCGCCACCGAGCCACCGAGGCCGCACACCGCCGCCGCGAACAGCGACATGAGCCATCGATACCGGACAAGTCCGACTGCCTTTATCACTCCAAATGTGCTCATCACGCGATCTCGACGCCGGGAACAGCCATCCCCGTCTCAGCGACCAGGGGTTTCAAACGTTGCATTGCGCAGGAAACCTGCGGGCATCTGCAATGCAGACGTGCTTCCAAACTGCTTGTGGGCAGCCAGCAACTCATCGAGGCGAGGATCACGAATCATGACCTGCTGCCCATCGGCATCGGCCACAGCAACGACCGGAGCGCCCTGGGCAGAAGATCGATCGGGCACAGCAGCCAGTTGAGCACCTGATGGGCCTGCACCCTGCAAACTGGCGAGGGACGACCAGCCAATGGCAGCCACGGCCGCCAAAGAAGCAAAGCCTGCAAGCATCTTCCAGCGGAACACGGAGGCGTTGGCCGCATCTGCCAACGGAGCAACCATGCCAATCTGAACCTGCTGGGCTTGAGGACGCTCAGGAGGCACTTCCTGGGCCAGTTGCTCACGCAACCGCGACAAGAACACGGGGTGCGCCGGCTGCGCCAGGTCGGACGAACGCAGCACATCGCCCACAAGGTGGTAAAGCTGCCAGGTGTCGCGCCCCTCCTCCTCTTCGGCCGCATATGCCAGAGCAGCCGCCAACTCATCCCCTTGGAGTTGGCCATCAGCCAAAGCGGACAATTGCTCTCGCATCTTCATGTCATTCATCATGGTGTTACCTGCCAGCCCGTTGATACCTGTTTCAGCTTTATTCATCTCATCACCTCACCACCGTTTGCCCGACTGGTTCTCAAGCAAAGGGCGCACTTTGGCGGATATGGCCTCCCGCGCCCGAAATATCCGGGAGCGCACCGTACCAATAGGACAACCCATGGCCGTAGCGATCTCCTCGTAGCTCAACCCTTCAATCTCGCGCAGCGTCACCGCTTGGCGCAGATCTTCAGGCAATGCCTCCATGGCCGCGTTCACCACCTGCGCGATCTCTCGGGCGGCGAGTACGGTTTCAGGGGTTTCGTCGCTGGTTAGTTCGTGTCCCAGGCGGGAAGTTTCATCCTCGTCATCACTGGAACGAAAAGCGTTCTCGGAAATGACAGGGTTGCGCTTCATGTCCATCAGCGCCTTTTTGGCGGTATTGACGGCAATGCGGTACAGCCACGTGTAGAACTGCGCGTCTCCCCGGAATTGATGAAGCGCGCGATAGGCCCGGATGAATGTCTCTTGGGCAATGTCCTGGACGATATCCGTGTCACGCACCATGCGACCAATCAGGCGTTCAATGCGGCGTTGGTACTTGATGACCAATAACTCGTAGGCGCGTTGATCGCCCGCTACCGTGCGCTCCACCAGTTGGAGATCGCTGTCTTCGGAGGGGGAAGGCGGAATTACAGTCATGGATACTCAAGATTCACGCCCCACGGCGCTTGGCCGGGGCGGTTTCGTCAGCGTTGTCAGCGCCCGGTTTGGCGCGCGAATATACCGCACGACGCATGTCAACCCAACGTTCTGGCTGACTTGAACGCTCCAGCCAAAGCCAAGTTTGGTGATGCCCCAAAGGAAACGCACACACCCAAAGATGGCCTTGCAAGTCGAGAATGACTTCCGGTGGACGGGAAAGTGCCCAGAATATTTTCCCGTGCTGGTCATCCTCCACGGTCCAGGCCTGCCCGTCCCACCGTAACACCCCCTCTAACTGGTGCCACCAGAAATGCAACACGCACGCCGCCACCACGAGCCACAGGCAACCTGCGGCGATCCCGATCCCAGAGGGGTATCTTGCGCCCCCCAGGAACCAAGCCACCAGCACACCAGCCCCAGCCAACAGCAAGCCAAGAAGAACAGCACCCAAGACAAAGCTGCGCCGCAATGGGTATTGCACCGCCGGGGGAAGCCGAGTAAGCCGGGTCATTGGATAACGACGGCCATCAAGTCAACAAGACAGGCTGAGTGAGGCGCTCCGCCGTGCAGCAGCCGAAGGCAGGCGCCCTGAGAGCTCGGCGGACGCAGTCCATGGGCCGCTCACGCCGCGAAAGAGGCGGCGCAGCCAGTGGAATCAGACGCGTTTGAAAACCAGCGTCCCATTCGTGCCGCCAAAACCGAAGTTGTTTTTGACAGCCACATCAATCTTCATGTCACGCGCCGTGTTGGCACAGTAATCCAGATCACACTCAGGATCCTGGTTGAACAGATTGATGGTAGGTGGCACCTTTTGCTGATGCAGTGCCAGAACGGTGAAAACACTCTCGATGCCACCTGCACCACCGAGCAAATGCCCCGTCATGGATTTGGTAGAACTGACAACGGTCTTGTAAGCATGGTCGCCCAAAGCTGCCTTGATCGCGTTGGTCTCGTTCAGGTCGCCCAGCGGGGTCGAAGTGCCGTGGGCATTCAGATAGTCCACCTGATCGGCGTTGATACCCGCATTGCGCAAAGCACTGAGCATGGCCCGGCGGGGGCCGTCCATGCTGGGTGCCGTCATGTGACCGGCATCCGCACTCATGCCAAAACCGCTGAGCTCAGCATAGATTTTGGCGCCTCTGGCTTTGGCGTGCTCATACTCTTCGAGCACCATGACGCCGGCACCTTCGCCCAGCACAAAACCGTCACGGTCCTTATCCCAGGGGCGCGATGCCGTCTGAGGATCATCATTACGGGTGGACAACGCACGCATGGCGGCAAACCCACCGATGCCGAGCGGAGACACTGTGGATTCCGTGCCGCCGGCAACCACCACATCCGCATCCCCGTACTCGATCATGCGGCCCGCTTCTCCAATGCAATGCAAGCCTGTTGTGCAGGCTGTCACCACCGCAAGATTCGGCCCTTTGAAGCCGAAACGCATGGACACATGACCCGCCACCATATTGATGATGGAGGCTGGCACAAAAAATGGCGTGATGCGCCGTGGCCCACGGCTGACCAGCTCCGCATGGGTGTTTTCAATCAGCGGGAGGCCGCCAATGCCAGAGCCGATCACGCACGCAATGCGTGTGGCAAATTCTTCACTGAGCGCCTCGCCAGTCGGCAGACCGGCGTCCTGCACAGCCTGCGCGGCGGCAGCGATGCCGAAATGAATGAAAGCGTCCATCCCGCGCGCATCCTTGGCGCTGATGTACGACTCCAGGTCAAGACCTTTGATCTCCCCTGCAATTTTGCAGGAAAAGTTCGACGCATCGAACTTGGTGATGAGATCAATGCCGGACTTTCCGGCAAGGAGATTGGCCCAGGAATCGGCCACCGTGTTGCCCACGGGGCTGACGCAACCCAGGCCGGTCACGACGACGCGACGACGGCTCATGCGTAAAAACCTTTTGCTGATCGCTTGAGTCAGGCGCTGGGCGCTGCTCAGGCCTTCTGGTGGTTGTTGGCGTAGTCGATGGCGTTTTGCACCGTCGTGATCTTCTCGGCGTCTTCATCCGGGATCTCGATGCCGAACTCGTCTTCCAGAGCCATCACCAATTCCACCGTGTCGAGCGAGTCGGCACCGAGGTCTGCCACGAAGGACTTTTCATTGGTGACTTGGGACTCTTCCACACCGAGTTGTTCGGCAATGATTTTTTTGACGCGTGCTTCGATATCGCTCATGGTTTCCCTCTGGGGGTTGTGAATGAATCCGCGATTCTAGCCGCTTAAGGGGAATCCCCTCAGCAGCCCGCCGTCCGGATGAACCGGCGTTAACTTGTCTCAATTACATGTACATGCCGCCATTGACGTGCAACTCCTGCCCCGTCACATAGCCAGCCTCGCGCGAAGCCAGGTAGGCCACCGCGTGTGCGATGTCTTCGGGCTTGCCCATATGCCCCAAAGGGATCTGCGCATTGAGGGCTTTTTGCTGTTCTTCGGGCAGTGCAGACGTCATATCGGTCTCAATAAAACCAGGCGCCACGCAGTTGACCGTGATGTTTCGACTGCCCAGTTCGCGGGCCAACGCACGGGTCATACCAGCCACGCCCGCCTTGGCTGCGGCGTAGTTGGCTTGCCCCGGATTACCAGACGCCCCTACCACGCTCGTGATGCTGATGATGCGCCCGAAACGCTGCTTCATCATGGGACGAATTGCAGCGCGGCTCACACGGAACACGGCCTTGAGATTGGTGTCCAGCACCGCATCCCAATCATCGTCCTTCATGCGCATGGCAAGCGTGTCGCGGGTAATTCCTGCATTGTTGACCACCACATGCAAGCCACCCAGCTGCTTGACGATGGAGTCCATCAGCGCCTCGATGGCAGCGCCGTCGTTCACATTCAAATTAGCGCCACGGCAGCCAGGATAGGCCGCCAGAGCCTTGGTGATGAGCTCCGCACCCTCGTCCGTGGTGCCCGTGCCCACGACCTGGTAGCCCTTGATTGCAAGCTCCAGCGCAATCGCCGCGCCAATACCGCGCGACGCGCCAGTCACCAGCGCCACTAGCGCTGTCTGGGTGGATTCCGTCATGCCAACAACTCCCGGGTTTCAGCCAAGGTGGCCGTGTCAAACAACGCCGCACCAACCAGCTCCGGGTCAATGCGCTTGGTCAGGCCCGCCAGCACTTTGCCTGGGCCACTTTCAATCAGATGGGTCACGCCACGTGCCTTGAGCGCGTGGACACACTCCACCCAGCGCACCGGGCCAAAAGCCTGGCGGTACAGCGCATCGCGAATCGCGTCGCCGTCCTGCTGCACTGCAACGTCCACGTTGTTGACCACAGGGATCTGGGGCGCGGCAAGCACAACATCGGCGAGCGCCACGCGCAGTTTTTCGGCTGCGGGCTTCATCAGGCTCGAATGGAAGGGCGCCGACACCGGCAACAGCAGCGCGCGCTTGGCGCCCGCAGCCTTCAGCACTTCGCAGGCTTTATCCACACCCGCCTTGGAACCTGCAATCACCGTCTGCGCCGGGTCATTGAAATTGACGGCTTCAACCACTTCCGCCGAGCCCGCTCCAAAAGAAGCCAGCGCCTCGGCACAACCAGCAACCACCTTGGATGCGTCCAGACCCAAAATCGCCGCCATGGCACCGGTGCCTGCGGGCACGGCTTCCTGCATGGCCGCGGCACGCAAGCGGACCAGTGGCGCAGCTTGGGTCAACGTGAGTACGCCGGCCGCCACCAGGGCTGAATATTCTCCTAGCGAATGCCCCGCCAAAGCTGCCGGCGCAGCACCGCCCTCGGCGCGCCAGACACGCCATGCGGCAACACCCGCCACCAGCATCACCGGCTGGGTGTTGGTGGTCATGGCGAGCGCCTCTTTGGGGCCCTGCTTGATCAAGCCAGCGACGTCTTCACCCAAGGCATCTGATGCTTCTTGCAGGGTCTGCGCCACCACAGGGTGATCGCCCCAACCGTCAAGCATGCCCACCGACTGGGAGCCCTGCCCCGGAAAGACAAATGCAAAAGACTTCATGAAAAATCCAGAAATATGAATGAAATTAGCCTATAGCGCTTATTCAAAAAGCGCCGATAGCTATAGTTTCAGGAGCACTGCACCCCAGGTGAAACCGCCACCCACTCCTTCGAGGAGCAGCGTTTCGCCTTTCTTGACCTGGCCTGTGCGAACCGCATGGTCCAGCGCCAGCGGAATGGAGGCCGCAGAGGTGTTGCCGTGTTGATCCACTGTGACCACCACCTTGTCCATGGACATCTTCAGCTTGCGGGCCGTACTTTGCATGATGCGGATGTTGGCCTGGTGCGGAATCAACCAGTCAATGTCAGCCTCGGTCAGCCCCGCCTTGGCAAGAGCGGCATGGGCAGCTTTTTCCAGCACGCCCACCGCCAGCTTGAAGACCGCCTGGCCGTCCATCTTGAGCACAGGATCGCCCAACACCTGCCCACCCGACACATTTCCCGGCACGCACAGGATGTCGACATGCTTACCGTCCGCATGGAGGTCGCTCGACAAAATGCCGGGCGTCTCCGACGCCTCCAGCACCACGGCGCCAGCGCCATCACCGAACAACACGCAAGTGGTGCGGTCGTTGAAATCCAGAATGCGGCTGAATACTTCGGCGCCAATGACCAACGCGCGGTTGGCGGCACCCGTCTGGATCATGGCATCTGCCACCGACAAGGCATACACAAAACCACTGCACACAGCTTGCACATCAAACGCTGGGCAGCCATTGGCACCCAGCTTGTTCTGCAAGATACAAGCGACTGACGGAAACACCATGTCTGGCGTAGACGTGGCGACGATGATCAGGTCAATGTCGGTGGGCTGCAGCCCGGCCGCCTGCAAGGCATTGCGTGCGGCCTCCAAACCCAGATCGCTGCTGGTCACATCGGGCGCGGCAAAGTGGCGCGCCCGGATACCCGTGCGCTCCACAATCCATTGATCCGAGGTTTCGATGCCGCGTTGGCCCAGTTCGGCCACCAGATCGGCGTTGGTCAGCCGGCGGGGAGGCAGATAACTGCCGGTGCCGGTAATGCGGGAATAGCGTCTCATCTAGTGTGTGGTCGCCGCCACGCCAGGCTTGGGCTGGGCATCTGCGGGCACCAGGAGAGGCGCCGCATGCGCAATCCGGGTCCGGACACGGTCGAGCAAGTTGTTGCGGGCTGCATCATACGCCCGGTTCAACGCCTGCTCGAATGCCATGGCGTCGGCCGATCCATGGCTCTTGAACACCAGTCCGCGCAGACCCAAAAGCGCTGCGCCGTTGTATCGACGGTAGTCCATGCGACTCATCAGTGCTTTTAGAACCGGATAGGCGACGATGGCTGCCATTTTGGTGAAGATATGGCGAGAAAACTCAGCCTTCAGCCCGCCAATGACCATAGACGCCACACCCTCGCTCGCTTTCAGCGCGACGTTACCTACAAAGCCGTCACACACCACGATATCGACGGTTCCTTTGAAAATGTCGTTTCCCTCAACATTTCCATAGAAATTCAAATCACCGGAGTTGGCCGCTGATCGAAGCAATTCGCCGGCTTTTTTTATAACTTCGCTGCCTTTGATCACTTCTTCGCCAATGTTGAGCAGGCCCACAGTGGGCTCATCCACATCTTTGAGGACCGAGACCAGGGCTGAACCCATGACAGCGAACTGCAGCAGGTGCTCTGCCGAGCAATCCACGTTGGCCCCCAGATCCAGTACCGTGGTGGCACCACCTTGGGCGTTGGGCAACTGCGTGGCAATGGCCGGGCGGTCGATACCATCCAGCGTCTTGAGCAAATAACGGGCAATGGCCATCAATGCGCCAGTGTTACCAGCAGAGACAGCCGCAGACGCGGTTCCATCCTTGACTTGCTGAATCGCCACACGCATCGAAGAATCCTTCTTCCTGCGCAGGGCGACTTCCACAGGATCGTCCATGGCCACCACTTCGGAGGCAGGAACAATGGTGGCACGGTCGTGCGAAAACGCCTTCAGGCTATCCGGCAGGCCGACAAGCAGCAGACGGGCTTCAGGGTGGTGGTCGAGAAACTGGCGGCACGCCGCGAGCGTGACGCGGGGGCCATGGTCGCCCCCCATGCAGTCAACAGCCAGTGTGATCATGGGCGACTTGTCCGGCCGGCCAAACAGGCCGAAAGATAAATACGACGGTCAAAACAAAGGCCCGCGCTACATTTTTTGTAGCAACGGGCCTTTGGATGGGGCGAAAGTCAGGCTTCTGACTTGTTCTTCAGCACCTGGCGGCCACGGTAAAAACCGTTGGGGCTGATGTGGTGGCGCAGGTGCGTTTCACCAGTAGTAGGTTCCACAGCAATGCCTGGCACATTCAGGGCATTGTGCGAGCGGTGCATACCGCGCTTGGAAGGGGACTTTTTGTTTTGCTGAACGGCCATGATGGCTCCTGATCTTGAGTAGGTTGGTAAAAACGCGATCAGCCCAAAAGACACGATGGGGTTCGCGTGAAGCCCACGATTATAACCCAAATGATTTTTGGACTGCCAATTAACCCTTGTCGTCCTTACGCAGCGCAGCCAAAGCAGCAAAAGGATTGGGTTTTTCAGCATTGGCCTCCTCGAAATCCTCATCCGAAGAAGCCAGCGGCACGGAGGTGGGGCATTCGTCGTGCTTGGGCACAACCGGCAGGGCCATCAGCAGCTCGTCTTCAATCAGTTCGTGCAGATCGAACTCGCGGCTCATGGCCAACAGGTCTTCCTCGCTCTCATCGTCCAGCGCCTCAGCGGTGGCCTCATCTGCCACAAAGCGGAACTCACGCTCCACCGCCAAAGGCACATCCACAGGCGTCAGGCAACGTTGGCATTCCATAGGGAAGCTCGCTTGCACCTTGATATGCAGCCACACCTGCCCCATACCGCCCAGCGCGGTACGCACCTCACCCACAGCCTCCCAATCCACCAGCAGATCGGGATGCAAGCCCTTGGCCTCCTGGGCCAGGCGTTCGTACTTCAGCAATGAGTCGTGGCCCGACAGTCGGCCACCCGCCTGTGCAAAGGCTTTCACATCCAGGCGTTGAGCGGAGAATTCCTTGGTCATGGCGGCAGTGTAAGAGAATCGGCGCATGCATCAATCCCCCTCCTTGCAACGCCGTCTGGTATTGGGCTCCACCTCGCGCTACCGGCGTGAATTGCTACAGCGGCTGAACCTGCCTTTTGACGTCACGGCCCCGAATGTGGACGAGACACCCTTGCCCGGAGAAACCCCGCGCGCTCTGGCCCTGCGCCTGGCCCTGGCCAAGGCGCGTGCCGTTGCGCAACAACATCCCGAAGCGGTGGTGATTGGCTCTGACCAGGTGGCAGACCTTGCAGGCGAACCGCTGGGCAAGCCGGGCCAGCACGATCACGCCGTGCAGCAGCTGCGCCAGATGCGCGGCCAGACCGTGGTGTTCCAGACCGCGCTGGCCGTGGTATGCGCCGCCACGGGCTTTGAGCAGGTGGACCTTGCCCCAGTGGAGGTCCAGTTCCGCGACCTGTCTGACGAAGAAATCGAGCGCTACCTGCGCGCCGAACAGCCCTACGACTGCGCGGGCAGCGCCAAGAGCGAAGGCCTGGGCATTGCGCTGCTGGACGCCATCCACAGCGACGACCCCACGGCACTCATCGGGCTGCCGCTGATCCGTACATGCCGCATGCTGCGCGCGGCGGGGCTGGTGCTGCCATGACGAAGCACTCACTGAGTCGCTTCGCGCCCTCCCCCTATCCTCTGAGAGGGAGACACACCCAGTGGCCCGGCCTAGCCAGATCCACGGGTGCACTGGCCTGCGCTGCGTCGGCTTCGCTGGCCACGGCTACTGCGCAGCGCAATGGAGGCCAACGATGAATGCGAAGACCGGCACGCTATACCTTGTTCCCGCCCCCCTCGACTTTGGCTGCGACACCCAGGCCGCCCTGCAGGATGCCCTGCCCTCGGCCACACTGCAGACCGCTGCACGCCTGACCCACTGGGTGTGCGAGAACGCCAAGAGCACGCGCGCCTACCTCAAGCGCATCGACGCACTGCACCCCTTGGCCGCGCCTCTGCAGCAGCAGCAGATCACCGAACTGCCGCGCGAGGTCCACAAGAAGGGTGACCATGGCGACAAAGGCTCGGCCCCGTTCGACGCACGCCCGCTGCTCGCGGCTGCATTGAATGGCCACGACATGGGCCTGGTCAGCGAAGCGGGCATGCCCGCTGTGGCCGACCCTGGCTCGTCGGTGGTGCGGGCCGCGCACGACCTGGGCCTGCGCGTGGTGCCACTGGTAGGACCGGTATCGCTGCTGCTGGCCTTGGCGGCCAGTGGCCTCAATGGGCAAAACTTCGCCTTCGTGGGCTACCTGCCGCAAGACGGGCATGAGCGCACGCAGCGCATCAAGGAGCTGGAGGGGATCGCGCTGCGCACGGGACAGACCCAGCTTTTCATCGAAACCCCGTACCGCAACCCGGTACTGTGGCAGGCCCTGGTGCAGACGCTACAGCCCCACACCCGCCTGGCACTCGCCAGCGGGCTGACCCTGCCGGACGCCCGCGTCCAGAGCCAACTGGTGCGGCAGTGGAAACAGCAACCCGCGCCGCCAGACAACCGCACGCCCGTAGTGTTTGCACTGGGGAGATAGGACTCCCGGGCATTGGACTGAAATTTGTATCGCTACGTATTTCATAGCTATCAAGGCGTATAACATCAGCGCACCAAGCCAAAATGCCTTCCAACCAGGCAGCAGAAGCCCCAGAGCCACCATCGAAGCACCACGCGGCACGCGCTCATAAAAAAACCCCGGGGAGATACCTCTGCCCAGGGTTTTGGATGGGAGTCTGCGATCAGTCAGACCATCGCGAAAATCGCCGGGCCTGTCGGCTCTTCGCGGCGTTTCAGCGCAACTGGGGGCCCGACACAGCCATCGACTTGACGGCCCCCATGCCCACAGCCGCACCAAACCGCTTGGCCAAGCGCTCAGCCACGTTGTCACGGCGGGTGTAATCAATGATGTCCTCGGCCTTCACCACTTCGCGGGCCACGTAATCGAGGTTGCCCAGCTTGTCGGCCAGACCCATTTCAACCGCCTGCTGCCCCGTCCAGAACAGGCCGCTGAAGGTGTCGGGGGTGGTCTTGAGGCGGTCGCCGCGCCCGGCTTTCACCGCAGCAATGAACTGCTGGTGAATCTGGTCCAGCATGGTCTGCGCATAGGCACGCTGCTTCTCGGTCTGCGGACTGAAAGGGTCGAGGAACCCCTTATTCTCTCCGGCCGTGAGCAGGCGGCGCTCCACGCCCACCTTTTCCATGACACCGGTGAAGCCGAAGCCGTCCATCAGCACGCCAATACTGCCCACGATGCTGGCCTTGTCCACATAGATGTCATCGGCAGCAGCCGCAATGTAGTAGGCGGCCGACGCGCAGGTTTCCTCCACCACCGCGTAGATCGGCTTGTTGTGCTTGGCCTTCAGACGCACGATCTCGTCGTTGATGATGCCGGCCTGCACGGGGCTCCCGCCGGGCGAGTTGATGAGCAGCACCAAGGCTTGCGAGCCCTCGTCTTCCAGAGCACTGCGCATGGCCGCCACGACAAATTCAGCACTGGCGTCGGCCCCCGAGGCGATCTCGCCCTTGATGTCCACCACCGCTGTGTGCGGCGCACTTTTGCTGGCACTGGGTGATGCCTGGCGCAAGGCCACAAACGCCACAGCGGCAATCAGCACCAGCCAGGCCAGCCGAAAGAAGATCTTCCAGCGACGGCTACTGCGTTGTTCGTTGAGGGCAGAGAAGGCCAGCTTTTCCAGCGTGGCGCGCTCCCAGCCGGGTTCACGCGATGAATCGCTCACAGATGCTCCTGAATTAGTAGCTGCTTGCGCCCACAGGTCGGGCGCTGGATTGTTTTTAGAGTCAAAACCCGAAGATCCGGGCTGTTGGGGATCGGTCATGTCATGCGTCCTGGGCACCACAGCGCTGGGGCCCGCGCGTCGCGCTGGCTGGCACCAGGCGGCAGCACATTAGGGTAATTCATCTGGATTTTCTAGAACTCTACGGGTTGCAGGTTGTAGGCAGTATGCCAGCGCACCACCCCCCCGTTTTCCGCCAGGGCAATTTTCACCAAGCCTCCCCGACAGGGGCCCCCAGCGCACTGGCCGGTGCTGGGCAGGTAGGCAGCGCCATGCGTAGCGCACAGCAGCCATTGGCCGGTGTCGTCAAAAAACCGATCCGGTTGATAGTCCATCTCCATGGCCACGTGCGTGCAGCGGTTCAGATAGGCATGGGGCACGCCCCGGTAGCGAATGGCAAAGGCCCGGCAGGTCTGGCCCGCGTAGTGCACATCAAACGGCACCGCCGAGCCACCATCGACAAGGTCAGAACTGTTGCACAGCGCAATGGACTGCTCGGGAAGTGTTGTCATGGGCTCGTCCTCACTCCAACGCCGCACTTCAAGCGTTGTGCAGCAACCAATCGTGCAACTCACGCACCGAATGGGCCACGCACAGCGGGTTCAACACATGGAACGCGTCGGGCTCATGGGCCCCATAGCTCACCCCCACACTCGCACAACCGGCATTGACAGCCATCTGCAGATCATGGGTCGTGTCGCCAATCATCAGAAGGCGACCGGGCGGTACGTCGAAATCCGCCATCAACTCCTGCAACATCAACGGGTGAGGCTTGCCAGCGGTTTGATCGGCCGTGCGCGAGCCATCAAAAACACCCTTGAGTTGCACCGTATGCAGCGCTTCGTCCAGCCCGCGTCGGCTTTTTCCCGTGGCCACGGCCAGCAGGTGGCCACGCTCGCGCAGGTCTGTCAGAAGCGGCAACACACCGTCAAACAGGCTCAGGTCATCCTGATGCTGGATGTAGTGAAAGCGGTAGCGGTTGCCCAGTTCGTTGTATTTCTCGGGCGGTACATCCGGGGCGGCATGGGCCAGTGCCTGCGTCAGCGCCATGCCAATCACATACGACGCCTCCTTGTCGGTGGGCACGGTGCCACCCACGTCACGCACCGCCGCCTGGATGCAGCGCACGATGATGGCGGTGGAGTCGAACAGGGTGCCATCCCAGTCAAAGGCAATGAGGTCAAAGCGGCGCGGGCGGAAGGTTTTGGCGGGCATGGGTTTCGTTCATGCCTTCTCAGGCGGGGGATACAAAATCGGCCAGTTCGGGCGGCAACTCGGCATTCAAAGCCACCCGCTCACCCGAGGCAGGGTGATTGAACTGTAACCGCCAGGCATGCAAGAACATGCGCTTCATCCCCAGCTTCTGCAGGCGCTTGTTGAGGTCAAAGTCGCCGTATTTGTCATCCCCCACGATCGCGTGCCCCTGGCTGGCCAGGTGTACGCGGATCTGGTGGGTGCGGCCTGTTTTGATGGTCACTTCCAGCAGCGACATCGCGGGCAGGCCTTGCGCCGTGCGCGCAGGCACCGCACTGCGCACCTTGACCAACGTGATGGAGCGCATGCCGTCCGGGTCGTCGGCCGTGGTCACCCGCACGCGGCGCTCACCGTCTTCCTGCAGGTACTTGTGCAACGGCAGGTCGATGACCTTTTTGTTGGGGGGCCAGGCGCCCATGACCAGCGCCAGATAGGTCTTGCCGGTCTCGCGTTCGCGGAACTGGTCTTGCAAGTGAGTGAGCGCTGACCGCTTCTTGGCGACCAGCAGGATGCCCGAGGTGTCACGGTCCAGCCGGTGCACCAATTCCAGGAATTTGGCGCCCGGCCGCGCCTGGCGCAGTTGCTCAATCACTCCAAAACTCACGCCGCTGCCGCCGTGCACCGCCACACCCGCAGGTTTGTCGATGGCAATCAGGTGCTCATCTTCGAGCAGGATGGGGAATTCGCGCGCAGGCGCCGGGCGCTCGGCCTTCTCTGCCACTTTGTCAGAGACGCGCACGGGCGGCAGACGCACCAGGTCTCCCGTCTCCACGCGCGTGTCGGCACTCACCCGGCCTTTGTTGATGCGCACCTCGCCGCTGCGGATGATGCGGTAGACATGCGTTTTTGGCACACCTTTCAAGTGGCGTATCAAAAAGTTATCAAGCCGCTGGCCTGCAGAGTCTTCGTCGACCTCCACCAGGCGGACTGCCGGAGGGCTTGCTGCTGCGGTGCGGTCGGATGGCGGTTTGGCCCCTATAATGTGTTTCACCTGCGCGTTGTTGTGTAAGTGGTTGATTTGTCTGGAGTTTAGTCCACACAACCCTTGCACTGGCGCAGGAAGGTCGATGCCAGCGGGCGTCGTGCACGCAGATTGCAGGCCAGATGCCTGTGGTGGCCAGCACGCAGCACGGCGGACTGACAAATTGAAACACTGATACGGAATCCCCCAAGCTGGCAGATGCTCTCTACCCGAGAGCGGTCTGCCAGCGGATCGAAGCGAGCATGTGGTTGTTGATGGCATGGATGATGACCTTGTGGCGGAGGCTGCGGCCTTTGGCTGCACGCTCAAAATCGCCCTCAGCGCACAGCCAGCAAGCGCAATCAGCTACTCTTTTGCTAGCAAAACTGCGTTCCTACCACTCGCCCCCATCCACGCGCCCCTGCCTCACGATGCTGCGCTAGAGCGCTGCAGATCATTGGCATCCCCGGCAATTCCCTTCGTTTCGATGCGTCAGTCCAGGCATTCACAGCTCCTGTAGAGCTTGTTGTATTGGTTTGGAAACTGTGGGCAGCAGCCCGCGCAGCCTTCCCTGTTGATTGGGTGTGCTGCACCGCTGCTGTCCGCGAAACACTGAAGGAATCGCATCATGAAGCGGATGCTCATCAACGCCACGCAGCCCGAAGAACGCCGCCTGGCCATCGTCGACGGACAAAAGCTCCTCGACTACGAAATCGAAATCGAAGGGCGCGAACAGCGCAAGGGCAACATCTACAAGGCCGTTGTCACGCGCGTCGAGCCTTCGCTGGAAGCCTGCTTTGTGGACTACGGCGAAGACCGCCATGGCTTTCTGCCGTTCAAGGAAATCTCGCGCAGCTACTTCACCCCCGGTGTTTCGCCCAGCCAGGCGCGCATCAATGAAGTGATCCGCGAAGGCCAGGAACTGCTGGTTCAGGTGGAAAAGGAAGAACGCGGCAACAAGGGCGCCGCCCTGACCACTTTCGTCTCGCTGGCCGGCCGCTATGTGGTGCTGATGCCCAACAACCCCCGTGGCGGTGGCGTGTCGCGCCGCATCGAGGGCGAGGACCGCGCCGAGCTCAAGGAGGCGATGGACCAGTTGGAATACCCCAACGGCATGTCCATCATCGCGCGCACCGCCGGCATTGGTCGCACTGCGCCCGAACTGCAGTGGGACCTGAACTACCTGCTCAAGCTCTGGACCGCGATTGACGGCGCTGGCAAGGGCGGCAAAGGCGCCTTCCTGATTTACCAGGAATCGAGCCTCGTCATCCGCGCGATCCGCGACTACTTCAACAACGACATCGGTGACATCCTCATCGATACCGACGACATCTACGAACAGGCGCAGCAGTTCATGGCGCACGTCATGCCCGAGCATGCCGCCCGCGTGAAGCGCTACCGCGACGATGCTGCCCTGTTCAGCCGCTTCCAGATCGAGCACCAGATCGAATCGGCCTACGCACGCACCGTGCAGCTGCCCTCGGGCGGCGCCATCGTGATCGACCACACCGAAGCGCTGGTCAGCGTGGACGTGAACTCGGCCCGCGCCATCAAGGGCGGCGACATCGAGGAAACCGCCACCCGCACCAACCTGGAAGCCGCCGACGAAGTGGCCCGCCAGATGCGCCTGCGCGACCTGGGCGGCCTGATCGTGATCGACTTCATCGACATGGAAGAGTCGAAGAACCGCCGCGAAGTGGAAAACCGCCTGCGCGACGCCTTGCGCCAAGACCGCGCCCGCGTGCAGTTCGGCACCATCAGCAAGTTCGGCCTCATGGAAATGAGCCGCCAGCGCCTCAAGCCTGCCCTCTCTGAAGGCTCGTCCATCCCCTGCCCCCGTTGCGGCGGCTCGGGCCACATCCGCGACACCGAATCGTCGGCGCTGCAGATCCTGCGGATCATTCAAGAAGAGTCGATGAAGGACAACACGGCCGCCGTGCACTGCCAGGTGCCGGTGGAAGTGGCTTCGTTCCTGCTGAACGAAAAGCGCACCGAGATCGCCAAGATCGAACTCAAGCAGCGCGTGGCCGTGCTGATGGTTCCCAACAAGACGCTGGAAACCCCCAATTACCGCCTGGAACGCCTCAAGCACGACGACCCACGCCTGGACCACATCGAAGCCAGCTACAAGCTCGCCGAAGAAGTGGAAGACCCCACCGCCGTGACGCGCCGCTCGCAAGAGCCCACCAACAAACAAACCCCTGTCATCAAGGGTGTGTTGCCTGACGCACCGGCCCCCGTGGCCGAGCCGCGCGAACCCCGCCCTGAAGGCTCCGCCCGCCCCCCCGTAGTGGCCAGCGCCCCGCAGCCCCCCATGCGACAGCCCCGGCTGCCACTGCCGCTCCAGCACCTGCCGCTCCAGCGCCACAGGAGCAAGGTTTCTTTGCCTGGATCAAGAGCCTTTTTGGCTTCGGCAATGCGCCGGTGGCCCCTGCCACGGTGGCAGCGCCAGCACCTGCCGCAGCTCCTGAAACCACCAGCCGTGGCGAACCCCGCCGCGACGGACGCAACGGCGAAGGCCGTGGCCGCCGTGGTGGCCGCGATGGCAATCGGGACGGCCAGCGCGAAGGCGCACCCCGTGACGGCAACCGCGAAAACAACGGTGAAGGCCGTGGCCGCCGTGGCGAACGCTCTGCCGAAGGCCGTGCTCCCCGCGATGCGGAGAACCGCCCACCGCGTGACACCGAGCGCCGCCCCGAGGGCGAAGCCCGCGAGGGCCGTGAAGGAGGCCGCAATGGCCGCGACGGTGGCCGTGGCCGCCGTGACGCCGAGCCTCGCAACCAGAACGCAGGTGTGAACGGTGACAACACCACTGTCAACACCACGGCACAGGTGGAAGGCCCCAATGCGGGCAACACCGGCAATGGACAGGAAGGCCAACCCGCCCAGCAAGCCCGTGGCGAACGCGGCCCACGCCGCGAACGCGGTGATCGGGGCAACAACCGTGGCGGCGAACGCGGTGATCGCGCTCCCCGTGCGGCAGACGCCCAGGAGTCGGCTCCAGCAGCGACAACCGGCGACTTTGTCGACACAGCACCGCTGGCATCGTTGCCTGACCTGGATCTGAGCGACGCTCAGGCCAACGGCAATGGCACCGCAGCCGAAGAGCAACAGCGCCGTGAGCGTCGTTCGCGCGACCGCTATGGCCGTGACCGCCGTGAACGTGGCGAGCGTGGACCGCGTGACAACAACGGCAACACAGAAGCCGCGGCCCCCGCGATGCTGGATTTCGACCCCACCCAGGCCGAGCCCGCACCCGCGCAGGACGATGCGCCACGCCGCAGCTACTTCAGCGCCCCCGCAGCGGAGCAAGCCGCACCGGCCGCAGCAGCAGCACCTGTGGCTACTGCCGAAGCCGCCGCGCCGGTCGTCGTGGCCGCGCCTGTCGCCACTCCGGCACCCGCAGCCGCTCCCGTAGCCCCTGTTGTAGTGGCCCCGGCACCCACGGTGGCCACTGCAGCCCCCGTGGCAGCCACAGCACCAGCAGCACCCGTGGTCACGGGCCTGCCACGCGTCCAGGGTTTCACACTGCCCATCGATGCCCTGCAACAGGTGGCGGCCTCGTCGGGCCTGCAGTGGGTGAACTCTGATGCGGACAAGATTGCAGCCGTGCAAGCCGCAATTGCCGCAGAACCCCAACCCATCCGCGTGCCACGTGAACGCCCACCGGCGGTGGTGCTGGACGAGGGCCCGCTGGTGCTGGTGGAAACCCGCCGTGACCTGTCGGCCATGACGCTGCCTTTCGAGCAGCCCCCAGCGGCCTGATGCGCTGAAACGGCTGCGCCCCCGGGGGCGCAGCCCTTCCTATCCAAGGCGGCTTCAGGCCGCCTTTTTTATTTTGAGCGTCTACAGATACCCATCCCCGGCCAGAGTCGGCTCTTCAGCGGGTACTATTTCGAGCCGATCGCCGCTGCCACGGCAACTCCCTTCGGCACACCCCTCGTTGGCTGGAACCCGTCAGATCACGGCCTGCCATCACTTGCCCGCCCACCGACATCCACGGATCTTCCGGCCCCATGCTGTTTCTGCTGTCCCCTGCCAAATCGCTCGACTACGACACGCCCCTGCCCGACGGTCTGCCGCACACCACGCCCCAGTTTGTGGCGCAATCCACGGCACTCATCGAGGTGCTGCGCACGCAATCTCCCCCACAGGTTGCCTCGTTGATGGCGCTGAGCGACACGCTCGCCGCTCTGAACGTGGCGCGCTACCAGGCCTGGCGCCCCCGTTTCACGGCCAGCAACTCGCGCCAGGCGCTGCTGGCCTTCAATGGCGATGTGTATGAAGGGCTGAATGCCCGCACCCTGAGCCTGGACGACCTTGGCTGGGCACAGAGCCATGTAGCCATCCTGAGCGGACTGTATGGCGTGCTGCGGCCGCTCGATCGCATGCAGCCGTACCGACTGGAGATGGGCACCCGCCTGGCCACGGCCAACGGCAAGAATCTCTATCAGTTCTGGGGCAGCCAGATTGCCGAGCACCTCAATACCCGCCTGCGCGCCCACGACGCGAAAGCCGGCACGCCCGTGGTGATCAACCTGGCATCGCAGGAATACTTCAAGTCGGTAGACCGAAAGGCACTGAAGGCGCGTGTCGTCGAGTGTGTGTTCGAAGACTGGAAAGGCGACGGCTACAAGATCATCAGCTTTTATGCCAAGCGCGCCCGGGGCCTGATGGCGCGTTATGCCATCACGCACCGTCTCGCCACACCCCATCAACTGGAAGGGTTTGACCTGGACGGCTACGCATTTGCGCCGGCATCATCCGAACCCGAGCGCCTGGTCTTCCGGCGCAAGGCGCCCATGGCGTAAACCCGATCCACACCCCCCCAGATTACGTTGAAGGACCGCCATGGCATCGCGTTCTGACCAGCACCCGGACACCACCACCACAACCAGCCCCATCCAGGCCCACAGCGCCAGCGCAGCGCGGCAGTCCATCACGCCCGAACTGCGCCGCTGGATCGTTGAGCAAGCCCAGGCCGGCTACACCGCGCCCGTGGTGCTGCAATCCATGCGCGATGCAGGCTGGGACGAAGACGTGGCGGCCGATGCGCTGGAGATCACGCTGCAAGACCACCTGAACGAACTGGCCGTGCAGCAAGGCCAGCCCACAGCCGTTTCCGTGCCCGAGCCCCCGCTGGAGAAGTCCCCCACCCAGGTGGATTGTGGCGACCGCACCGTGAACGTTCTGCTGGCCGTGGCCCAGCCGCGCGTTGTGGTGTTTGGCAACCTGCTGTCCCCCGAAGAATGCGATGCACTGATGGCCGACGCTGAACCGCGCATGGCGCGCTCGCTCACGGTCGCCACCAAAACAGGCGGCGAGGAGATCAACGATGACCGCACCAGCGACGGCATGTTCTTCCAGCGCGGCCAAAACCCGCTGATCCAGCGCATCGAAGAGCGCATTGCCCGCCTGTTGAACTGGCCCATCGAGAACGGCGAAGGCCTGCAGGTGCTGCACTACCGCCCAGGGGCCGAGTACAAACCGCACTACGACTACTTCGACCCTGCCGAGCCAGGAACGCCCAGCATCGTCAAGCGCGGAGGCCAGCGCGTGGGCACACTGGTGATGTACCTGAACCCCCCCAACAAGGCGGCGGAACCACGTTCCCCGATATCCATCTGGAAGTGGCACCACAGCGTGGCAACGCGGTGTTCTTCAGCTACGAGCGGCCCCACCCATCGACCCGCACCTTGCACGGTGGCGCTCCCGTGATCGCCGGCGAGAAGTGGATTGCCACCAAGTGGCTGCGCGAACGGGAATTCAAGTAGAAACAGGCGCTTGCGCTTTATTCACAAGCACCAATAGCTATTAATAATATAGCAAAAAGACCATGAAAGAGCAGGCCATGAACACGCCAGAACAATCCCAACTCGGCAAGGCGTCGGCCTACATCGACCAGTACGACGCTTCGCTGCTGTTCCCCATTCCCCGCGCTGGCAAACGCGCCGAAATCGGTATCACCGCTGCGGCGCCCTTCTTCGGGGCCGACCTGTGGACGGCGTTCGAGCTGTCATGGCTCAACCAGCGCGGCAAGCCGCAGGTGGCGCTGGCGCACATCACCGTGCCCTGCGAAACACCCAACATCGTCGAGAGCAAATCATTCAAGCTCTACCTCAACAGCTTCAACAACACGCGCTTTGCCGATGCCGCCGAGGTGCAGGCCCGTATCCGCGCAGACATCAGCGAAGCCGCCTGGCGCGGAGCCGAGCACCCTGCCACCGTGGGCGTGAAACTCATCGCGCCTGAGCTGTTCGACCAGGAGCCCGTGCATGAACTCGACGGCCTGAGCCTGGACCGCCTGGACGTGGAATGCACGCAGTACCAACCCGCGCCCGAGCTGCTGACGGCCGCGTTCCACGAAACCCCTGTGGCCGAGACGCTGACCAGCAACCTGCTCAAGAGCAACTGCCTGGTGACCGGCCAGCCCGACTGGGGCAGCGTACAGATCAGCTACAGCGGCCCGCAGATCAACCAGGAAGGGCTGCTGCAGTACCTGGTGAGTTTTCGCAATCACAACGAGTTTCATGAGCAATGCGTGGAGCGCATCTTCATGGATGTGTGGACGCGCTGCAAACCCATCAAGCTCACCGTGTACGCCCGCTACACGCGCCGGGGTGGCCTGGACATCAACCCGCTGCGCACCAGCCACCCGCAGGGCCTGCCGCGCAACGCACGCACCGCGCGGCAATAAGCCGGCGGGCACTACCCCTGCGTATCGACCCAGTCACATCGCAAGGTATGGCGAAGGTGCGCACGCGTTCGCCAGGTCACATAGAGGCTGGGTACAAAAATCCCGATCAGGCACAACGGCGAGGCCCACGGCTCGCCAAAAGCACAGATGGGGAACCACCCCACCCAGCCCAGCACCCAGAGCGTCAGCACCAGGTCCCACAGGTGGTATTCCAGTGGATGCTCTGCTCTGTGCGCAACATGCCACTGCTTGATGCGCTGCAGCTCATTGAGGGTCATGGGAATCTCCCGGAAAACGGGAAATTCAATGTAAGTTACAAGTAAGAATTCGTCAAGAAATACCGATCTGTGGCTCTCGGTGTGCCATCAGCCCAGGCGAAAAACATCCACCGAGAGACCCAGCGATTCGGCGCTTTCCTTGAGCCCCTGAGCCGCAGCCGCCGACTCCTCCACCAACGCCGCGTTCTGCTGCGTCACCATGTCGAGCTGCGTCACAGCCTCGTTGACCTGGGCAATGCCCTGGGATTGCTCCTTGGTCGCGCTGCTGATCTGCTGCACCAGTGTGCTCACGCGCCCCACTGCCTCAACGACCCCCTGAATCGTGGTGCCCGCGTGGTCCATCTGCTGGGCACCGCTGGCGATCTGGTTCACGGTCACACCGATCAAGGCGCTGATCTCTTTGGCAGAACTGGCGCTGCGCTGCGCCAATGCCCGCACCTCGCCCGCCACCACGGCAAAACCACGGCCCTGCTCACCCGCACGGGCCGCTTCCACAGCGGCATTGAGCGCCAGCAGATTGGTCTGGAAGGCAATGCCCTCGATCACCCCCACGATCTCGCTGATGCGCGTGGACGACTGCTTCATCTCCTGCATCGCAGAGCCCACCTCCTGCACCGCCTGCCCGCCACGGGTGGCGATGCTGCTGCTTTGTGCGCTTTCGTGCGACACCTTGGCGGCCGTATCTGCCGTCTGTTGCACGGTACTGGCCAGCTGCTCCATGGAGGCGGCGGTTTCCTCCAGGCTGCTGGCCTGCGACTCAGTGCGCGCCGACAAATCCAGGCTGCCACGCGAGATCTCGGTCGCCGACTGGGTGAAATTGCGCACTTCGGTGCGCACATCGCCCACCACCGCACGCAGGTTGATCTGGGTTTGCCGCAACCGCTGCATCAGTGCACCCAAAGGCTGCGGATAGTCGGTGTTGACCGAGGTCGCCAGATTGCATGCCGAAATGTCGGACGCAAACCGTGTTGCATCGCCCACACCTTGCAGCACCGTGGCCTGAAAGCGCCATAACGTCCACCCCGCTCCCACCAACAACAGCACCAGGCGCGCCACCCAGGCGGTGGTGCCCTGCAGGCCCATCACATCGGGCACCAACGCCAGCAACACCAGCACCAGCAGCAAGAGCGCCATGCGCGGTAACAACGCGATGTGGGCCACGCGCTGTTGCCAGCCCCGCACTCCGCGATACCGCACATTGCCGGAATCCAGATAGAAACTGCTCGCGCCCGACGCCGCCTCGCTGCGCATCTGGGCATACAAAGCCTCAGCGGCAGTCGTTTCTGCCACGCTGGGCTTGGTGCGCACCGACATGTAGGCACGTGGCTTGCCGCCTTCCATGATGGGTGTGACATTGGCACGCACCCAATAGTGGTCGCCGTTCTTGCGGCGGTTTTTTACCAGCCCTGTCCAGGGTTCGCCGCGGCCAATGGTGCGCCACATGTCCTTGTAAGCCTCGGCAGGCATGTCGGGATGGCGGATGATGTTGTGCGGCTGGCCGATGAGTTCTTCGTAGCTGTACCCGCTCACGCGCACAAACGCCGGGTTGCAATGGGTGATCTCGCCCTTGGTGTTGGTGCTGGACACCAGCAACTCGTCGCCAGGGAAATCAAAGTTCTGCTGGGTCACCGGCAGGTTGATGCGCATACAAAACTCCTGATGGGCCTGCGGCATGGGCAGGCAGCGCGGTTTTTGTGGAATGTTGGATGTAACCGCTTGATACGAATCAAGTCTAACTGCTCACCCCACCGCTTGGCCCTAAAAAGGTGCCTCCCCACGCCCCCAAAAGTCCCCTGGAATCCGCTGCATTAAAAAAGCTGCCCGGTCTCCATGCTCGTATCTGCCTGCGGCCCACGCCGACGCCCATCGGCGGCTGCGGCGGCACGCGGCTCCAGCGCAGGCTCCTCCCCCCGCCGCGCCAGCATGCTGGCCCGTACGCCCAGCAGGCGCAAGCGCTTGTCCAGCGGCACGCGCTTGAGGCATTGCCCGGCCAGCTGGCGAATGGTGGCGCCATCGGCTGTGTAGAGACTCGCCGTATGGTCGCGCGTGGCGATCTTGAAGTCGTCGTAGCGCAGCTTGATGCCAATGGTGCGCGCCACGTAGCCTTTGCGCTGGAGGTCGTCAGCCAGGCGCAAACACAGGTCGGTGAAGATCGCGCCGAGTTCGGCCCGGTCGCGCACGGCATGCAGGTCGCGGTCGAACGTGGTCTCGCGGCTCATGCTCACGGGCTCGCTCTCGGTCACCACCGGGCTGTCGTCGCGGCCCCAGGCCACGCGGTGCATCCAGGCGCCGCTGGACTTGCCGAAGTGGCCCATCAGCCATTGCTCGTCCTGCGCCGCCAGCTGGCCAATGGTTTCAATACCCAGGCGCCCCAGCTTCTCGCCCGCCTTGGGGCCAATGCCGTTGATCTTGCGCACGTGCAGTGGCCAGATTTTGCTGTGCAGGTCTTCTTCGTAAACGATGGAAATGCCATTGGGCTTGTTGAACTCGCTGGCCATTTTGGCCAGCAGCCGGTTGGGCGCCACGCCGATGGAGCAGGTCAGTCCCGTCACTTCAAAGATGCTCTTCTGGATCAGCCGCGCCAGCACCCTGCCCCCTTCGCGCTGGCCACCGGGCACGTCGGTGAAGTCGATGTACACCTCGTCCACACCCCGGTCCTGCATTACCGGTGCAATGTCCATGATAGTGCTTTTGAACAGGCGCGAAAATCGGCGCACCTCGTCAAAATCCACCGGCAACACGATGGCCTGCGGGCACAGCTTGGCGGCCTTCATCATGCCCATGGCCGAGCCCACACCAAACTGCCGTGCGGGGTAAGTCGCCGTCGTGATCACGCCCCGGCCCACGTAGTCCTTCAGCAGCGGGAAGTCTTCCACCGGGATGAAATGCCGCTCGCGCACGCCATTGCCGTCGGGGCCTTGCAGCAGCAGTTCATCCACCGTGCGCCGCCCACCGCCAATCACCACCGGCAGGCCCTTGAGCTGCGGATAGCGCAGCAGTTCGACCGATGCAAAAAACGCATCCATGTCGAGGTGGGCGATGCGGCGCAGCTTGCCTTCGGGCTGGGCCGGGGCAGCCGGGCCGCTGGCAGCGGTATCAGGGTCAGGGACGGTCACGGCCGCTATTGTGCGCGGCGGTGCGACAGGCTACTGCCAGTCGCCCCTGTGTGCCGCTGCTTTCAACCAACAGCTGCGCCGTGCCAAACCCTATTGCTTCGCCATGGCTGCGCTGCGAATGCCCTGCAACGTGCCCGTGGGCGTGATGGCTTCGGGGTCGATCAGGCAGTGCAACACGCTGGGCAGGCCGCTGGCACGGGCGCGCGCCAAAGCGGGGGCAAAGTCTTCCGTCCGCTCCACGCGCTCGCCGTGGCCGCCAAAGGCCTGGGCGTAGGCCCTGAAGTCGGGGTTCTGGAGCTGGGTGGCACTGATGCGGCCCGGGTACTCGCGCTCCTGGTGCATGCGGATCGTGCCGTACATGGCGTTGTCCAGCAGTACCACGATGATCGGTAGACCGTACTGCACGGCGGTCGCAAATTCCTGGCCGTGCATCAGGAAGTCGCCGTCGCCCGCAAAGATCACCACCTCGCGCTGCGGCCACAGGCGCTTGCCGCCCACGCCCGCGGGCAGGCCGTAACCCATGGAGCCGCTGGTGGGGGCTAGCTGGCTGGCATAGGTGGTGAAGGGCCAGAAGCGGTGCACCCAGGTGGCAAAGTTGCCCGCACCGTTGCAGAAGATGGTGTCAGCGGGCAGCACGTCTTTGAGGTGCTGCATCACCTGGCCCATTTGCAGGTTGCCGGGAATGCGGATGGGGGCGGGGTCGCTCCAGGCCAGGTACTCGGCATGGGCGGCTTCGGCGTAAGCCTTCCAGGGCACTGTGGCCGTGGGGCGCACAGCATTCAAGGCCGCAGTGAATGCCTGCGGCGTGGCGTGGATGGCCTGGGTGGGGCGATACAGCTTGCCCAGTTCATCCGCATCGGCATGCACATGCACCAAAGGCTGTGCGGGGGTGGGAATGTCGAACAGCTCGTAGCCCTGCGAAGGCACCTCAGACAGGCGCCCACCCACTACCAGCACCAAATCAGAGGCCTTGATGCGCGCCAGCAGCTTGGGGTTGACGCCCAGGCCCAGGTCACCGCCATAGCAGGCATGCTTGGCCGGGAACAGCATCTGGCGGCGGAACGAGCAGTACACCGGCAACGACCAGGCCTCGGCAAAGGCGGTGAACTCGCTCACCGCCTGCTCAGACCAGCGGCTGCCGCCGAGAATCGCCACGGGCTGCTTGGCTGCACTCAGGCGCTGGGCCAACTCAGCCATCTGCGCAGCGCCAGGATGTGTTTCTGTCACCTGGTAGGCCAGCGCATCGGCCACGGTGGCGGCTTCGGTCAGCATGTCCTCGGGCAGTGCCACCACCACAGGGCCGGGGCGGCCCGACGTGGCCACATGGAAGGCGCGCGAGATCAGTTCGGGCACGCGCGCCGGGTCGTCAATCTGCACCACCCACTTGGCCATGGTGCCAAACACGGCGCTGTAGTCCAGTTCTTGAAACGCCTCGCGCCCCATCGCACCGCGCGCCACCTGGCCCACGAACAGGATCATCGGGGTCGAGTCCTGGTGCGCGATGTGAATGCCTGCCGATGCGTTGGTGGCACCGGGCCCGCGCGTCACAAAGCAGATGCCGGGCTGGCCGGTGAGCTTGCCCTGCGCCTCGGCCATCATGGCGGCGCCGCCCTCCTGGCGGCACACCGTCACGGCGATGTCGGCATCGTGCAGGGCATCGAGCACGGCCAGATAGCTTTCACCGGGCACACAAAAGAGCTGCTTCACGCCGTGGGTGATGAGCTGCTGGACCAGGATCTGGCCGCCAGTGCGGGGGTTGGTGGGTGCAGTCGTCATGTCAGTCGGTCATTTCAAAAAACAAAACTCAGAACAGCGCCGTGCACGCGCGGTCTATGCGCGCGCAGGCCTCTTGCAGGTCGGCCGTGCTGGCAGCGTAAGAGATACGGAAGTAAGGCGCCAGCCCCAGCACGCCGCCAGGAACCACGGCCACATGGTGCTCGCGCAGCAGGTAGGCGCAAAAGTCAGCATCGGTGCGCAGCAGCATGCCCGCCGGTGTGGTGCGGCCCAGCACGCCTTCGCAGCTGGCAAACGTGTAAAAGGCACCTTCGGGCACGCGGCAGCGCAGGCCCGGCGATGCGTTGAGCGCGGCCACGACCAGATCACGCCGGCCCTGGAACGCTTGGCAGCGCTCGCGCACCACGCCTTGCGGGCCCGTCAGCGCCGCCACGGCCGCCGCCTGGCTGATGGACGAAGGGCACGACGTGGCTTGGCTCTGCACCACGGCCATGGCCGCAATCAACGCCTTGGGGCCTGCGCCGTAGCCCAGGCGCCAACCCGTCATGGCATAGGCCTTGGAGACGCCATTCACCGTGAGCGTGCGCTCGCGCAGCGTGGGCAGCACGGCAGCGGGCGTGGCAAAAGCGCGGCCGTCATACAAGATGTGTTCGTAGATATCGTCCGCCAGCAGCCACACCTGCGGGTGGCGCTCCACCACTTCCAGCACGGGCCGCAACTGCTCTGCGCTATAGGCCGCGCCGCTAGGGTTGGAGGGCGAGTTGATGAACACCCAGCGTGTGCGCGGCGTGATGGCCGCCTCCAGCTGCTCGGGCGTGATGCGAAAGCCGTTGGCCTCGGTGCAGGGCACCACCACGGGCACGCCCCCAGCGATCAGCACCATGTCGGCATACGACGTCCAGTACGGCGCGGGCAGGATCACCTCGTCGCCCGGGTTCACCGAGGCCATCAACGCGTTGTAGAGGATCTGCTTGGCGCCCGCTCCGGCGGTGATTTCGTTGAGCGCAAAGCTGAGCCCGTTGTCGTGCTGAAACTTGTGCTGAATGGCAGCCTTGAGCTCGGCCGTGCCATCCAGCACCGTGTAGTGCGTATCCCCCCGCGCCATGGCCTGCTGGGCGGCTTCCAGAATATGGGCGGGCGTATCGAAGTCGGGCTCGCCCAGGCCCAGCACGATCACGGGCTGGCCCTGGCGCTTAAGCTGGTTAGCCTCTTGCGTCAGGCGCACGATTTCCGAGACGCCGATGGCGCCGAGGCGGTCGGCCGCACGAAAAGCCGTGGCGGGGATGGGAGCGTTCATTGCTGGTAGGTCTCCAGGGGCTTGTCGTTGGGAGTGGCAAACAGCTGGCGCAGCGTGGTGCCCAGCGGCAGGTTCAGGCTCATGTTCTTGGGCGGGATGGGGTTCACAAACCACTTGGTGTAAATCTTTTCCATCTCGCCGCTTTGCATGAGCTTGATGAGCACCCCATCCACCGCCGCCTTGAAGGCGGGGTCGTCCTTGCGGAACAGCAGCGCAATCGGCTCAGCGCCCAGCGGCTCGCCCACGATGCGAAAGGCCGAGGGGTCTTTGGAGTTGGCAATCATCCCGGCCAGCAGGTTGTCGTCGAGCACAAAGGCATCCGCACGGCCGGATTCGAGCAGCAAGAAGCTCTCGTGGTGGTCTTTGCCCAGCACGGTCTTGATGGCGCCGCCGCCCAGCGCGCGCTCTTGCTTGCGCAGCAGCTGCACGGCGGTGGTGCCGGTCGATGCCGCAATGGTGCGCCCGGCAAGTTGGCTGACGGACTTCAGGTCCGAGTCCTTACGCACCGCCATGCGCACTTCACTCACGTAGGTGGTCACCGCAAAGGCCACCTGCTGCTGGCGCGCGGTGTTGTTGGTGGTGGGGCCGCAGCCGATGTCGAGCGTGCCGTTTTGCACCAACGGCAGCGTGTTCTGCGCGGTCACGGCCATGTATTCGAGCTTGGCGTCGGGCGCAATTTCTTTCAGCACCCGTTCGCACAGCTCGACGTGGTAGCCCACGTATTTTTCGTTGGCGCCCAGCGCATAGGCCATGGGCGGCGAGGTTTCACGCACGCCCAGCACCGCCTTGCCAGATGCCTTGATCTTCTCCAGCGTGGGCTGGGCGACCGTCTGCGCCAGCGCGGGGGCCGTGGCCATGCAGGCCAGGGCCAGGCCTGCGGCGAACGCAGTGAAGGTCTTGCGGAAAATTGCCATGTCGTTGTCTCCTGATGTGTTGTGGTTGGCAGGTTGAGAAAAGGGTGAGGAAAAACGGGCAGCAACGATGCTGCTCAGATCACGTTCTTTTCGAGCAGCGGCGCGTTGCGCGCAATGCGCTCGATGGACAGCGGCGACAGGTCCAGGCTCTGGTAGCTGCCGGCCAACATCAGCTCTGCCAGACCCCGCCCCACGGCCGGGCATTGCTGCAAGCCGTGGCCCGAGAAGCCGTTGGCAAACACCAGGTTGTCGCACGCCGGGTGCAGGCCCACGATGGCGTTGTGATCGAACGTGTTCATCTCGTAGTAGCCCGCCCAGGCGCCCTGCATGCGCAGCGCCTCAAAGCCCGGGATGCGCTCGGCAAGCAGGGGCCAGATGTGGTTGTCAAACGCGTCGTACTCGGGCTCCAGCGGGGCAAAGTCGGCGTCGTTGTCGGCGTCGGGCGCAAAGCCGCAGATGAAGCCTTTGCCCTCAGGCCGCAGCCAGATACCGCTGGTGTCGATGAGCAGCGGGCAACCCGGCAGCGCTGCGGGGCTGGCGAGGTTGAACACCGTGCGGCGCTTGCCTACCACGGGCAGATCAATGCCAGCCCATCCCGCAATGGCTGCTGCCCAGGGTCCACCGGCGTTCACGGCGTAGCGGCAAGGCAGCACGGCGCCGCTTTGCAGGCGTACTGCGTTCACATGCAGCACGCCGTCGCTGGCCGCCGTGTCCAGCCCCACCGCATCATCGGCCACATAGCGCACGCCCTGGCTCTGTGCCTTTTTGCGCAGCGCGGTCAACAGCAGGTAGCCGTCAAACCAGCCCTCGCCCGACAGGCCCAGCGAGCCCAGCACCACGTCCTGCAGCGCCAGCCACGGAAAGCGCTCGGCCAATTGCTGCGGGCTCAGCAGCGCCACATCGGCACCGTATTGCTTTTGCAACGCATGGTTCTCGCGCAGCGTGGCCTCGCCTGCCTGGGTGGCCAGGTACAGGTAGCCGCCTTCGTGCAGACCGATGTCGGGCACATCGCCGTTGCAGGCCAGCAGCGTGCCCACGTTGCGTAAAAAGCCGATGCCGTAGGCCGATATCTGGATGTTGATGTCGGTCGAAAACTGCTGGCGAATCGAGCTGGCCGACAGCGCCGACGAAGCGCGCGCATAGGTCGGATCGCGCTCGACCACCACCACCTCGCAGCCCGGATGCTGCAGCGTGAGGAAGTACGCAATCGCACTGCCGATGACGCCACCGCCGATGATGACGATGGGGTGTTGGCCGTTAGAGATAGACATGGATGGGGCTGCCAGCACGTGGGCTACACATCAAACGTCACGCCCTGTGCCAGAGGCAGCGCGGTGGAGTAGTTGATGGTGTTGGTGGCGCGGCGCATGTAGGCCTTCCAGCTGTCCGAGCCCGCTTCGCGGCCACCGCCGGTTTCCTTCTCCCCGCCAAACGCGCCGCCAATTTCGGCACCGCTCGGGCCGATGTTCACATTGGCAATGCCGCAGTCCGAGCCCGCAGCCGACATAAACAACTCAGCCTCACGCACGTTCAGCGTAAAGATCGACGACGACAGGCCCGCGCCCACAGCGTTGTTCATGGCGATGGCTTCGTCGAAGGTGCTGTAGCGCACCACGTACAGGATGGGCGCAAAGGTTTCGTGCAGCGCAGGGCCTTCGTGTTTTTGCAACTCGACCAGCGCGGGGCGCACGTAATACGCATCCACACCGCCGATGCCTTCCACGCGGCCACCACCGTGCACCATGGCACCCAGCGCGCGGCTTTGCTCCAACGCTTTTTGCATGCCGTCAAACGCGGGGCGGTCGATCAGCGGGCCCACCAGCGTGCTCGCAGTGCGCGGGTCGCCCACCTGCACGTTGGCGTACACCTTGGTCAGCTGGGGCACCAGCTGGTCGTAAATGCTCTCGTGCACAAACAGACGGCGCAGCGTGGTGCAGCGCTGGCCGGCCGTACCCATAGCGGCAAACGCGATGCCACGCAAGGCCAAATCCAGGTCCGCTGTGGGGGCCACGATGGCCGCGTTGTTGCCGCCCAGCTCCAAGATGCCGCGCGCAAACCGCGCTGCCAGGCGCGGGCCCACGCTGCGGCCCATGGCGGTAGAGCCTGTGGCCGACAGCACGGGCACGCGGGCGTCATCCACCAGCACCTCGCCAATGGCGCGCTGGCCCACGATCAGCTCCAGCAGGCCCTCGGGCGCGTCACTTCCAAAACGGGCGATGGCGCGCTGCGCGATGGCGTGCGTGGCCAGGGCCGTGAGCGGGGTTTTCTCGGACGGCTTCCACACCACCGAATCACCACACACCAGCGCCAGCGCGGCGTTCCACGACCACACAGCCACCGGGAAGTTGAAGGCCGAGATCACGCCGCACACGCCCAGCGGGTGCCAGGTTTCCATCATGCGGTGGCCCACTCGCTCGGTGGCAATCGTCAGGCCGTACAGCTGGCGCGACAGGCCCACGGCAAAGTCACAGATGTCGATCATCTCCTGCACCTCGCCCAGGCCCTCGGACGGAATCTTGCCCGCCTCAATGGTCACGAGCAAGCCCAGGTCGGCCTTGGCAGCGCGCAGCTCTTCGCCCAGCAGGCGCACCAGCTCGCCCCGGCGCGGCGCGGGCACATTGCGCCACGCCAAAAAGGCTGCATGCGCGCGGCCAATGGCAGCCGTGGCGTCGGCCGGGCTTTGCTGCGGCACCTGGGCCAGCACCTCGCCCGTGATGGGCGAGCGCGCCGCCAGCGTGCCACCGGTGTAAGCGCTGCGAGGCACGCCCAGGCGCTGCAAGAGTTGATCGACTTCAGACACAAGAGGGGTAGCAGCAGAGGTGGCAGACATGGCGGCTCGCAAAGGTGAAACGGGGCAGAGAAACACAAAAGCGCAAGAGAACCTACGCAAACATGGCGCCAATATCCGCCAATCACTGGGGGCTGGATAGCAAAAAATTGGAACTACTTCATCACAAATCTGCATGAAGTGCTTGAAAATTGCAGAGCGGCCTGCGCACAATCCGTATGCACCGCGACCCAAAACAGTGCGCAGGCCGCCAACGTCGCTCATTCCCCCACCGCATGACCTCTGCGCTCTACCTCCATGACCCTGCTGCGCCGCGCCTTTTTGCCATCCACCGCCGATTTGCTGGCCTTTGAAGCCGCCGCCCGGCACCAAAGCGTATCGCGCGCGGCAGAGGAATTGCACCTCACGCAAAGCGCCGTGTCGCGCCAGATCCGCCAGCTGGAAGACCAAATCGGCACCGCCCTCTTCCACCGCGTGCGCCAGCGTGTGGTGCTGACCGACGCAGGCCGCGTCTATGCCGCCGACGTGCAAAACGTGCTGCAGCAGCTGTCGGCCAGCACGCAAAAAGCCATGGCGTTCTCCAGCACCGACGGCCTGCTCAACCTGGCCGTGCTGCCCACCCTGGGCACCCGCTGGCTCATCCCCCGCCTCGGCGGCTTTATGGCGCTGCACCCCGAGGCCATGGTCAACTTCTCGGCGCGCACCGAGCCCTTTGACTTTGGGGGCACACCGTTTGACGCGGCCATCCACTTCGGCACACCGCACTGGGCGGGCGCTGTGTGCGAATACCTGATGCACGAAGAAACCGTGCCCGTGTGCAGCCCCACCTACCGCGACCGCCACGGCATTCACACCCCGCAAGACCTCACCCGCGTGGTGCTGCTGCAGCAAAGCACCCGCCCCACACAATGGGCCGAATGGTTTGAGCTGGTGGGCGCCCCCACGGCTCTGGCCCTGCGCGGCCCGCAGTCTGAACACTTCGCCATGATTGCGCAGGCTGCGGTCTCCCACCTGGGGGCGGCGCTGCTGCCGCGTTTTTTGATCGAGCAGGAGCTGGCGGCAGGGAGCCTGGTGGAGCTGTCAGACCAGGTGCTGACGAGCACCGATGCGTATTACCTGGTGTACCCCGAGGCGCGCGCGCAGACACCGCTGGTGAAGGCGTTCAAGGATTGGGTGGTGGGGGAATGCGCGGGGCGTGCGAATTGAGCTTGCAAAGATCCACGGGAAAACTATCGAAGGGTTAGAGACAGCTCCAGGCTGGTTGCGGGCGTTGGATATCTACACGTTCAATGACCGCTTCGATCACTACCGGTCATGGAGCAGGTGGCGGGCCGCCTGGCCGGAGCATCTCGATGAGTGCCTCGAACTTGCCGCTCCATGACTTGATCTTGGTATCCCAGCGCTCTGGCCAAGCCGCCGCCAAGCTCAGGCCCGCCACCAATAATGCAGTTACCGTCAACAGTCATGTCCCTCGTCCAGGTGGATTCCATCTATCGAGGTGTCCGGGGAAATGAGACCAGCACAGGGGTCTCCAAGAGAGCCTTCCTCTTCCTAAAATGAAAAATCCTGCCTCGCTCTGAAAACTTGCGCAGGACGTTGTGCACCTCGCACAAACTCGTCGGTCTCAATGATGTCTTCCGATGACTTGAGCCGTCGTCGAAAAGAACTTTTGTCCAGAGGATGACCCAAGATAGCTTCAACCACCTTCTGCAACTGCGACAACGTGAAGCGCTCGGGCAGCAGGTGCAGGGGAAGTACATCTGCAGCCACTTTAGCCCGCAGCTTCTGAATCGCTAGTTCCAATTGGTCGGAGTGGTCAAAGGCCAGGCGGCGCTTGGGAGACACGACGTCCATCCAAGCCACCGCTTCTATCTTGTTGCGGACAACGGCATCTGTCTTGTCCAAAGGCAATAGGGCGTAGAACAAGACGGCGATGGACCACCCTCTGGGGTCTCGGTCCGGTCCGCTGTAGGTCTTGACCTCCTGCAGGTGCGGCAAGTCGATGGCCACCTTGTCAGCAAGCACTCGGCGAGCTGTCGCTTCGAGCGAGTTGTCCAGATGAGGTTTGAGGACGCCACCAGGCAACGCCCATTGCCCAACTTCGGGCTCTTGGGCCCGTTTCACCAGCAACACTTTGAGGCGCTCTTCGACCACGCTAAACAACGCGATATCAACGCTGACGAGTGGGAAAAGTTCGCGATTCTTGACCATAGTTGCAAATCACCACTAACACATGCACAATAGTGGCATTATGCAACTAAGAGGGGTCTCATGGGCTACGACATCATCGGAGACGTACATGGTCAGGCGAGCAAGTTAGAGGCTCTCTTGGAAGGGATGGGGTATCGGCTTAAAGCCGGGGCATTTCAGCACCCCCACCGGAAAGCCATCTTTGTGGGCGACTACATCGACAGGGGCCCTCGACAGGTGGACACGTACAGGATCGTTCGGGCCATGGTGGAGTCTCAAAATGCCCTGGCAATCCTAGGGAATCACGAGTTCAATGCCATTGCGTGGCACACCGCAGACCCAGCAGGTGCCGCACAAGGGCACTTTCTGCGTCCTCGCCACGGTGAAACCGGATCCAAGAACCGTCTACAGCACCAGCATTTCCTGGCGGAGGTTGAAGGGACGCGGCTACACGATGAAATCATCGAGTGGTTCCTCACCCTGCCGCTGTGGCTGGACCTACCCGAATTGCGAGTAATTCATGCTTGTTGGCATGACGACTACATCTCGGAACTGAAACCTCTAATGGGGCCGTCGCAAACATTGACCAGGGAGTTGATGGTCCGGGCGAGCCGTCAGGGCGACTCGGTATTTCAAGCCGTTGAGGGTTTGACCAAAGGCTTGGAAGTCGCGCTCCCTGACAGGCACGCGTTTCTCGACAAGGACGGGCACGAGCGGCGCAATGTCCGAATTCGCTGGTGGGACGAAAACAGCCATAGCTACAGAGATTTAGCGCTCATGCCTGACGAGGCGCGCATGTCGCTGCCTAAGGTGACTGTGCCAGCGCAAAGCAGACCGACTTACGATCAGTGCAAGCCGGTTTTCATTGGCCACTACTGGATGCAGGGCAAGCCGGTGCTTCAGGGCAGCAAGATTGCGTGTGTTGATTACAGCGCAGGGAAAGGTGGTCCGCTGGTCGCTTACCGTTGGGACGGTGAGTCTGAACTGAGCACCAAGAATTTCTTTGTTGCGGGAGGCCCTGATGCGTAAAAAGATCAATATTCCAACGGAGGTTGCCAGTTACGTCGATACGCCAGAACAGGGCACATCGATTGATGGAGCTGGTACGGCCAAAAAATGGCAGGAGGCTGCAAAAAGTGCCATCGATACTGCAAAGAAGGCTACGACATTGGCCAAGGCCCACTTGATCCGCGAATCACGAAAACATGGTGGCCGCTGGCAATGGGTCGACTTTCCAGGGCCGAAGGGCCGTGAATCAGCAGGCATCGTTGACATCCTGGCCATCAGAAAGCGTTGGGACCTCTCAGAGGAACCCGAGGACGCCGATCTCAAGCATCTCGATCTCTTGGACATCATGCTCATTCAGGTCAAGGGTGGCGCTGCAAAGACACCGTCAGCTGAGGACATCGCACGCATGGAACGCGTGGCCGATCGCTACCAGATTGGCAAGGTGCTGCTGTACCAATGGAATACCAAGAAAAAGGCAGAGACAGGCTACCGCATTCTCAATCCTGAGACCCACGAGTTCGGCCCATTGGTAACGGACAGCAAGGAACTCTTTGGCAAGAAATGGACTAGCCTTGAGTCCAACTAGCGCCTTCAGGGTGACAGGCCTGCCTGCGTTTTACGCGAAGGGTCTGAGGCGCTGCGTAGTGCCAGGAGTGGGCTGCACAATTCTGGGTGGCTTTTCCGGACCCCAGTCTTCCGTCGCAGACTTCTGGCGCGGTAAGGATGGTAACGTGTGGCTGCGAGTCACTTGGATGGGCTATCTGTGGAGTTTTCGGGCTCTGGGGCCGACAGGCGAATCGATTCCTAACGATCAGGACTCGATGGCAGTGTTTGCAGACTTCGTCACTCGAGAACTACGTCGGTGGATGGCTGAAGATGCACCCGACATGCCTCCTTTTGATGTCGATACCTGTACGCAGCTGGAGCAGTTTTCCTTGGGAAGGAAAGTATGAATTCCATCCGGAACTTGGCTCAAGGATGCTTGCTCGGCGCGTTGGTCGGCGACGCCGCAGGATCTCGATTGGAGTTCCTGGGAAGAAAGCCTACGCAAGCAGATGTGGCAGAAGCGTTGGCGATGAAAGGCGGAGGCGTCTTTGGACTGGCTCCAGGCCAAATCACAGACGATGGAGAGATGACTCTCTCGCTCGCCCGTTCCCTCGCAGGTTCTTTGCAATTTCCACGAGAGAAGGTCGCGGCCAACTATCGCGCATGGGTCGCCAGCAAGCCCTTTGACATGGGGCAGGCTACTTATGCTGCACTCGGCGGACCGATCGAAGTCGGTGAGGCCATAGCCGATGCCGTTTCCAGCAGAGCGGCGATTTACAACATGGGCTCCAAGGCGAATGGAGCTCTGATGAGAGCCAGTGCGCTGGGCATCTGGTCTACAGGAGTGTCACCTGAAGATGCGGTGAGAGCTGCGTGCGGCGATACACGCCTCACTCATCCGAATCCAAGCTGCCTGTGGGCCGGCGCCGCCTACGTTGTTGCCATCCGGCATTTGCTACTCCATCCCGATGACAGCATGGGTGCGTTTGAACTGGCGAACTGGGCACTCTCACTTGCCCCAAAAAGCGACTCCGCGGAAGTGTACGGATGGCTTGAAGACGCCTCAAATGGCAAGTTGCCAGACGGACAACCCAGCATGGGGTTTGTGCGTATCGCCTTTGTCCATGCTTTTCATCACATGCTGCGCGGTACCCCGTTTTTCGATGCACTGCAAAATGTCCTAGGGTATGGAGGCGATACAGATACGAATGCCTGCATCGTCGGAGGGCTTGTGGGTGCGCGAGTTGGTCTCACCGGCATTCCCGGACAGATGATCGATGCAGTGCTTAGTTGTGACACTGCAAAGGGCCGCACACGCCCTGACTGGCTGAGCCCCAAGGACGCCTTGGAGCTTGCCCAGAGAATTCTGAATGACTAATCTAATTGACAATGAGTTAGTTTAAGTCGGCTGACTTGTCAGCGGCTGCTCCAGGCTGGTTGCTGACACTCGCTTCGCTCGAGCAAAGGGGTACTATCCGCCGGCCCCTGCCGTTCGAAGCACCGACATGGGCGACAGGACAGCGCCCATCGCTGAAGTTAAGCGGCAGCCAACAGAAGCGTCGAAGGCTGGTGGAGCCCTTCGCAATCAAGACCTACCCCCTCGCTTGTTCGAGATGCCGACCTTTCATCATGGATAAATTCTTGTTGCAGCAGCAGGTGCTGGAACGGCTCGCCGAAGACCTTCTGCAAGCCGAACAGGCAGTGCGGGCGGCCCATGAAACGGCGACCCACGAAGAAAACATCGCAGAAAACAAATACGACACATTGGGACTCGAAGCCGCCTACCTGGCCACCGGCCAAGCTCGGCGCGCCGAAGCCATCCGCCAGGCGATGGCCCATTGGCGCCAATTCCGCCCGCGCCCCTACGACGCCAGTCAAGGTATTCAGCTCGGCGCGCTGGTCTGCCTGATCGATTCCGACGACAAGCAGCACCAGCTCTTCCTCGGCCCGGATGGTGGCAGCATGAAGTTGGTCAGCGGCGCTCAGCTCGTTCAAGTCATCAGCAGCGAAGCTCCTTTGGGCAGGGCCATTCTGGGTAAATGCGAGGGTGATGAGGTGTCGATACAGGTCGCTCCAATCCGGCAGCAGTTTGAGGTGCTGCGGGTTCATTGAGCCGCAGGTAAGTTCACGCCAAATTGGCCGAGGTCAGCGGACGTTCAGGCGTCATGACCATACCGGCTGGCTGGCAAGGTCAGCAGTGCTTTGAAGCGGGCCACGGGGTCCGAGGAGTCACTAGCGCATGAATGACCGCTGCGTAGCCCAGGCCATGAATTCAGGGGGCCGACATCGCCTGCAGCAATGGGTGCAACGTTGTCCTCCGGTCAAGCTCGCGGGACGAGATCGGCTCCGCAAAGTAGGGGCGGCTAGCCCGTCCCGCAGCCCACCCATCTAGCTCAAATTTCCCCGCGCATACCGATACACCGCATCCCCCAAAAATTCCACCATCCGCGGGTGATACCCGTTGTGAAACGCCTTCATGTCCGCGTTGTCTTCATAGAACAGCGCCGTGCCCACATATGCATCGCGCGATGGGGCGTAGAAGCGCGATGCGATGGCGTAGTGCTTGGCCATCAGCGTCTGGATCGCTGGCGACGCAGGATCGTTCGCATCGATCAGCGGTGCCAGTTCTTTGTAGAACGCATCGAAATCAGCGTGCGCCTGGGGCTTGTCAACATGCGCCCAGTTGTTGGTGCTGGCGAGGGAGTGTTGCTGCTCGGCGGCTTGCGCTGCGCGGCATTGGTTCAGGTATTCCGGAGTGGCTTGCTGAAGAAGTGAAGGACCCATGGTGGCCGTTTTGCTTTCAAGAACATGAAGGGTAGACCAAGCTTCGCGACGCGCTGGTGACGGTGAAAAACGGTCATGGAGCGCGCACTATAAAGGGGCACTTACATCCACGGGCAGGGTGCGCGTGAACCGTACTTTCTGCGCCACAGCGTTCCACGCACAACGCGCATTGCCGCGCACGCGGCGACGGCACTCAACGGGCGCTAGGAGCACTCGGCTAGGCGATGCAGCGTGACATCACGTCGCCTCCCTCAGTGGGCGCCAGCCTTTCAATCTGCGCTGTCCACCCCAGCGCTCAAGTCTGCGGCAGGCAGCACAACCCTCTGCTCTGGCGGCGATCCCGCCAGGCTCTGCGCCGGCCGCCGCAGCGTCGCATCAAACGGATTGATCTTCGGCCCCATCGCCGCCGCCTCGCGTTTGAGCAACTCCACCACCGTCGGTAATCGGTCATCGTTGAGGCGCGCAGAAATGGTCCCGACGCTCAGCGCCGCCACAGCCCTCCCTTCGCGGTCGCAAATAGGCACAGCCACGCCCGCCATGCCTTCGAGCAAGCCGGTATTGCGGCCCGCGTAGCCCAGCTGGCGCACGCGCTCGATCTCGGTGCGCAGATAGACCTCGTCAAACACACCGTACTCCCGCACGCGCGAGAGGTTGAAACGGATGACCTCTTCGCGCTCGGCCTCGGGCAAAAAGGCCAGGATGGCCAGCGCGCCCTGCCCCACGCCCAGGGCCACGCGGCCGCCGATGTCGCCGGTGAAGGAGCGGATGGGGAACGGGCCTTCGCTGCGGTCCAGGCATACGGCGTCGAACCCGCTGCGCACCAACAAAAAGATGCTGTCGCCCAGGCTGGCGCACAGGCGCAGCAGCGCCGGGCGGCACAGGCTGCGCAGGTCGCCGGGGTTGCCGGCCTTAGCAGCCAGGGCAAAAAAGTCCATGCTCAGGCGGTAGAGCTTGCTGCGCTCGTCCTGCTCGACCATGCCCTCTGCCACCAGCGATTGCAGCAAACGGTGCGTGGTGCCCTGCGTCAAGCCCACGGCACGCGCCAATTGGGTGACTCGCCCGCCCTCGGCCTGCAAGGCTGACAGGGCCCGGATGACGGCAAACACCCGGGGTACGCCGCCTGAAGCGATGGGTGCGGTTGATGCTGCTTCCATACCTCGCTCCTGTGGAATTGCTTGTTCAAACTGAAGGCATCATATTTCATTGAACGGAATAAATTCAATAAAACTTTCGTTTAGTGGAATACCCGAAGCGTTCTGGTTTGTTTATTGCAATAGATTCAATTGAAACCAGTAGCTGCTTCAACCTTTGTGCGGTGTTTGCACCACCCCGGTGCAAACACCCCCCACAGGCGCGCAGCCCCTCCATGCAACTCCACAGCAGGTGGCACGCGCAGCCCTCAAGGCAAGCCGTGCAGTGGCCCCACCGGAAAGGCTTTCGCCATGTCGTTTCTCAAGCTCACGGATGTGACCAAGTTCTATGGCAGCACCTGCGCGGTGCAGGCCATGAACCTCACGGTGCAAAAGGGTGAATTTGTGTCGCTGCTGGGGCCCTCGGGCTGCGGCAAGACGACCACGCTGCAGATGGTGGCGGGGTTTGAGGCGGTGACCAGCGGGCGGATTGAGCTGGATGGCAAGGACATCACCCACGCCAAGGCCAATACGCGCGGGCTGGGCATCGTGTTCCAAAGCTATGCGCTGTTCCCGCACATGACGGTGGCGGCCAACGTGAGCTTTGGGCTAGAGATGCGCAAGGTGCCCAAGGCAGAGCGTGCCGAGCGCGTGGCCCAGGCGCTGTCGCTGGTGCACCTGGAGGCGCACGCCACGCGCTACCCCCGCGAGCTTTCGGGCGGGCAGCGTCAGCGGGTAGCCTTGGCCCGCGCGCTGGTGATCGAGCCGCCCGTGCTGCTGCTGGACGAGCCCTTGTCCAACCTCGACGCAAAGCTGCGCGAAGAAATGCAGTTTGAGCTGCGACAGATTCAGCGCAAGGTGGGCACCACCACCATCATGGTCACGCACGACCAGAGCGAGGCCATGTCCATCAGCGACCGCGTGGTGGTGATGGAGGCCGGCCGCGCCACGCAGATCGACCACCCGCACCGCGTGTACGAGCACCCGCGCACGCGCTTTATCTCGACCTTTGTGGGCAAGGCCAACCTGCTGCCGGGCAAGGTCACCACCGCTGGCGGCATGCACACGCATGTGGCCGTGGGCGGGCTGACTGTGGCGGTGGCGGGCCAGCGCTTTCGCCCCGGTGCCGCCGTGCTGCTGAGCGTGCGGCCTGAAAAAGTGCAACTGGTGCCCGCCGTGCAGGGCCGCCTGGATGGCCAGGTGTGCGAGCGCTTCTTTTTGGGCAGCCAGTGGCTGTACCGCATCGGCACGCCCGTGGGCGACCTGATGGTGCTGACGCCCAACGATGGCCGCCCCGACCTGGCCGAAGGCGAACGCACGGGCGTGGACTGGCCCGACCACTGCATGCGCTTATTGCCTGCCGATGAAACAGCGATGGCCGAGCTGGAAGCGGAGGACATCGCCGCCGAGGTGGCGCCATGAGCCTGGCCACCACCTTGCTGCACAAAAAGGCGGCGCCCTGGTGGCTTTCGGCCCCGGCACTGGCGCTGTTCACGGTGCTGCTGCTGGTGCCGCTGGCGCTCACGGCAGTGCTGTCGTTCAACGCGTTCGACCCGGCCACGGGGGTGAAGGCGGGCGAGTTCACGCTGGTGCATTACGCGCATGTGTTCACCGATTCGTACTACCACGCCATCTTCTGGCGCACGTTCTGGATTGCCGGGCTGGTCACGCTGATCTGCGTGGCCATTGGCGCGCCGCAGGCCTACATTTTGAGCCGCATGGGCAGCCCGTGGCGCTCTATCTTGCTGCTGGTGGTGCTGGCACCGCTGCTGGTGTCGGTGGTGGTGCGCGCCTTTGGCTGGAGCATGCTGCTGGGGCCGGAGGGGCTGGTGAACGGGCTATTCGGGCTGCTGGGATTTGGCCCGGTGAAGATGCTCTACACAGAGATCGCTGTTGTGATTGCACTGGTGCATGTGATGCTGCCGTTCATGGTGATCCCCGTGTGGACCTCACTGCAGAAGCTGGACCCTGGTGTCGAGAACGCGGCGCTGTCGCTGCAAGCCACTCCGTTGACCACGCTGCGGCGCATTGTGTTGCCGCAGGTGCTGCCGGGCATTTTGTCGGGCAGCCTGATCGTGTTTGGGCTCGCGGCTAGCTCGTTTGCCATCCCCGGCCTGCTGGGCGGGCGGCGGCTGAAGATGGTGGCCACGGTGGTGTACGACGAGTACCTGCACGAGCTGAACTGGCCCCTGGGCGCAGCGATTGCGCTGACGCTGCTGGTGGCCAACCTCGTGGTCATGCTGAGCTACAACCGCTTGGTTGAGGGCCGCTACAAAAAATCTCTCGGGTGAGCACGATGCAAAAAAACGGCCCCCTCGCCCTCGCGTTCAACGCGTTGGTCATCACCTTCATGCTCGCCCCGCTGCTGGTGGTGTGCATCGTGGCATTCACGCCGCACAACACGCTGACGCTGCCCACCACCGAGTTCTCGCTGCGCTGGTTCAAGGCGGTGTTCGAGCATTCGGACTTCATGCAGTCGTTCTGGAACAGCCTGTGGCTGGCCCTGGCGTCGGCCACGCTGGCCACGGTGCTGGCCGTGCCTGCGGGCATTGCCATCACGCGCTACGAGTTTGCGGGGCGCGGCTTTCTCAATGGCTTGTTTTTGTCGCCACTGATCATTCCGCACCTGGTGCTGGGCGTGGCCCTGCTGCGGCTGTTTGCGCTGCTGGGGGGCACCGGCAGCTTTGGCTGGCTGGTGTTTGCGCATGCGCTCATCGTCACGCCCTACACGCTGCGGCTGGTGGTGGCGGCGCTGGTGGGGTTTGACCGCAGTGCCGAGCACGCAGCCCTGTCGCTGGGCGCCAGCCAGGCCACGGTATTCACGCGCATCACGCTGCCGATGATCTTGCCCGGCGTGACCGGTGGTTGGATGCTGGCCTTCATCAACAGCTTTGACGAAGTGACCATGTCGATCTTTGTCACCTCGCCCAGCACGGTGACGCTGCCGGTGCGCATGTACATGTACGCCACCGAGTCGATTGACCCCTTGATGGCGGCCGTGTCGGCACTCATGGTGGCCTTGACTGCCTGCGCCATGGTGGTGTTGGACCGGGTGTACGGGCTCGACCGCGTCTTGGTAGGTCGGAAATAAATGAGCACCGCAACCATGAGTTACCGCCAACCCTTGCTCCATCGCGTGGCCGAAAAGGACCGCGCGCCCGTGCCCTTCGTGCTCGACGGCGAGCCCGCCACGGCGCTCGAAGGCGACACGGTGCTCACGGCCATCCTCACCCACCGCGCCCAGTTGCGCCGCAACGAGTTCAGCCACGAGCCGCGCGCAGGCTTTTGCCTGATGGGCGCGTGCCAGGACTGCTGGGTGATGACTGCCACGGGCGAACGCCTGCGGTCTTGCGCCACCTTCATCCAGGCGGGCATGCAGCTGACTACCGGAGGGGCCGAATGATCGCCCCCACCTTGCAACCCGTGATCGTGGGCGCAGGCCCCGCAGGCATTCGCGCCGCGCAAACCCTGGTGGCGCATGGCGTGCGGCCTGTGGTAATGGACGAATCTGCACGCGGCGGCGGGCAAATCTACCGCCGCCCGCCCGCCCACTTTGCACGCAGCGCGCAAACGCTGTACGGCACCGAGGCCCACCGCGCCACAGCGCTGCACAGCACGTTGGATGGTCTGTACGCGCACATCGACTATCAACCCAACAGCCTGGTATGGAACGCCCAGGGCGGCCAGCTTGACGTGCTGCACGGCCCCACGCAGACCACGCGCACGGTGCCCTACGGCCAGCTCATCGTGGCCAGCGGCGCCACCGACCGCGTGCTGCCCGTGCCGGGCTGGACACTTCCAGGGGTCTACACACTGGGCGGCGCGCAGGTGGCGCTGAAGTTTCAGGGCTGCACCATTGGCCGTAACGTGGTGCTGATGGGCACCGGGCCGCTGCTGTACCTGGTGGCGTACCAATACGCCAAGGCAGGCGCACAGGCGGGTGTGAAGGTGGCGGCGGTGCTCGACACCGCCCGCTTTGCCGACCAGCTGGCCGCCCTGCCCGGCATGCTGACCCAGCCTTCCGTGCTGGCCAAGGGCCTGTACTACGTGGGCTGGCTGCGTGCCCATGGCGTGGCCGTGCACACCGGCGTGCGGCCCGTGCGTGTGGAGGGCGAAACACGGGTGAACGCCGTGGTATGGAGCGACGGCCGGAGTGAGCACAGCGTGCCCTGCGACGCCGTGGGCTTTGGCTATGCCCTGCGGTCCGAAACCCAACTGGCCGACCTGCTGGGCTGCCGCTTTGCCTGGGCCCCCATGCACCGCGCCCAACTGCCCGAGCGCGACAGCGCAGGCCGCACCAGCGTGCCAGGCGTGTACCTGGCGGGCGATGGTGCGGGCATCATGGGCGCGGACGCCGCTGAATGGGCGGGCGAGCGCGCCGCGCTGGCGCTGCTGGCCGACCACGGGGTGAAGGTCGATGCCGCACGCGCTGCGGAGTTGGAAAGCAAGCTGACGAAGCTCATGCCTTTCAGACAAGGGCTGGAGCGCGCCTTCCCCTTCCCCACCGACTGGGCCGTCAACGCGCCCGATGCGTTGGTGGTGTGCCGCTGCGAGAACATCACAGCCGGTGAGCTGCGCGCCTGCGCGCGCGACGCCGGGGCCGACGAAATGAACCGCCTGAAAGCCCTGACCCGCGTGGGCATGGGCCGCTGCCAGGGCCGCATGTGCGGCGTGGCTGCGGCTGAGATCCTGGCCCAGGCGACGGGCAAGCCGGTGGAGCTGGTGGGACGCCTGCGCGGGCAAGCACCCATCAAGCCGATTCCGATCCATCTGCAGGCCCAGGCCGCTGGCGCTGCCAGCGCCACGGCGGAGCACACCGCATGACCACCAGCACCCGAGTGATAGACACCGACGTCGCCATCGTGGGCGGTGGCATCATGGGCGCATCGGCCGCGCTGGCGTTGCGCCGCAAGGGCGTCAGCGTGGTGCTGCTGGAGCGCGACCTGTGTGGCTCCCGCTCCAGCGGCGTGAACTACGGCGGCGTGCGCCGCCAGGGGCGCCCTGTGAGCCAGCTGCCGCTGGCGCAGCGCGCGCACCAGGTATGGGCCAATCTGCCCGCGCTGATTGGCACCGATGGCGAATACCAGCGCAGCGGGCACTTCAAGATCGGCCGCAGCGAGGCGGACATGGCTTCGCTGGAAAAGTATGCGGAGGTGAGCCGCGACTTCGACCTGGGCATTCAACTGATTTCTGGCGCCACCCTGCGCGAGCGCTGCCCGTGGCTGGGCGGGCGTGCGATGGGCGGGTCGCTATGCCCCGATGACGGCCAAGCCAACCCGCGCCTGGTGTCGCCCGCGTTCGCACTGGCCGCACGGCGCGCGGGCGCGCAGATTCTGGAGCGCACACCGATGACGTCGGTGGAGCACGACGGCAAGCTGTTCACCGTGCGCTCTGGCACCGCCGTGACCGTGCGCGCCCCGGTACTCATCAACTGCGCGGGCGCCTGGGCCGGTGCGCTGGCGGCGCAGTTTGGCGAGGCAGTGCCCATCCACTCGGGCCACCCCGCCATGGCGGTGACCGAGCCCTTGCCCTTTTTCATGCATTGGAGCCTGGGCGTGGAAGGTGGCGGCATCTACTGCCGCCAGGTGGCACGCGGCAACCTGGTGCTGGGCGGTGGCGCCGGTGTGGCACTGGATGCCGACCGCGCCCGCTCGGAGCGCAGCGCCATCGCCACATTGGCAGTGCAGGCGGTAGAGCTGCTGCCGCAGCTCAAAAACGCACACTTCATTCGCACCTGGAGCGGCACCGAGGGCTACTTGCCCGACCGCCAGCCCGTGCTGGGCAAGAGCCACACCACGCCCGGCCTGATCCACGGCTTTGGCTTTGCCGGTGCGGGCTTTCAGATCGGCCCCGGCGTGGGCGAGGTGCTGGCCGAGCTGGCGCTCGACGGCCGCAGCACCACGCCGATTGCGGCGTTTGCCATTGAGCGATTTCTCCCAACGACGGTGGCTGAAGTGGCCAGCACTGCCGCTGCCCACTGACCACGTCAGCCACCGACGCGCCTTCCCCATCCCCCACCAGAAAGGAAACCACCATGACCTTCTCCCCTCGCTTCACACGCAGCACCCGCCGCGCTCTCTTGGCGGCCGCCGCACTGGCAGCCGTGGCCGCAGCAGGCACCGCTACCGCGCAAACCAAGACGCTGTACATCGGCATGAATGGCGGCACGATGGAGAAGGCGTACACACAGTACGTGTTCCCGGCGTTTGAAAAGCTGCATGGCGTGAAGGTGGTGGTGGTGCCAGGCACTTCGTCCGACATCCTGGCCAAGGCCCAGGCCAACAAGGACAAGCCACAGATGCACGTGATGTTTCTGGACGACGGCATCATGGTGCGCGCCATGGGCATGGGCCTGTGCGAGAAGCAGCGCCCCAACCCGCACCTGAACGACATCTACCCGGCGGCCCGCTTCAAGGACGACTTGGCCAGCGGCGTGAGCCTGGGCATGACGGGCATTGCCTACAACACCAAGATGTTTGCCGAGAAGGGCTGGGCTGCGCCCACGTCGTGGATGGACTTTGCAGACCCCAAGTACAAAGGCAAAGTGGTGTTCCAGTCCATGCCCTCCTCTTCGTTTGGTCTGCACGGCTTTTTGATGTTCAACCGCATCCAGGGCGGCAACGACAAGAACGTGGAGCCAGGCTTTACCAACTGGGCCAAGACGATTGGGCCCAACGTGCTGGAATACATCCCCAGCTCGGCCAAGATTTCAGAGATGGTGCAAACGGGTGAAGCGGCCCTATTCCCGCTCACACCGACCAGCGTGGCCGCCCTCAAGGCCAAGGGCATTCCCGTCGAATACGCGCAGCCCAAAGAAGGCTCGGTGGTGCTGATGACCGGCCAGTGCGTGATCGCCAAGAACAGCGAGCCCGAGCTGGCGCAAAAGCTGGCCGAGTTTCTGCTGAGCCCGCTGGCCCAGGCCAACGTGCTGCAGTTTGGCGCGCAGATCCCTACCAACCCCAAGGCGCCGGCTGTGGGTGAAGGTGCTGCACAAGTAGCGCAGATCAGCCAGTGTATGAAAAACGCCGTGACGCTGGACTGGGACAGCGTGAACGCGAACCGCCCCGCCTGGAACGCGCGCTGGAACAAGACCATCGAGCGCTGAGCACCGGGAAATTGCCTACACCGGCGGGCCGTTTGTGACAAAAGTCACCGGCCCCGCCTTGCCCTGCAGCGTGAGGGGGTCACAAACCGCTTCTTCGAACCCAGAATCCGGCGCCTGGACACACTGATTCGTTCAGTCGTTCATTCATTCGAAGAAGAGGGATACCACCATGAAACGCTGGATCAAATGGACCGCAGGCAGCGCGCTGCTGCTCGGTGTCGTTGTTATTGCCACCGCAGCCAGCGGCCTGTACCTGGCCGAGCAAAAGCGCAACCGCTACATCGACATCAAGCCCCGCCCCGTGGCCTACACCACCGATGCGCAGACCATCGAGCGCGGGCGCTACCTGTATGCATCGCGCGGCTGCACCGACTGCCACGGTGCCCAGGGCGCAGGCCGCGAATTCGTCAACGATGGCAAGGGCACGCGCCTGGCAGGCCCCAACATCACGCCTGCGGGAGTGGTGGCACGCTACCAACCCGAAGACTGGAACAGTGCCATCCGCCACGGCGTCAAGCCCAACGGACGCCCGGTGTTGGTGATGCCCAGCGAGGACTACAACCGGCTCACCAACGACGACCTCAATGCCCTGGTGTCGTATGTGCGCCAACTGCCGCCCCAGGCAGGCACAACGCCGGCCGTGATTGAGCTGCCACAGCCCGCCTGGGTACTGTATGGCCTGGGTGCCATCCCCGATGCCGCATCGCGCATCGACCACCAACTGGCGCCCTCGCGCCCCACCGCTGCGGGCGTGACGCTGGCCAACGGGCAGTATGTGGCCAACATGTGCATTGGCTGCCATGGCGCGGACCTGTCGGGCGGCAAGATCCCCGGCGGGCCGCCCGACTGGCCAGCGGCAGCGGATATCCGCCCCGGCACCAGCAGCGCCGACAGTGCCCTCGCACGCTACCCCAACGCAACGAGTTTTGTGAACATGCTGCGCACCGGCAAGCGCTCCGATGGAACGGCCATCCAGGTGATGCCTTTCGAGTCGCTGGGGCAGCTCAGCGACGTGGATGCGCAGGCGCTTTACCTGTACCTGAACGCCCCTGCGGGCAGCGTCAAGCAGGACACGAGCAGCAGCGCACCCGTCGGCGCCACCAAGAGCAGCGCCAACACGGCGCCTTCAGGGTCAGGTGGGCTCAGGCTGCCGGGATAAGCACCGACAAAAAGGAAGGCTGCGGGGTCTCGGTCGCCCCCACAGACCCGCCACCCAGTGGACCACCCGCCGTGGTGGTGGGTCAGCTGCCGGAGTGGAGATGGGAGCCGTGGGATGGCGCAGGTGCCTGGCTGTACGACCCCATGGGCCCGCCCGGCGTGTTGGTGGGCGCTGCGGGGGGCGCGCGGCGCACACGTGGCACCACGCTGAGCTGCACCGTGTCGAGCACCGGGCCGGGCACCACATTCAAGGCCTTGCGTGGCAGGTCCACCAACTGCTCGGCGTGCCACACCCGCACCTGGGCGGCACCGTCCGGCACACTGGCAAACCGGGCAATGCCATCGTTGTCGGTCTTGAGCGTCCAGGCCGAATCGGTCACGAACACGTGGCCGCGCATGGAGCCGTGCAGGTGGCAGCCCAGCAACACCACACCCGGTGTATCGAGCTTCACATCAGCGAAGTTGGCCGGTTTGCCATCGGCCTTGCCCGCCAGGCGCAACTCGAAGTTGGTGCTGGCCGCCGCGGGCGCAACAGCCGCACCCGCAGGGCTTGCAGTGCCCCCGGCCGGGTTGCCACGCACGTGGTGGTCCCAGCGGTCCTGGTTGGTGAAGCGCACAGTGCTGCCGGGCATCACCACCGTGACGGCGGGCACAAAGCGCATGCGCTCCTGCTCAATGGTGGGGCTCGGCTGCAACAGGCTGGGTGCCGCTGCCCCGGCCGCACCGGGGTACATCACCACCACGGCATCGGGCACGGGCTTGCCCTCGCGGTCCAGCACCTGAATTTGAACATTTCCGGCGCTAGCGCAAGTAAATAAAGCGCTAGCAGCTATCAAAACGATAGTATTTTTCATCATTTCATCGCTGGGTGATCACATCACGGTGCATAGGCGCCAGCAAGGCCAGCAGACGGTTTTGCTGAGCGAACGGTATGCCCTGGGCGTCCATGGCGCTTTGCAGCACCTCCACCAGGGCATTGAAGTGGCCCTTGTTGATGTCCATGTCGGCATGGGCCGATTTCATGTCAGCGCCTTCGTATTTGCAAGGGCCGCCGCTCAACTGGCAGATCTGGTCGGTCAGGCTCTCTTTCAGCGCTGCGGGTTTCACGTCCTTGAAGTGGCCTCCAATGCGTGGGTCTTTAACGACGCGGTTCACGAAATCATCCATCAGGCGCGTGATACCGGGCTTTTCGCCCAGGGCTGTGTAAAGACCTGCAGGGGCCACCGCAATGGTGGCGGTAGTTGCGGGGGCGGCGGTGGTCTGTGCCAGGGCGGGCGCGGCCAGCAGGCTGACAACGGACAGGCCCAAGGCGATGAAGGTGTGGTGTTTCATGGGGGTCTCACAAAATGGGGGTGAATGGCCGCTGCGGGCTCAAAAGGCCACCTGGGCAGAGAGGTAGTAACCCGTCTGGCGGCGGTTGTTGGTGATGCCGGGTACGATGCGGCCCAGATCGACATACGCCAGCGTCAGCGACAGGTTCTTGCTGGGCGCCCAGGCAATGAAGAGGTCCTTCCAGTCGTCCTCGCGCAGCGCAGACCCCAAGCCGGCCGCAGCGCCCAAGGCCTGCAGGTTGTTGGGCTTGAAGCGGTATTCAGCACCCACTGCCAGATTTTTGTTGATGAGGTACGCCACTGAAAACTCGGGTTGCAGGCTGCGGCTGTTTTTGCCCGGCGCGGCAGAGCCAAAGCCCAGCAGGCCGTTCTGGTTGGCGTTGGTGTAGCGCAGCGTGCCGTTGACCAGCAGGCTTTGGGCCAAGAGCAGCTTGGTGGCACTGACATACAGATCGGTGCCACTGGTCTTGGTGCCCAAAAAGTCGAGCACAGACCCGATGGAGCCGGGATGCGTCTGTTTGTGTTCGATGCCCACGGCGATTTGTGGCATGAACGAATCTGCCTCCAGCACGGCATCACCCGCCACCTTCACCTTGATGCCGATCACGTCCATCTTGATGTGCTGGCCGGGTGCCACGCCAAACGGCGCTATGCCGTTCAAGGCGATGGCGGGAGATGCATCAAAGTCCTGGCGCGCCAGCGACAGCTCCACCCTGTCGTGCAGGCCCAGGGCCACGCCATAGCCGTTGAGGCTGTAGTCCTTGGTAGCTGCACGTGTGGCGTAGCCGCTGAAACCGATTTCGCCCTCGGTGGCGTTGCTGCCGATCACCGCCCAGGGGGTAAGCCCACCGCCCGCTGACCCCGCAATGGTGCTGACACCGGCGGTGAGCAGCAACTTGCCGGTGTCGGCCTGGGCCAGTCCGGCGGTGGTTGCGAGGGCCGCCAGCAGAGTGGTTCGGTGCCAGTGTTTCATCGTGGTCTCCAGTGCAGAAATGGGTTGTAAGAAGATGTTGCCTTCTACTTACGGCCCGCGCGCCCCGGTGGATTCAAAAACCACAAAAAATTTGCCCAGAAGGAAAACCCCTACAACCCCTTCGTTGACCCACACCACCGGAACAGCCCCCTCGAAAGGGCGCCCACCGACCCAACACGAACCGGTGTCAGAGCATGCGCTGAATCAGCTCACCCTTGAACAGCACGGGGCCCGTGGGCCCGGTCTCGCTGGGAACACCCCCTTTGGGCTCCAGGCTGATGGCCAGCGTAGGCACTTGCTTCACGTCGGCCTCGCCCGCCACGAGCTTGAGCAGTTTGTCCTGCCCCAACACGCCCAGCGAGCGCGGACCACCCGCAGGCGGCAACGCCCATAGCTGCAGGGACTTGTCGGTGCCCTCCTGAAAGCCCCCCACGCGCTGCAGCACCAACTGGTTGTTCTTGGGGTCGAAGGTGACCAGCATCGACGCGGCGGCCTTGTCATCGGCCAACACCGCCACATACTGGATCTGGGGCGCGACCTGCAACTGCTGCTGCAAAGCGGCAATTTGCGCCCCCTTAGTGGTGCGCAAGCCTCCGTTGATCTGCACACCCACCACCACGGCTGCCAGGGTGGCCAGGGCGCCCACGGCAGAGGCACCACGCCACACCAGCAGGTTGCGCCACCAGCCTCCGGCAGTCTGCGTGGACTCGGGCACCCGGGCGGCACGCATGGCCTGCGCAGATTGGTCGGCCCGCAGCAAGTTGTCGATGCGTGTCCACACGGCCGGCGCAGGCTGTACGGTGGGTTGAAGCTCGGTCAGGCCCGACCAGCGGGTCTGCCACACCAGGGCAGCGGCACGCACAGTGGCGTGCTCACGGGCCAGGGTTTCAAAACGGCGGCGGGCACCGCCGCGCAATGTGCCCAGGGCATAGCTGGCGGCCAGGCGGTCGAGCAGATCGGGGTGCTGGGTAATGTTCATGGTGGCCTTTGCGTTCTCAGGCGTACCGCGCCATGCAGGTGCGCAACTGCTCCAACCCCCGGCGAATCCAGGTCTTGACGGTGCCCAGCGGCAGCTTGAGCTGCTCGGCCAGCTCGCCATGGCTTTGGTCACGCAGGTAGGCGAGGCTCACCACCTCACGCTGCTTGTGGTCGAGCTTGCCCAGGCATTGGTGCAGCGCGAAGGCCTGCTCGCTGGCGTCGGCAGCATCCATGGGGTTGGGCGAGTTGCCTTCCAGGATCTGCGCCATATCGTCGTCCAGCTCGTTCATCAGGTCGGCCCGGTCGCTGGTGCGCTTGCGCAAGGAATCCAGCGCCCGGCTGCGCACGATGAGCCCCATCCAGGCCATGGGCGGGCTCAGCGATGCACGGTAGTTGCCCGCACCGCGCCAGATGCCCATGAAAGCCTCCTGCAGCACATCCTCGGCCGCATCGCGGTTGCGAACAATGCGCAGGGCCAGGCCAAAAAGCTGGGACGATGTGCGCTCGTACAGCTTTTTCAGCGCGGAATCGTCCTGCGCGGCGATGCGGTCAAGGAGGTCCATCAGTTCACTGTCTGGGTAGAGGGTGCTCATGCGCCCATTGTCTGGGATTGGTCTGTTCACAAGGGGTTGCGGGGCTTTGCTGTAGGTGAATACGCCACAGCGAGCACTTTGGATGTGCTGCGCTGAACAAAAAAAGGAACTGCGCCCAGAATCTGTGCGGGGCGCCACCCGGCGCCACCAACACCCCAAAGGGATGAAAGGGTTGAATCCAGCCGAGCGCATGGCGCGTATTACAGGGGCTCATGCCCTATTCGCCCCATTCGCCTCCGTGCGGAAGGTCTTCACGCACGCCCCTTTTTTTGTCAATCACCCACGATGCCCACCCACCTGCCGCTGTCCCATGTTCGTCTTGTTGGGGCGGTCATTGCCCTCCTGTGGGTGGCTCACAGCCCCAGCAACGCCCAGTCGGTGGATCGTGGCCGCGCGCTCTACGCCGCACATTGCAGTAGCTGTCACAGCACAGACGAGCATGGCGATGGCCCCGCGCACCGGGGCGTGGTGGGCCGCCGCGCAGGAGCGCTGAAGGATTTTGACTATTCGCCCGCTCTGCGCACGAGCAAGTTGCTGTGGACACGGGCCACGCTCAAGGCCTGGCTGACTGACCCTGAGGCGCTGATCCCCGGCCAGGGCATGGACTACCAGCTCGACGATGCGCGCGACCGCGAGGATGTCGTGGCCTATCTGGCCACGCTCAAACGTCTGCCTGCGCCTGCGCCGGTGGCGCCCACCCGGTGATGGGCCTGGCTCGACTCAGGCGGTCGGAAAGGTGCCCGGCAACAGGATGGAGGAATCCACCGTGTTGATATTGGTATGGCCACAAAACGCCATGGTGATGTCCAGCTCCTTCTGGATGATCTGCAGCGCGCGTGTCACGCCCGCCTCGCCATAGGCGCCCAGGCCGTACAAAAAGCTGCGCCCGATCAGGGTGCCCTGTGCGCCCAGCGCGCGGGCCTTGAGCACGTCCTGCCCGCTGCGGATGCCGCCGTCCATCCAGACTTCGATGCCACCGCCCATCTGGGCCACGGCCTCGGCAATGCCGGGCAGCGCGGCAATCGACGAAGGGGCTCCGTCGAGCTGGCGGCCGCCATGGTTGCTGACGATGAGCGCATCGGCGCCGCTGTTCACGGCCAGGCGGGCGTCCTCGGCGTCCATGATGCCCTTGAGGATCAGCTTGCCGCCCCAGCGCTTCTTGATCCACTCCACATCGCCCCAGTTGAGCTGCGGGTCAAACTGCTCGGCCGTCCAGGACGACAGCGACGATAAATCGCCCACGCCCTTGGCGTGGCCCACGATGTTTCCGAAGGTGCGGCGTTTGGTGCCCAGCATGCCCAGGCACCAGTGTGGCTTGGTGGCCAGGTTGATGAGGTTGGCAATGGTGGGCCTGGGCGGTGTGGACAGGCCGTTCTTGATGTCCTTGTGGCGCTGGCCCAGGATCTGGAGGTCCAGCGTGAGTTGCAGCGCCGAGCAGTTGGCTGCCTTGGCACGGTCGATCAGGCGCTCGATAAAATCGCGGTCGCGCATCACATACAGCTGGAACCAGAACGGGTGGCGCGCCGTGTGTTCGGCAATGTCCTCGATGGAGCAGATGCTCATGGTGGACAGCGTGAACGGAATGCCAAACGCCTTGGCGGCCCGCGCCCCCAGGATCTCGCCATCGGCATGCTGCATGCCCGTGAGGCCCGTGGGCGCAATGGCCACCGGCATGGCCACATCGTGCCCGATCATGGTGGTGCGCGTGCTGCGGCCTTCCATGTTCACGGCCACGCGCTGGCGCAGCTTGATGCCCTGAAAGTCGGCGGTGTTGGCGCGGTAAGTGCCCTCGGTGTACGAGCCCGAATCGGCGTAGTCATAAAACATGCGCGGCACGCGGCGCTTGGCAATGACACGCAGGTCTTCGATACAGGTGATTTTGGACAGATTGGGCACGCAGGCTCTCCAGAATGGGGAATGCGCCGAATGGTAGGCGGTGGCGCACGGGCCAGCCATCAAAATTATTTCGATGGGCTGCAACAAATTTCCAGCGCCCCCTGCCGCCATGAAGCGCGGTTCGCGCCGATACATAGCAAAAACCCGGGATTGCGCTGGAATGGCAAGCACAAGCAGCTATATTTTCAATAGCAATTCATTCGCCAAAAGATCGCCAGTTGCAGACCAAACGGCTACTTGGCACTGCCCACCGTTGCGTCGGGCAACACCACCTCGGGCTCGGCGTGTGGCCCCTGGTAGAGCATGAAGCGCATGCGGCCGCCGCGTTTGGCGGCATACATGGCACTGTCGGCATGGCGCGAAAGGGAGTCAAACGTATCGCCGTGCTGGGGAAACAACGCAATGCCGCCGCTGAGCCCCACATGCAGGGGATGCCCCGCCAGATCAAACGGCTCGTCGCATGACGCCAGGATCTTGCGCGCCACGCCACAGGCGGACTCGGCACCATCCAGCCCGGGCAGCAGCACCACGAACTCGTCACCCCCTTGGCGGCACACGGTGTCGGATGCCCGCACAGCAGCCTTCAGGCGCTGGGCAAACTGCACCAGCAGCGCATCGCCCACGTCGTGGCCCAAGCGGTCATTGACCTCCTTGAAGCCATCCAGGTCCAGATACATCACGGCCAATGACTTGCCCTCACGCCGCGCCTGGGCGATGGCCAGGTTGGCGCGGTCCTGCAACAGCACACGGTTGGGCAGGTCGGTCAGCGCGTCGTACTGGGCCAGGTGCGACATGCGCTCGGCCATGGCCACGGCCTCGGTCACATCGCGCAACACAGCCACGGACCCGGTCACCGTGCCATGGCGATCGGTGATGGGGCTGGCGGTTTCTTCCACCTGACAACGCTGGCCGTTGGTGCGGTGCACCACCACGCCGCGCACTGCTTCCATGGCCGTGCCCTGCTGCATGGCGATGCGCCGCGGGCTGGGCAGCGGTTGGTCGCTGCTGGGGCTGCGCAGGCTGATCACCTCGTCCACGTTGTGGCCTGCGGCGTCAAACGCCTGCCAGCCGGTGAGGCGCTCGGCCGCCGGGTTGAGGTAGGTCACCATGCCATTCGCGTCTGAGCAGACCACTGCGTCGCCAATGGCTTGCAACGTCAGGCGCACGCGCTCTTTCTCGTCGAACAGCTCGTTCTCCATGCGCTTGCGCTCGGTGATGTCCGTCACTTGCACGAAGAGGCCCGTGACCACGCCGCGCGCATCCGCATCGGGCAGGTAGGAGACGATGCTGTGTCGCGGCAGGCCCTGCGAGTCCTTGTCGGTGCGCTCAAAACACTGCGGCGCGCCCGCCAAAGCATGGTCGTAGTAGGGCTTGCTGGCGGCGTAGCGGGTTTCGCTGACCAGCTCGCTGATGTGTCGGCCACGCACTGGCACCGGGTACGTGCCGAACTCCTCCAGCGACGCCCGATTGGCAAAGCGGTTGTGCATACTGGCATCCCAGTAGGCAATCATGGAGGGCACGTTGTCGAGGGTGGTGCGCAGGTCGTGCTCGGCCTCTGCCAAGCGTGCCGAAACCTGCTGGCGCAGCACAAGTTCACGAACGAACAGCAGGGCCAGACCAAGGCAACCCGCCATCAGCAGCACCGCAAAACTGCCCAGCACCCAGGCGCTGCGCGTCCACTTGGCCAGGATGGTTTCGGTGGACTGGGCCACGTTCAGGATCAGGGGGTAGTTACCCACTGGCCGGAAGGAATACAGACGCTCTACGCCGTCGAGCGCGGCCCGGCCCACAAACGAGCCGGTGCCCTCCGCCTGAAAGCGCAGCAGGTTGGGGCTGCCTGCAATGGTTTTGCCGACATCGGCATCACCGTAGGGAAAGCGGGAGATCACCACCCCGTCCTGACGGAACATGTTGATCCCGCTGTTGGAGCCCAAGTCCAGCGAGCCAAACAGTTCGTTGAAATAGCTCAGGCGGATGGCCCCAACCACCACCCCGGCAAAACTGCCGTCAGCGTTGAAGTAGGCGCGCGAGATGGGCAGGATGTTCAGGCCCGTCACCCGCGATGGCACGGGCTTGCCAAAGAACAGCCCCTGCTCGCCCCGATCACGGAACGCCAGAAAATAGTCTCGGTCGGCAAAGTTGACTTTGCGCGGGGCGATGGAGCCCGAGTCCAGGATGACATTGCCCTGCGCATCCAGCACCAGCACATCCCCCGCACCGCGTGCGCGCAGCGAGTTGTCAAACACCACCCGCGAGCGCAGCTCGGGGGGCATCTCCCACACATCGGGCCGGGCCACCTCGCGGGCCACACCCTCCAGGGATTTGTCAAATGAGTCCAGCGACCAGGCCAGGCCCTGCTCCAGGGTGCGCGCCAGGTTGGCGTTGGTCTGCTCCGCGTAGCTCCACTCGTCGTTGCGGATCGTCCAGATAGCGCGGGCAAACAACGCACCAATGCCCAAAGCCACCAGCAAGGCCAGCCAGATCAGGCGGTGAGAGAAAAACTGGCGAAGAGAGGGCATAGGGATAGTTTGTAACTATTTTAAACAGCCGCCTTAACTGGGACTTAGCCCCAAGTCACACCGTATTCCTCGGATTTACCAGCGTCAATGCGCACCTGCCCGGGGGGGCGCGGACACCACACCTGCGCCGCGCACCTCCAACCGAACCTCGTCCAGCACCTTGCCCTGCGCGTCGGTGATCTGCACCACATGCCGCCCGGGCCAGGGCAACCAGGCCACCCGGGGGCCCCGGCCCAAGGGTTTGCCGTCCATGCGCCACTGCACTGCGTCGCCTGTGGCGGTGAACTGCAGGCGCTGGCGCGTGGGCGGGATGTCCGGGTCCAGAGCGATCACCGTGCCGGACGCTGGTGCAGTGATGCGCGCAGCGACACCTGCAGGAGGCGCTGTGGGAGTCTGCACAGCATTCTTGGAGGATTTTCGGCCGAATGCGCTAGTGGAATATGGCCCTGAAGCTATTGAATCAATAGCAAACAAAGGCTGCTGTGTGCTGGGCACAAACCATTCGTCGCGGGCAGCCTCCAGCGGCTGGGGCACGCCTGCAGACGGCGGCTGCCCCGGGCCAAACCGCACAGCAGCCCTGACCAGGCCCCCAGGGGCCTTGGGCGCCCGGCTGGGCTCGCGGGCATGCAAAAAGCCCATCACCTGCGCCCAGACAGGCGCCGCGCCGCTGGTTCCGCTCACGTCATGCATCGCAGCCCCGCTGGCATTGCCCACCCATACGCCCACGGTATAGCGCTCAGACCAGCCCACCGCCCAGTTGTCGCGCATGTCTTTGCTGGTGCCGGTTTTCACGGCGCTCCAAAAGCGCGTAGCCAGCACGCTGTCGGTGCCGAAAGTGCGGGCGCGTGCATTGCCGTCGGACAGGATGTCACCCACGATGAAAGCAGCGCGTGGGTCGATGGCCGGGGTGAAGCGGGGCTTGGCATCGGTCGGGGCTTCGGCGCTCACCCGCCAGCTTTTGCCCGGCGTGATTGCAACAGGACTGGCCCGCCCGCCGTTGGCGAGCGTGCGGTAGGCATTGGTCAGATGCAGCAGCGGCACCTCGGGGCTGCCCAGCGCCAGGCTGTAGCCAAAATAATCACCGCTTTCGCGCAACGGCAAACCCACCGCACCAAGCTGCCGATGGAAAGCGTCGGGAGTCACCATGACCAGCGTGCGCACCGCCGGCACGTTGAGCGACGCCGCCAGGGCCGTGCGCACGGACACCCAGCCCTTGAACTGGCGGTCGTAGTTCTGCGGGATATAGAGCCCCGCCGCTGTGGTGATCTGCGCAGGCGAATCCTCCACCAGCGAGGCCGCCGTGAGCCGCCGTTCTGCAATCGCCTGGGCGTACAAGAACGGCTTGAGCGTGGAGCCCGGCTGGCGCAACGCCAGCACCCCGTCCACCTCGCTGGCCTGGCTGAGCTGGCCGGACGAGCCGACCCAGGCCAGCACCGTGCCCGTGGCGTTGTCCAGCACCAGCACCGCGCCGTCTTCCACATGGCGCCCGCGCAACTCGCGCAGGTGCTGCTGCAGGCTCTGCACGGCAAAACGCTGCAAGGGGCCGCGCAGCGTGCTGGGCACCCGTTCGGGCACCGCGCCGTCCTTGTGCCGCTGGCGCAACAGGTAGCGCGCAAAGTGCGGGGCCACGCCTTCGCTGGCATCAAACGCGCGGCGCTGCAAGGCGGCGGTGGTGAACAGGTCCAAGGCATCGCACTCCACCCGGGTGGTCGTTTCACCAGCGCGCTGCGGCAGCCGCTGCATATCACGCAGCACGCCACAGGCACGCTGCGCCACCAGCGTGGGCCGGGCATTGGGCGCGCGCACCAGAGCCGCAGCGACAGCCGCCTCGCGGTCGTCCAGGCCGTGGGCGGCCTTGCCAAACAGGGTCCGGCTCAACGCATCAATACCCACCAGCTCGCTGCGAAACGGCACCAGGTTGAGGTAGGCCTCCAGGATCTGGTCCTTACGCCAGCGCCGGTCCAGCACCTGGGCCGCCACGGTCTGGCCGACCTTCTGCACCACGGTGCGCCCCCCGGGGCCCTGGCGCCAGTCCCCGTCCAGCAGGCCCGCGAGCTGCATGGTGATGGTGCTGGCCCCGCGCGTGCGCTGGTTCCACAGGTTGCCCCAGGCGGCCGCCGAGGCCGCACGCCAGTCCACGCCGCTGTGTTCAAAAAACCGCTTGTCTTCGCTGAGCACCAGCGCCTGGCGCAGCGCGGGGGACACATCGGCCAAGGCCACCCACTGGCCGCGCCGCACGGTGGCATCGGTGCGCAGGCGCTGCAGTACCTCGCCTTCGCGCGAGAGGATCAGGGTGTCCGAGGGCTTGAAGTCCGTGCGCACCTCGTCAAACGTGGGAATGGCCCAGGCGCCCGAGGCGCAGGCCGCCAGCACCAGAGCGGCGGCCTGCGTTCGCAGGCGCACGGTGAAGAAGAAATCGAAGGGAAGGAACACAAACGCACAGAAATGAAAGCGCCATCAGCGCGCTGCGCGCAAGCGCACGGCGTCGCACCAGCGCTGCGCCACGCCCGGAACGGTGACACACACCGCGTCGTGTGTGGCGGTGGTCACGGCGCGCTCCAGCAACTGGATGTCGGCCTCGTGCTGGCGCGCCACATGCGGGTCCTCAAAGAAAACGGCGCGGTGACAACGGCGCTCCAGCACCAGGTCGGCAATCTGCGCGTCGCCACCCAGCGGCCCGCTGTTAAAGCGCTGCACCCAGGGCTGCCCGTCGGGCCAGCCCTTGCTCCAGGCCAGGGCGTTCAGTCGCTGGCCCGTGGTGCCGGTGGCCACCCGGTGGCGAAACTGCGACAGCACATCAAAGTTGCGATCGGCGAAGTCGAGCATGGCCTGCTTGCACGCGTCGTGCGCAATCAGGGCCAGCGTCTGGGTGCCATGGTCATGAAACCGGTCGGCCTGCGGGTCGCGCGGCAACCCGGCGTGGATGCGCTCCATCTCGATCCAGTCGCGTGCGCTGGCAACGGTGGAGAGAAACGGCTTGCCGTGGATCACGCACTGCCGCTTGAGGGCCAGCGCCTCGGGGAATATGGAAGAAGGGTCCACGGGGTCGGTGAGGTAGATCGCGCCATCGAGCGTGCGTCCTTCCCCCATGCCCACCACCTCTGCCACCACTTTCATCAACCCGCCTTCGCGCCCGTAGGGGTAGCGCACCAGCGGGCGGTACCCCTGAAGCATGCCCGCAGCGACGATGGCATCGTGCGTACGGCCCACGGCGTGCAACCCCAGTTGCAGTTCCCGGATGCCCGCCTCGCAGGCGCGCAACCAGGAAAAGAGCGCCGCATCTTCGGTGTGGTGGTGCAGGCGGTTGGCAGCGAGACCCAGGATCATGGCAGGTTGACTTTCTGAAAACGAAGGGATCGGAGAATCATAAGAACGTGTTTGCGATTCAGCGATCGGAGTGCTCCCGGTCAAACCGCCCCTCGGCCTCGGTCAGGTGCCGCAGCAACACGTGCGAGATCAGGTTGACGCCGATACCACCAAACACCACCGGTAGGACGTACAGCGCAATCGTCAGTTCGGAGCTGAACCAGGCATCGTCGGCCAGCGAAGGCGTACTTTTGGCCTGCGCCACCAGGGACTGCAGCAGGTACACATCGACGCCGGCAATCAGCACCAAGGCCACGCCAAACCCCAGCACCGCCCAGCGCGAGATCGCCCGGGTTGCCAGCAGCAGCGCATAAATCCCCACCGGCAGCACCAGTGAAAAGCCCACCAGCAGCCAGAACCGCAGCTCCAGAAAGACGCTGAGGCTCATGGCATGCATGCCTGGGGTGGGCGATGGGCAAGGTTGTGCATGACGGCTTTATGGCGTGGTGGCGTGGGCTTATTTGGCCACCTGCACCTTCACCCGCGCATTGGGCGACTCGCCAAACATCTCGGGCGCATACATGGCTTCGACACGGCTTGGCGGCAACGCAAAGTCACCCGCGTTGTTCAGGCGCACGGTGTACTCCATCTTGACGGTGCCCTTGGGCAGATATTCGTAATAGCTGCGGAAGGACTCGAAGCTGCGCTCTTCAAACGCAGCCCAGCCGCTGCCGCTCTTCTTCTCACCTTGCGTGGCGATCTCGGAATCGCGACCCAGGCCGCTGCCCAGGATGGTGGCACCGCCCGGGATGGGGTCGGTGATGGCCACCCAGGTCATGTCGGCGCTGGCGTTGACCTCCAGCGTCACGCGCAGCACGTCGCCGCGCGTGTATTGGCCTGCGGGCAGCGACTTGTTGGCCTGCTCCACGGGCGTGATGGTCTTGGTGATGGCATAGCCTGCAGCAAACGGCGCCTTGAGCTGAACGGCGGCCACCGATTGCAGGGTGAGCCAGGGCTTGCCTGGGCCCTGGTGCGCCACCGCCAGGTTCTCTTTGCCGCCCGCTTTGCCCCAAGCCAGGAACATGTCGTTGTTCTTGAGGTTGCCAGGCGATGCGGGCGCACCGAACCAGGTGGTCTGGTGCGCGGCGCCCGTGAGGTCACTGGCCTTCACGCGCTCGACCTTGCTCCAGTCCACGCTCGCGGTGTTGCCACCCATGCTGGCCTTGGTGGTGCCCGAAACGGGTGTGGCCTCGAACTTGGCGCTGAACTTCTCCAGTGCCAGCCCGCCCCACAGGTTGGCCGTGGTGGTGTGCCACGCCCCGCCCTGCTGGCGGCTGATGAACCCGTTGGCCAAGCGGCCCATGTCGTCCTTCCAGGCCGGGTCGTCCATCACCGCCAGCATCAGGCGCGCAGTGTTCACGTCACCGTTTTGCATCAGCCACCACCAGTAGTCGTCCTGCTCGGTGCTGAAAATGAGCTTGGTGCCCTGGAACGACAGGCGGCTGCGCAAGATCTGCAGCGCCTCGGCCAGGCGCTGGTCGCGTTGGGGCACATCGGCCACGCGCTTCAAGACATTGACCCAGTCGATCACCGTGTGCGTGGGCCACTGGTTGGGCGCGATGGTGATGCTGCTCACCATGCGGCCCTGGGCCTTGCCGTAGCGCGACAGCGCCTCCAGCGCGGCCACCTTGCGCATGTCCAGGTCCTTGCGCGGGCTCCAGAAATTGCGCTGAATGCGGCCTTCCACAAACGCAATCAGGCCACGCTCCATCGGCGCACGGGCAGCGTCGGGCAGGGCAAACGCGGGGTTGATGGCGGCGGCCTCATGCGTGGCTGCCAGCACGTAGGCCGTGAGTGTGTCGCTGCCCCGGTTGGCATCGCCATCGCGCGGCGGGAAGTAATTGGCCAGGCCGTCACTATCGAGGTAGGTGGGCAACTGCGCCACCACGGTCTGCCACAACACGCCATCGCGCAGGCCCACGGCCTTGCTGGTCTTTTGCTCCAGGCAAGCAAACGGGTAACGCGCCCACCAGTCGCGCACGCCGGGCAGGCCTTCGGCCAGCTTGGGCTGCAGCGACATCTTGAGGCCGCCTCGGCCAGGCAATGCGTCGGCGGGTGGGTTCACATCGAGGTTGAAGCTGCCGTCCACCTGCACCAGCGTGGCCTGCTGCACCGTGAGCGGTACGGCCGGGATGATGCGCTGGCGGGCCTTGAGGGCGTCGCGGGCGCCGCTGACCTGGTCTTTGGCTTCGATCTCCCACAGGATGGCTTCGGCGCGCGTTTGCGCCAGCTGCGCAGGGGCTGTCACGTCCCAGGCCACCTCACGCGCCTCTCCGGGCGGAATGTCGATGGTCTGTGGCTTCAGGTCGAGCAGTGTGGCGCGCGGTGCCACCTCTACCTTCATGGCAGTCTTGGTGGTGTTGCGCAGCGTGATCTGGGCGCGGAACTGGTCGTCCTCGCGCACCAGCGGCGGCAGGCCACTGATGATCTGCAGGTCTTGCGTGGCGCGGATGCTGGTGCTGCCGGTGCCAAACAGCCCGGTGGACGCATCCGCTACCGCCACGATCTTGAAGGTGGTGAGCGCATCGTTGAGCGGCACCGTCACCTTGGCCTGGCCGTTGGCGTCGAGCTTGATGGCGGGCTCCCACAGCAGCAAGGTGTCGAGCAGCTCGCGCGTGGGCGACTTGCCGCCACCGCCACCGGCAGGCACCGCCTTCTTGCCGTAGTGGCGCCGGCCGATGATTTCCATCTGCGCCGTCGAGGTCTCCACGCCCCAGCTGCGACGCTGCAGCATGGCTTCGAGCAGGTTCCAGCTGTTGTTGGGCATCAGCTCCAGCAGCGCCTGGTCCACAGCGGCCAGCGCCACCTCGGCGTTGGCAGCGGGCTTGCCACCGGGCAGCGTGGCGGTGATGGTGACCTCGGCCTTGCCGCGCACGGCGTAGCTCTCCTTGTCGGCAGTCACCTTCACGTCGATCTGGTGGGCCTGTGTGCCCACGCGGATCTCGGCCAGGCCCAGGCGGAACGCGGGCTTGGACAAATCCACCAGCGCCGTGGGCGCCTGGTATTCCTTGCCTTCGTACCAGAACGAGGTCCACCACTCGCGCGGTGCCTTGAAGCCCCAGGTGAAGAAGCTGTACCACGGCACCTCGCGCAGGCGGCCGCGCAGGGCCAGCACGCTCACGTAAACGTTGGGGCCCCAGTCGGGCTGCACCTTCAGGCTCACGGTCGGGTCTTGCCCGTTGAGCTGCACCACCTGCGTATCGATGATGCCTTCGCGCTCCACGGCCACCAGGGCCGTGGCATAGCGGAACGGCATGCGCACCTGGAACTTGGCGGTCTCGCCGGGTTGGTAGCTTTTCTTTTCGGGCAGCAGGTCGATGCGGTCATGGTCTTCACCACCAAACCACAACTCGCCCTGGCGCGTGACCCACACCGACGACGCGGCCACGCTGGTGTTGCCGTCCTTGTCGGTGGCGGTGACCACCAGCTCCACCTCGCCCGCCTCGTCGAGTTTGGATTCGCACAGCAACAGGCCGCGCGCGTCGCTCTTGCCCGTGCACAACGTGCCCAGGTCCTTGGTGTCGGTCTGGTTGTCGTAGCTGTAGAAGCCGCCCACCATGCGCTTGCGCGTGGTGGTGGTGATGCGGGCCATGGCTTGCACCTGCAGCGACGTGTCGGCCGCAGGCTTGCCGTTGTGTTGCAGTGCCAGTGCCTGAAAGCGGATCTTCTGGCGGGCAGACACCCAGCCCTCGGTCTTGATGCCCGCCACCACACCGGCAGGCCACAGCGCCTGCGTGCTGCGAAGGGTCTGCACCTCGCCATTGGGGTCGGCATAGGTGGCCTCCAGCAGCAGCTCCTGCGGCTGGCGGGCCTGGGGCACGTTGTCGATGGTGACCTTGCCCGCACCGTTCTTGTCCAGCGTGAGCGGCAGCTTGTCGGCGATCACGCGCGCGTCCTGGCTGGCGGTGGCTTCTTCGTCGTCGCTGCTGGCGTTGCTCTGCTCGCGCTTGCGCGGCGGGTTGAAGCTGAAGGTGTCGTAGTCGCTGAACTGCAGGGACTTGCCGCGCACCAGGGCCGACACGCGCACCGGCAGGTTGGCGGCGCCGCCACCGGCCACATAGTTGATCTGCACGTCGGTGGGCACTGAGCGCGCACGCACCAGCGCTTTCTTTTCCACCGGGGTGATGCGGCCTTCCAGCACGGGCAGGCGGAACTCCTCCACGCGGAACGAGCCCGACGCCAGGCTGCCGTTCACCGTGCCGTTGCCTCCCAGCTCGACCTGGTACACCCCAAGCTTGGCGGCGGGCGGGATGGCAAAGCTGCTTTGCGCGCTGAGCCCTCCCGTGGCTGTGCCCCGCCACGCCAGGGGCTGGGTGAACTGCTGCCCGCTGCCCAGGTGGGTGATCACGAGCTTATCGGGTCGCGCCGCTGAGAGCGCAAAGCCCTGGCGCGTTTCAGCGCGCAGCAGGTGCTTCATCGATACGGTTTCACCCGCGCGGAACAGCGTGCGGTCGAAGATGGTGTGGGCGCGTTCGTCCGGCTCGGTGGCACGGCTGGTGGGCACGTTAAAGCGCCAAGGCTCGATGCCGCGCTGCCAGTCGCTCCAGGTAAAGGCCATGTCCTCCACGCCATCCACGCCCTTGTGGCGCGCGCTCACAAAGTAGGCCTGGCCACCGTCCTCTTCGCCATTGGCGTTGCAGCCGGGCGGCTCTGACGAGAGCCCCTCCACACGCGCAATGCCCTGCGCATCGGTCACGGCCTGCGCCAGTTCCTTTCCGCGGCAGTCGGACACCCGCACCGTGGCGCCCTGCACGGGCAGGCCCTTGTCGAGCGTGGTGACCCAGGCCAGCGCGTTTTCGCGGCCCAGCTTGAAATGCACGCCCAGGTTGGTCACCAGCGCCGAGGTGCGCACATACATCGTGCGGCCTTCGCCATGGCGGTCGTCCAGCAGCGAGGCGCCGAGCTTTTGCGAGGCAATCTCCACCACATGGAAGCCGGGCGTGAGCGGAATGCCCACCACCTCGAACGGGCGCGGGTCGTTGCTTGCGGGCTTGGGCAGGTCCAGCGTCTTGACGCCGCCCTTGCCCGCCAGCAGCGACAGCATGCGGGACTGCACATATTCCTTGTCGTCGTCGAGCACCTTGGGCAAGGGGCCCGTCACATCCTGGCGCGCCTGCTTGCGATCCACCACGTAGCTGTCATACCGCCGTACCTTGTGGAACCAGGCAATGATGTCTGCGTCGGTGCCGGGCTTGAGCGTGCTCACCTTGCCAGCCGGTGGGGCGGCGGCCGCCACGCCCGCTTGCAGACCCTGCACGCGCAGGGCGGCCTCCACGTTGCGCAGCGTCACAGGCAGCAACGCCGGGGGGTTGTCCGATGCGGGGCCTTCGGCAAAACGCTCCACGATGCCAAACGGCGCCGCCGCAAACTTGGCCAGCGGCGGCATGCCGCCCGTGGACACCTTGAGCGGGAAGTTGTCGGCATTGCGCAGTGGGCGCCCCGAGGCGTCCTTGAAGTCTTTGGGCAGCTCGATGGTGAAAGCGGTGTTCTCGGCCAGGGGGGCGCTGAACTGCAGGCTGTTGACCAGCGCATCACCCTGCGCGCCCTCTGCGCCCCCATCTATCTGGGGCTTGAGGGTTTCCTTGCCGGATTTGAGGCGGATGGCCGCCGCCAGCTTGCGCGGCACCGGCGCGTTGAAGGACAAGATCATGGGGCGAATTGGCAGGCAGGCTGCCTGGGCGTTTTCGCGCTCGCAGCTGAACTCGGCCGAGAACGGCTCGCGCACCTTGAAGTCAAAGCGCTTTTCCACCGTGTTGGCGACCCCGCTGGGGGTGGCCACGCCCTTGCCGAACACGATCTGCATGCGCGAGCCCGAGGTGAACCGGCGGTTGCAGGCGAGCGTGGCAAAGGCCAGGGGCTCGCGTGCGGCATCCTTCTCCAGGCCCAGGCCTTTGAGGATCTCGGCGCGCTGGGCGCCCTCGATCAAACGCACGGGGATGCGCTCGCCCACGCCTTCGGCCGTGCACCACACATTGGCCTGCACGCTGGCCGTGGTGGCGGCGCCATTGAGAAACAGCACAAAGAACTGCTCTTCGTCGATCTGCTCGTACGTGCTGGGGCGGAGGTTCTGCACAAACGGCCCGCCGCTATTGAACTGATAGCTTTTAGCGCCCGTCAGCTCTGCGCCAGCGGCCGATTTGAAGCCTGGTTTGACGCTGGCCGTGCAACGCACGCCCGGCGGCAGGTCGCGCTCAAAGTCAAACACCCACTCGCGCTCGCCGGTCCAGCGGCCTGCTCCCTTGGTGACGCTGGCATCGCTGCAGCTCAGGTTCAGGGGCGCTGGCGCCTTGGGGTCACCAAAGTTGACCGCAGCGGCATCGAACTTGGCCACCACCTGGCGCACGCGCGCCACCTCGCCCTGGGGCGAGAAGCTGGCGATCTGCAGGGCCTGCGCACCCCAGGCCAGCAGCGACAGACTGGCGGCCAACATCCATTTTTTTGCGTTCACGCGATCCCCTCCGAAGGAACCGGCAAGCGTAACAAAGTGCCATGTCGCCCGGGTGGGTGTTGCATGCACTTACGTATCCGCCGGGCAAGCCGTCATCACCCGCGCCCGACGACGCGCCGATGGGGCCATGTCCTACCCGCCATGCCCCCTCAGCATCCAAAGATGGTGGCTTCGTTTTACCCCACGCACCACCCAGGAGCGCCCATGGCACGACCCCCTACCTCGCGCAGCGCGGCCCACAAATCGCCGTCTGCCCTGCCCTCATCGACCCAGTCCGACAACTTTCGCGGCAACGCGGGCGAGCTGCAGCAGCAGGCTGGCGGCAAACACCCGGTGCTGACCACCCAGCAGGGCATCCCAGTCGCCGACAACCAGAACTCACTGCGCCCATCGCCCCGCGGGCCCACGCTGCTGGAAGACTTCATCCTGCGCGAGAAGATCACGCACTTTGACCATGAACGCATCCCCGAACGCATCGTGCATGCGCGGGGCACGGCGGCCCATGGCTTTTTTGAGCTGACGCACTCGCTCAAAAAGTACACCACCGCCAAGGTGCTGACCGACATCGGTGTACAGACCCCTGTGTTCACCCGCTTTTCGACCGTGGCCGGGGGTGCGGGTTCGGTAGACACACCGCGCGACGTGCGTGGCTTTGCCGTCAAGTTCTACACGCCTGAGGGCAACTGGGATCTGGTGGGCAACAACATTCCCGTGTTCTTCATTCAGGATGCGATGAAGTTCCCAGACCTGGTGCACGCCGTCAAGATGGAGCCCGACCGCGGGTTTCCACAAGCGGCCAGCGCGCACGACACCTTTTGGGACTTTGTCTCGCTGATGCCCGAAACCCTGCACATGATCATGTGGGCCATGAGCGACCGCACCATCCCGCGCAGCCTGCGCATGATGGAAGGTTTTGGCGTGCACAGCTTTCGCCTGATCAACGCTGCGGGCGAGAGCACGTTTGTCAAGTTCCACTGGCGGCCCAAGCTGGGCATCCAGTCCACGGTGTGGGACGAGGCCCTCAAGCTGCAATCGGCCGACAACGACTACCACCGGCGCGACCTGTTCGAAGCCATCGAGGCGGGGGACTTTCCCGAGTGGGAGTTGTCGGTGCAGCTGTTCACTGAGCAAGATGCCGAACGCTTCCCGGTCGATCATCTCGACCCCACCAAGCTCATCCCCGAAGAACTGGTGCCCCTGCAGCCGATTGGCCGCATGGTGCTCAACCGCTGGCCCGACAACTTTTTCGCCGAGACCGAGCAGGTGGCGTTCTGCCCCGCCAATGTGCCGCCGGGCATCGACTTCAGCAACGACCCACTGCTGCAGGGCCGCCTGTTCTCGTACCTGGACACGCAGCTGTCGCGCCTGGGCGGGCCCAACTTTGCGCAGATACCCATCAATGCCCCGAAGTGCCCGTTCCACAACCTGCAGCGCGATGGCCACATGCAAATGCAGGTACAGGCGCTCAAAGGCCGCGTCAACTACGAGCCCAGCAGCCTTCAGCCGGACGCGCCCCGCGCCTCGCTGGCACAAGGCTTTCGCCACTTTGCACAGGCCGACGATGGCGATGGCCGGGGAAAAGGGCGCATCCGCCCCGAGAGTTTTGCCGACCACTACAGCCAGGCGCGCATGTTCTACCGCAGCCAGAGCCCGCTAGAGCAGGCCCACATGGCCTCGGCGCTGGTGTTCGAGCTGTCCAAGGTGGGCACACCCCATGTGCGCGAAGCCGTGGTGGGCCACCTGCTGCACGTGGACCCCGAGCTGGCACAGCGCGTTGCCGATGGCCTGGGGCTGCAGGCGCTGCCCCCGGCCCCACCCGCCGCCGAGCCCGTGCAAGACCTGCCCCTTTCGCCCGCCCTGCGCATCATCGACCGCATGAAGCCCACACTGCAGGGCCGCTCGATCGGCATTCTGGTGGCGGATGGATCGAACGGCACCTCGGTGGCCAACCTGCGCAAGGCGCTGGAGAAGGCCGGCGCCACCGTGAAGATCGTGGCGCCCAAGGTGGGCGGTGCCTTGCTGAAGGACGGCACGCTGCTGCCTGCGGATGGTCAGCTGGCGGGTACGCCATCGGTGGTGTTTGACGCGGTGGCCTCCGTCCTGTCGCCCGACATGGGCGCACAGCTGGCCAAAGAGGCGGCGGCCGTGGACTGGTTCCGCGATGCGTTCGGCCACCTCAAGGCCATTGCCGCCTGCAAGGGCACCCAGGCCATCCTGCAGGCTGGCGGCATTGAGCCCGATGCGGGCGTGGTGGACCCGGCAGACGCCCAGGGCTTCATCGCCGCCGCCCAGACACGCCAATGGGACCGCGAAGCCAAGGTTCGCACTCTGGCCTGAACGCCTGCGCACATTTCCCTCACCCACCCAACCACCGAAGGAGCCCCCATGCCCAAGAGCCACTACGACAGCCATCAACTGGACGACCTGGTGCTGCAGATGATGGAGACCGAACTCGGCGGCGAGCAGGTATACCGCACCGCCCTGACCTGCGCCGTGAACCCGGACCTGAAGAAGGAATGGGAAGGTTATCTGGAAGAAACGCTGGCGCACCAGAACGTGGTGCGCGGCATCTGCGATGCGCTGGGGCTCGACCCTGACGCCCAGTCGCCCACGCGGGCCGTGGTCAAGCACATCGGTGCTTCACTGGTGCAGGCGATGCAATTGGCCAAGAAGTCTGGCGCGCCCGACGCCGCACAGCTGGTGGCCTGCGAGTGCGTGGTGCATGCAGAAACCAAGGACCACGCCAACTGGGAGTTGCTGGGCCAAGTAGCCAAGGTGGCCACGGGCGATGTGGGCCACACCCTCAAAGTGGCGCACAAGGCCGTCGAAAAAGACGAAGACCACCACCTGTACCACACCAAGGGCTGGTGCCGCGAGCTGTCCATTCAGGCCCTGGGCATGCCTGCTGTGTTGCCACCGCCCGAAGAAATCAAGAAGGTGGAAACCGCCATTGGCGCTTCGCGCGCCGAGCAGCAGCGCGAGACCATGCTCTGACCGCAGAGCGGGGCCGGGAGGCCAAGGGCACATTGCCCGATGCTTGCTACAAATAAAATAGCTACCAGCGCTTTACTGATAAGCGCTGGCGGCTATTTTCACTTGAATTACTGAAAATCGAAGGTTTTCAGGAACCCTGGAGCACAGCGGCATCCGACCGCATGACCACGCAGGCCGGTCCCCAGACTACTGCGCCACAAAACCACTGGTCTTGATGATGCGCGTCCAGGCTTCGGTGTAGGCCTTCTCACGCGTGGCCAACTGCTGGGGCGACATGTAGCCCACGGTCAGGCCCATGGCCGTCAGGTGATCGCGCACATCCGGCATGGCCACCACCTTGGCCATGGCGCTGGAGAAGTCGGTGATGAACTTCTGGGGCGTACCCGTGGGGGCGTAGATGCCGTAATACGGCAAGTCTTCAAAGCCCTTGAGGCCCATCTCGTCGAAGGTGGGCACATCCGGCAATGCCGCCTGGCGCTTGGTGCCCAGCACGCCTACCACACGCACCTTGCCCGCCTTGTGGTTCTCGATGAAATCCTGGACCGAGGCCACGCCCGCACCAATCTGGTTGCCCAGCATGTCCGCCATCATGGGCGCGCTGCCTCGGTAAGGGGCCGAGACCAGATCCACCTGGTACTTCTGCCCCACCAGCTTGACCAGAAACTCGGGCGTGGAGGCGGGTGCAGGAATGCCCACCGCCCCCTTGCCACCACCCGCCGTCTTGATCCAGCTGACGTACTCGGTGAACGACTTGGCGGGTGTGCCGCCCGACACTGCAAACGCATTCACGAAGGTGGCAAAACCTGCCACGGGCACAAAGTCGCGTGCGGGCTCATAGCCAGGGTTCTTGACCACCTGGGGCAGGATGGAGATGGTGTGATCGTGGGTCAAAAACAGCGTGGTGCCGTCGGCTGCAGACGCCTTGAGGGCCTGGGCGGCAATCTGCCCCCCGGCACCGGGCCGGTTTTCCACGACCACGGGCACGCCCAGTTCGTCCTTGAGTTTTTCGCTCAAGGTGCGGGCGATGGCGTCCGACCCCCCACCGGGCGGAAACCCCACCAGCAGGCGAATCGGCTTGGGCGACTGGGCCGAGGCCAACCCCACGGTCAGGGCGGCCCCCAGAAAAGCACTGGTGCGCACAAGGCGGGACAGCAAGCTGCGGCGGGAAGTCTTCATGGCAAAGCTCCAGGGTAGATGGTCAAGATACGGTGCAAAAATCAGGCCAGCACAGCCGGCCGATTGATCAAGCGATGGCCTCAGGCCAGACGTGCCCGGTGGCGGGCCAGCTGGGCACGCACCTGGGCGGGCGCCGTGCCCCCCAGCGTGTTGCGCGCATTGAGCGAGCCACGCAGGCTCAGACACTCGTACACGTCCTTTTCGATCTGGGGGTGAAAGCCCTGCAGCACGTTCAGCGGCAGCTCCGACAGGTCGCACGCATGGGACTGGGCGGCCTTGACGGCGTGGGCCACGGTTTCGTGCGCATCGCGGAAGGGCAGGCCCTTCTTGACCAGGTAATCGGCCAGGTCGGTGGCGGTGGCGTAGCCCTTGAGCGCTGCCTGTTCCATGGCCTGCGGGTTGACCGTGATGCCGCCCTCTTTCTTACCCGTGGCAGGGTTCAACTGGCCGCCGACCATTTCAGCAAAAATGCGCAGCGTGTCCTTGAGCGTGTCCACGGTATCGAACAGCGGCTCCTTGTCTTCCTGGTTGTCCTTGTTGTAGGCCAGGGGCTGGCCCTTCATCAGCGTGATCAGCCCCATCAGGTGGCCGACCACGCGGCCGGTCTTGCCGCGCGCCAGTTCGGGCACGTCAGGGTTCTTCTTCTGCGGCATGATTGAACTGCCCGTGGTGAAGCGGTCGGCAATGCGGATGAAGCCGAAGTTCTGGCTCATCCAGATGATGAGTTCTTCGCTCAAGCGGCTGACGTGCACCATGCACAGGCTGGCGGCGGCGGTGAATTCGATGGCGAAGTCGCGGTCGCTCACGGCGTCCAGGCTGTTTTGGCAGACCATGGGGGCGCCTTGCGCATCCACCATGCCCAGCGTCTTGGCCACGCGCTCGCGGTCCAGCGGGTAGGTGGTGCCGGCCAGCGCGGCGCTGCCCAGCGGCAGCACATTGGTGCGGCGGCGGACATCGGCCATGCGCTCGGCATCGCGCGCAAACATTTCGACATAGGCCAGCATGTGGTGGCCAAAGCTCACGGGCTGGGCCACCTGCAGGTGGGTGAAGCCGGGCAGGATCACCTCGACGTTCTGCTCGGCCACGTCGACCAGCGACACCTGCAGCTCTTTCAGCAGGTCGCCAATCAAGTCAATCTCGCCGCGCAGCCACAGGCGCACGTCGGTGGCGACCTGGTCGTTGCGGCTGCGGCCGGTGTGCAGGCGCTTGCCGGCATCGCCCACCAGCTGGGTCAGGCGGGCTTCGATGTTCAGGTGCACGTCTTCCAGGTCCAGCTTCCATTCAAACGCGCCGGACTCGATCTCGGAGGTGATCTGCGCCATGCCGCGCTGGATGGAGGCGTGGTCTTCCGCCCCGATGATTCCTTGCGCCGCCAGCATCTCGGCGTGCGCCAGGCTGCCCGCGATGTCGGCCTGCCACAGGCGCTTGTCGAAGAACACGCTGGAGGTGTAGCGCTTGACCAGGTCGCTCATGGGCTCGGAGAACAGCGCCGACCAGGCCTGGGCCTTGGTGTCAAGCTGGTTGTGGGAAGGCGCAGACGCAGCGCTGGTGGCTTGGGCTTTGGACATAAGGAGGGCAATAATCCGGTGGTTCAGACACCCGGACTTCCCGGATGCCGCAATGCAAAACACCCAAATTTTATCGACCCCGCCTGCGCCGCAGGATTCAGCCCCCGCCAAGGGCCCCCGGCGCAACCCCCAGCAGCCCCGTGGACGGGCGCTGGTGTTCGACGCCTGCCAGGTCGGCGTGGTACTGCGGGCCGTGTTGTTTGTCGAACTGGTGATGGGCGTGGGGGCCATGTACGGGGCCCACAACCCCTTTGAATGGCTGGCCAGCCTGGCGCTGCTGACGGGGGGGCCCTGCCCGCCACGCTGGTGTGGCTGGTCACGGCCTGCAGCCTCAAGACCGTGCTGCAGCGCCTCTCCATGGCGCAGCAATTTGTCGCTGGGGTGCTGCTGGGCGCCCTGGCCGGGGCCTATGCCTGCGCCATGCTGGCGCTGGTGGGCATGGCAACCTCGCCGCCCTGGCTGGCGAGCGCGGCCACCGGGGCCCTGTTGGCCGCCATGCTGGTGGCAGCGCTGGTGCTGCGCGCCCGGGGCCGCACCCCGGCCGCTACCACGGCGCGGCTGGCCGAGTTGCAGTCGCGCATCCGCCCGCATTTTTTGTTCAACACCCTCAACAGCGCCATCGCCCTGGTGCGCGAAGAACCCGCCAAGGCCGAGTCACTGCTGGAAGACCTCTCCGACCTGTTCCGCGTGGCGCTCATCGAGCAGGGTGAATCCACCACACTGGCCGAGGAGATTACGCTGGCGCGCCGCTATCTCGCCATCGAAGAAGTGCGTTTTGGCAAACGCTTGCAGGTGCAATGGAACCTGGACCCCCGCACCGACAGCGCCCGCTTGCCCCCCCTGCTGCTGCAGCCCCTGGTGGAAAACGCCGTCAAGCACGGCGTGGAGCCCAGCGCGCGCGGTGGCAAGCTGCGGGTGCTGACCGAACTGCGTGGCAGCCGGGTGGTGGTGCGCATCACCAACACCCTGCCGCCCAAGGAAGGCAAAAAACATAGCAAAGTCGATGACCCGGCCACCAAGGGCCACGGCATTGCGCTGGCCAACGTGCGCGCACGCCTGGCCTTGCTGCACGATGTGCAGGGCGAATTCACGGCGGGTGTGCAGGACGGCCTGTACCAGGTGCGCATCACCCTGCCCTCCACCGACCTGACAACCCGCTCTCGCCCCCCTTCCAGCCCTACCAACGGCCGCCGGGACACCGCCCGCCGTGGCGCCATGCCTTCTGCAGACACCCCCAACACCACCGACCATGAATATCCTCATCGTTGACGACGAAGCGCTGGCGCGCAGCCGCCTGCGCACCCTGCTGTCTGACTGCGCCGAGGGCGCTGGCGGACCGCGTGGCATGGTGGCCGAGGCTTCCAACGCGGCCGAAACGATGGCACTGCTGAGCCCCACAGGTGGCCGTGCCTTCGACCTGGTACTGCTGGACATCCACATGCCCGGCCAAGACGGCCTGGCATTGGCCCACACCCTGCAGACCCTGCCCCAGCCCCCGCCGTGGTGTTTGTGACCGCCCATGCCGACCACGCCGTGAGCGCGTTCGAGCTGGATGCCGTGGACTACCTGACCAAGCCCGTGCGCCGGGAACGCCTTCAGCAGGCCCTGGTCAAGGCACAACGCAGCAGCCGCACCATCGCACCCAGTGCGACCCAGGGCGCACCCGAAGGGGAAACGCTGCTGATCCAGGACCGGGGCCGCACCGAACGCCTGCCCCTGGCCGAGGTGCTGTACTTCAAGGCCGAGCAAAAATACGTGACGGTGCGCACCACCACGCGCAGCTACATCATGGATGGATCACTGAGCGAGATCGAAACCAAATTCGCCCCGCGCTTCATGCGCATCCACCGCAATGCCCTGGTGGCAAGGCGCGCCATGCGGGCACTGGAAAAACACTACGACCCCGAAGAAGGTGAAGGCTGGGCCGTGCGGCTGCAGGGGTCCACCGAGCTGCTGGCGGTGTCACGCCGGCAGGTCGCGGCCGTGCGGGAAGAGCTGGCGCGCTGATTTTTGGTCTTTTTTGGCCTCTAGCGCTTATCCATAAAGCGTCAATAGCTACAAATTCAGTAGCATTCAAACACCCTCAGACAAAGGATCTGTGGCCAATTGGCCCAGCGCCTCCACTCCCACCGGCGGCGTCGCCAGCCAGGGCAGCACATAGGTGCGCTGCGCCAGGCCGTTGGCAATGCGTGCGGCCTGCTGTTGCTCGCCCACCAGGCGCGCCTGGAGCAAGGGGTCTGAGGTGCCTGTGGCCGCCACGCTTTTGTTGATGACCCAGGCCCAGGGCTCGATGCGGGCGCGGCGCAGGTCGTCCTGCAAGGCCGCCGCCTGGCTCACTGGCGTCACCTCCGGCAGTGTGACGATGACCACATGGGTCATGTCGGCATCCTGCAGGCGCATGAGCGGCGTGATGATGTGTTTGGCCATAGCGCCGCCAGCGCGGCCTTCGTACTGCTGAGTCATCTGCCGGTGGTAGGCGCCGGTGGCGTCCATCAGCAGCAGGCTGTGGCCGGTGGGCGCGGTGTCCAGCACCACAAAAGCGCTCCGTGCCTCGTTCACCACGCGGCTGAAGGCGTGGAACACCGCCACCTCTTCGGTACAGGGCGACTGCAGGTCTTCCAGCAGCAGGGCACGGCCCGCGTCGTCCAGCGCCTTGCCGCGCGTGGCCATGATCTTGTCGATGTAGGCCTGGGTCTCCACCTGCGGGTCGATGCGCCCCACCTTGAGGCCGGGCAGGCTGCCGTCTAGCTGGCTTTGCACATGGGCCGCCGGGTCGGTGGTGGTGAGGTGCACACTGTGCCCGCGCTGCACCAGGCCCACGGCCAGCGCGGCGGCAATGGTGGTCTTGCCCACGCCGCCCTTGCCCATCACCATGATGAGGCCGTGGCCCTTGGCGGCCAGCGCATCGGCCAGCGCTGACAGCGGCTCGGCCTGCAACGCGACGTCCACTTTCACGGCGGTGCCGGCCTGGGTCACTGAACCACCGCCCAGCAACGCCCGCAGCGCGGGCAGGCCCACGGTGTCAAAGGCGCGCAGCGGCACCTCGTCGCGCGGCAGCTGCGCCAGGGCATCGGGCATCTGGTCCATGGCTTCGCGGCCCAGCGCTTCGATGGCGTCGGCCACGGCGTCCTGTCCCGGGCGGCTGGCATGGAACACGCCGTTGATGGCCAGGCGCTGGTTGGCCAGGCCCAGGGCGCGCAGCTCCAGTGCCGTGCGCGCGGCCTCCTGCATGGGGCGAGGGTCGGGGCGGGTGACCAGCACCACGGTGGTGAGGGCTGGGTCGCTCAGCGCGGCCAGGGCGGCGTTGAAGCGGGCCTCCTGCATCTTGAGCCCCGAGTGCGGGCCCAGGCACGAGGCGCCCCGGTCGTTGCCCGCCAGGAACCCGGTCCAGGCCTTGGGCAGGCTCAGCAGGCGCAGCGTGTGGCCGGTGGGCGCGGTGTCGAACACCACGTGGTCGAACACATGGCCGATGTCACTGCCCTCGCTGGCGAGCAGCGCGGCAAATTCGTCGAACGCAGCGATCTCGGTGGTGCAGGCGCCCGAGAGTTGTTCGCGCACCGTGGCACGCTCGTCGCTGGTGGCCGTGGCCTCCAGTTGCGCCAGCACACGCTGGCGGTAGGCCTCGGCAGCCGTGTCGGGGTCGATGTTGAGCATGTGCAGCCCTGGCACCCCGGGCACGGCCACCGGCTGGTTGGACAGCGGCACGCCCAGCATTTCATCGAGGTTGGAGGCCGCATCGGTGCTGACCAGCAGCACCTGCCGCCCGGCGTCTGCCAAGGCGATGGCCGCAGCGGTGGACAACGAGGTCTTGCCCACCCCGCCCTTGCCCGTGAAGAAAAGAAACCGCGTGGGTTGCGCCAGCAGGCCCAGACGAATCGAGGGCGAGTGGAGAGAGGCAGAGACTGAGTCGGCTGGTGTCATCCAATCAGCATGGCACAGACACCTGTCCTTGTCTTGCCGCAACGGCCCCGATGGCCCGGCCGCCCAACGTCCCGTTGACCTGAATCAAGAACCACGGGGCGCAAGGCCGTTCAGCCACGACCCCGTCCGCAGGCTATTCCTTGATGTTTGCAGCCTTCACGATGGCCGCATACCGAGCGCTTTCGGTCTGCACAAACCGCGCAAACTCGGGCGCGCTGCCCTTGCCGGGCACGGCCCCGCCATCGGCCAGCTTGGCGCGCACATCGTCCATGCGCAGCACTTCGCCCAGCTCGCGGTTCAGGCGTTCCACCACGGCGGGGGGCGTTTGCGCGGGGGCAAACAGGCCCGTCCACGAGACCATGTCAAACCCCTTGAAGCCTGCGGTCTCGGCCACGGTCGGCACATCAGGCAGCGAAGGCAGGCGCTGGCCGTCCGTCAGGGCAATGGCCTTGAGCTTCTTGCTGTGGATGTGCGGCGCCGCCGTCACGCTGATGAGCACGGCCAGGTCCACCTGGTTGCCGACCACATCGGTCACGATCTGGGCGCCGCCCCGGTAGGGCACATGCACCATGAAGGTCTTGCTCTGGTCCTTGACGCGTTCCATGGCCAGGTGCAGCACGGTGCCCACACCCGACGTGGCGTAGCTCAACTGCCCCGGCTTTTCGCGCGCCAGGCGGATCACGTCGGCCAGGTTGTTGGCCGGCAAGCCAGGGCGCGCCACGATCACCATGGGGGCGGTGGTCACCAGTCCCACGGGGGCCAGGTCCTTGAGCGTGTCATAGCGCACCGCCACCGGGTTCACCAGCCGCGCAATGGCGGCGGGGCTGTCGGCCCCCAGGACGAGGGTGTAGCCATCCGGCGCGGCCTTGGCGCCTTTTTCCATGCCGATGACGCCACCAGCGCCCGCCACGTTCTCAATCACCACGCTTTGCTTGAGGCGTTCGGCCAGCTTTTGGGCAATCAGGCGCGCCGTCACATCCACACTGCCCCCGGCGCTGAACGGCACGATGAGCGTGATGGGCTTGGCCGCTGGCCAGGCGGGCTGCGCCTGCGCGGCCACGCCAGTGCCCCCGGCCAGCAGCGCGGCAAACAGCTGCAAGGCGACGCGCCGTGGCAACAAAAACGAAGGTGGGGTGAACATGCGAAGACTCCTTCAGAGGGGTGCAACAGAAAAAGGACTGGCGGCCGCCAAATGCCCATCAAACGCCGCCAGCCACTGCGTACGCCACGCACGGCGCGTGCCATCGTCGATCCAGGCGGCATCCAGGCCGTTGACGAGAAAGCCGCGCAGGTCGGCCGCGCCAAACCCAAAGTCGCGCACCATCATGGCCCAGGCCTGTGTGGGGTTCACGTGGTGCAGCGTGGGGTCATCGGTGTTGGGATGGATGCGCAGGCCCGCCGCTGGCATGCGGCGGATGGGGTGGTCCAGCGCCCAGCGCTCAGGGGCCAGCGTGCGCAGGTAGTACGAATTGGTGGGCACCACGGTGAAGACGATGCCCCGGTCGGCGCATTCGCGCACCAGGGCTGGGTTGTCGAGCACCGTGTAGCCGTGATCAATGCGGTCCACCTGCAACACATCGATGGCCGTGCGCACGTTGTTCCAGGGCATGCCAAATTCGCCCGCATGGGCAGTGGTCTTGAGCCCCCACGGCGCGCCAGCGCATAGGCCGGAGCAAACCACTCGGGCGGGTGGTCCACCTCACGGTAATCAATGCCAATGCCAATCACCTCGTCGCGCCGATGGGCCAGCACCCATTCGACCATCTCGGTGGCAGCTTCGGGCGGGGCCTCGCGGTCAATCGCTGCGATCAAACGGCCGGTGATGCCGAAGTCGGCCTCGGCATCGGCAATGGCGCGCACGATGCCGCCCAGCGCCTGCGGATAGGCCAGTCCCGACTGCTGGGCGGTGCCCGTGGGGTTCCAGAAGAACTCGGCATAGCGCACCTGGTGCGCAGCGGCATCCTGCAGGTATTCGTAGGTCAGGCGGTGCAGGTCGTCGGGGCTGCGGATGAGTTCGGCGTCCAGCGCACGCAGCACCCGCAGCACGCCCACGGGCTTTTCGCCCCGGGTGTAGAAGGCCTCGATCTCGGCATCGCTGATGGCCGCGCCTGCCCGGCGCACCAGGTGGGTGAACGTCTCGCGCCGCACGGTGCCCAGCAAATGGCAGTGCAGCTCGACCTTGGGCAGGGCATGGAGAAAGGTGTACAGCGGGTCTGCGGGCGCAACAAAGGTGGGCATGGCCGCATGCTATGCAGCGCAGGGTGATAACGGAAGTGATTTAATTTGATGGCGCAATAAAAGCAATTTATGAGCAAGACCCCGGCAACACATTCCGCAACCGAGCCCTCGCCCACACATCGCACCCCCACGCTGCGCCAGTTGCGCAGCTTTCAGGCGGTGGCCCGGGCCATGAGCTTTCGGCAGGCGGCTGAGGCCCTGTCGCTCACGCAGCCCGCGCTGTCGGCCTCCATCCGCGAGCTGGAGGCCGTGCTGGGCGCCCCGGTGCTGGAGCGCAGCACGCACCATGTGCGCCTCACCCCGCAGGGTGCCCTGCTGCTGCCGCAGGTCGAGCGACTCATCAATGGCTACGAGCAAGGGGTGGATGGGCTGTTTCGCACGCTGCACGATGGCAAGCGCGTCCTGCGCGTGGCCGCCCTGCCCTCGGCCATGCACCTGCTGGCCGAGCCCCTGCGGCAGTGGCTGGCGCAGCACCCCGATGTGGACCTGCGCTTGTACGACCCGCTCAACGACGACCTGCTGGCCGCACTGCAGCGCGGCGAAGTGGACCTGGCGCTGGGTGTGGCGCTGGACTTGCCGCCGCAGATCGAAGCCATCGCCGTGGCGCAAGACGACCTGGTGGCGGTGCTGCCCGTAGGCCACCGGCTGGCACACCGTGCACGCCTGACCTGGCAAGACCTGGCAGGTGAGCGGCTGGCACTGTTTGCACGCGGCAGCACCTACGAGCTGGCCATGGCCACCTTGCGCCAGCATGGGGCCGATCTGGCGCGTGCCGACCAGCTGCTGTACAGCGAGTCGCTCTACAGCCTGGTGCGCTGCGGGCTGGCGGTGGGCGTGATCTCGCGGCTGTACACCCACAGCCTGCACGAAGGCGCCGTGAAGGTGTGCCCGCTGCAGGCCCCGGTGATCTCGCGCAAGGTGGCGCTCATGGTGCATGCCGCCCAAGATGCGCGGCCCCCGCTGGTGCAGGACTGCCTGGAGTTTCTGACCCGGGCGCTGCGCACGGGCTGAGCCTGGGGCCGCCCAACCCCGTGGATAGTCTCAGTGGTTGTGCGCAGCCCCGCTCACCAGCGTGACCACCACCATGCCGGCGATCAGCCAGGCGATCTGCGCAATGGTTTCGCGCGCTGTCAGGCGCTTTTGCAGCTGGGGGATCAGGTCGGCCAGCGCCACGTACACAAAACTGCTCGATGCCACGGCCAGGAAATACGGCAGGAAATCGTGCAGTTGACCCACCAGAAAGTAGCCCACCACCCCGCCCAGCGCCGTCACGGCACCTGCCAGCGACACCTTGACCAGCGCCATGCGCCGGTTGGGGCTGCTTTGGCGCAGCACCACCAGATCGCCCATGTGGTGAGGCACCTCGTGCGCCAGCACCGACACGGCGGCGATCACGCCCAAGCGGATGTCCGCCATGAAGGCCGAGGCGATCAGGATGCCATCGCCAAAGCAATGCACGCTGTCGCCCGTCAGCACCGCCCAGCCGCCCGCGCGCGGGCCGTGGTGGTGGTGCGCGTGGCCATGGTCATGGCCTTCGTGCCCGGCATGGGAATGCGCATGCCCGTGGGCAGGGTCGTGTTTTGCGGGCTCAGGATGGCTGTGCTCATGCCCGTGGTGCCACAGCTCGGCCTTGTCGAGCAAAAAGAAGAACACCAAGCCCACCAGCAGCGTGGCAAACAGGTCGTGCGCACCGGCCTGGCTTTCAAACGCCTCGGGCAAGAGGTGCATGAAGGCCGTGGCCAGCAAGGCGCCCGCCGCCAGGCTGAGCAGGTGCTGGGGGCCCACACTGTCGCCCCGCCCGCCCAGGCCCAGCCGCATGAGCAGCGCGGCCAGCCACACGCTGCCAATACCAGCGGCCAGGGTGGCCAGGAGAATTGCTACCAAAGTCATAGCTTCTTGTGCTTTATGGATAAGCGCTAGGGCTTGTTTTTACTTCAAATTTTCATGCCCTGCCGCAAGGGTAAAAAAAGCCGCCCATCGGGGCGGCTCAGGATGCGGCAGGAGGCCGTGGTGATCAAACCACGCCGTGTTTATTGAACCAGGCCAGCGCCCGCTTCCAGCCGTCCTCGGCCGCTTCCTTGCGGAAGCTGGCGCGGTAGTCGGCATGGAAGGCATGGGGCGCATCGGGGTACACCACAAATTCCGACGCCTTGGCCTGCGCGGAGCCGCTGGCCAAGGCGACTTTCATCTTATCAACCGTGTCAAGGGGGATGCCGGTGTCTTTTTCGCCATACAGGCCCAGGACCGGCGCCTTGAGGATGGGCGCGATATCAATCGGGTGCTTGGGGGTCAGTTCGCTGGCCTGCCCCACCAAGCGCCCATACCAGGCCACCCCCGCCTTCACCGGGCCATGCGCGGCATACATCCAGGTGATGCGGCCGCCCCAGCAAAAGCCGGTAATGCCCACACGCGCGGCGTCGCCGCCATTGGCAGCCGCCCAGGCCACGGCGCCATCCAAGTCGGCCATCACCTGGGCATCGGGCACCTTGGCCACCACGTCGGCCATGAGCTTGGCGATTTCAGTGTAAGAAGAGGCATCGCCCTGGCGCGCATACAGCTGCGGGGCAATGGCAAGGTAACCCGCCTTGGCAAAACGGCGGCAGGTGTCGGCGATGTATTCGTGTACGCCAAAAATCTCCTGAATCACCAGCACCACCGGCAATCCCGTCTTGCCGGCCGGCGCGGCGCGGTAGGCCGGCACCTTGAAACCATTGACCATGAAGCTCACCTCTCCGGCCGTCAGTCCGTCTGCCGGCGTGGCGATGGCCGTCTGGGCCATGACGGGCGCAGCAGCAGCCGCGTAACCCAGTCCCAGCGCGGCCTGCAGTGCAGTGCGGCGGGTGGCACCCGCATCGGTGGCGCGGCCGGGCAACAGCGCTCTGGCATCGGCATGGAGGTCGTCATTGAACATGGGGGTTCTCCAGAAAAAGTGGGGGTGGGCAAAGATAGAAAACTGCCAGCCCCGAAGTCTAGGGGGTTTACCGCAGCACTGCATTTTCGGATACCGGAAAACAGGGAGCGCTGCTAGACTTTCTGCGAACAGCCCCACATCCGCAGCGCACCCTCCGACCGATCAAGCCAGACAGCTCCACCCGCCAACCCCAACAGCAACTGCCCTAGCGCATGCATCGCACCATGAACCCCACCCCACCGCGTGGACACCTGCTGGCGTTGCTGGTGGTCTGGCTTTGCGGAGCGGGCGGCCTGGTGCTGCTGACCTGGACCCTGGCCCGTGAATCCATGGATGGGGTCACCCGCGCAACATCGGCCGCTGCGGGGCTGGGGCTGGTGGTCAGTGCCATCCTCTACTGGCGGCTGACGCAACAGGCACAAAAACTGGAGACAGCGGCCCGCGAGGCCCAGGATGCCGCCCAGCGCGCCAGCACGCAGCTGTCCGCCACCCTGGACATCCTGCCGGACGGACTGGCCATCTACGATGCCAACGACTGCCTGGTGCTGTGCAACACCCGTTACCTGGAGGTGAGCACAGGCACCTCGATGTCCGTCCAATACGGCACGCGGTTTGAAGACGTGTTGCGCCGCGCTGCCCGGTCAGGTCACATCGTCGCCGCCCGCCCAGACACCGAGACCTGGCTGGCCCATCGCATGGCCCGCCACCGCTCGCCAGGTAAGCCGGAGGTGCAGGAGATCGACGGCGACCGCTGGATGCAGATCACCGAGCGCCTCACCGACACCGGGGGCGTGGTGGTGCTGCGCACCAATATCACCGACACGGTGCTCAGGGAGCGCGCGCTCAAGCAAGCCTTGCACGACGCGGAGCGCGCGGAGCGCAGCCTGCGCGAAGCGGTCAATGCCATGCCGGCCGGGCTCGAAATCTACGATGAGAACGACCGGCTGGTGCTGTGCAACGACCAGATGGCACGCCTGCGCCCCCACTTGCCCGTAGAGCAGTCACTGGGCAAGACCTACGAAGACCTTCTGCGCGAAGGCTTGCGCCACGGAATTCCTGCCGAAGCCAGCGGGCAGGAAGAACTGTGGCTGGCCCACGAACTGGCCATTCGCGGGCATCGCCCGGGCGCCGAGGTGCGCCACTATCCCAACGGCGCATGGATGCACATGCACGAAAGCCGCACACCGTCGGGCATGACCGTCTGTGTGCGCCTGGACATCAGTGACCTGATCGAACAGCGCCACAAGGTGGAAACCGCCCGCCAGGAAAGCCAGCGCATCCGGCAACTGCTGGAACGGGCGGTCGAAGCCCTGCCCGTCAGCATCGAGATCTTTGACGATCAAGACCGGCTGGTGCTCTACAACCAGCAACTCTCGCGCATGTATCCGCACATGAACTACGCGGAACATCTGGGCAAAGGGTTTGCTGACATCCTGCGTTACTCGGTGGAGCGGGGCCTGATCCCTTCGGCCAAGGGTCGCGAGGAGGCCTGGATTGCAGAGCGCCTGTCTGAACACGGGAGCAGCACATCCACGCTGGTGCAACGGCTCGCCGACGGACGCTGGATCAATATCTATGAAACCCGCACCCCTGAGAACTACGTGGTGGCGGTGCGGCTGGACATCACCGATCTGATCGAACAGCGCCAGGCACTCGAAAACGCCCAGGATGCCGCCCTTCAGGCGCGCCAACTGTTGCAGGACGCGGTCGAATCCCTGCCGGAGGGCTTTGCACTTTTCGACGCGGACGACCGTCTCGTGGTCTGCAATGCGCAGTACCGGCGCATGTATTCCATCTCAGCCCCCATGATCGTGCCGGGCAGCACTTTCGAGCAGATTGCGCGCTACGGCGCCGAGCGAGGCCAATACCTGGACGCCATCGACCATGAAGAGGCCTGGGTGACACAACGTGTGGCCGACCACCGCGCCGCCCAGCGTGCCGTGCTGCAACGCCTGCCCGAAGGGCGCTGGGTGCAGGCCGATGAGCGACGCACCCCCCAAGGAGGCATTGCCGGCGTGCGCACCGATGTGACCCAACTCGTGCGCAAGGAGCAAGAGCTGGCAGCGGCCAACGCCAAGCTGGCCCTGCTGTCCACCACCGACGGCGTGACCGGCATCGGCAACCGCCGCCGGTTTGACGAACGCCTGGCCACCGAATGGATGCGCTGCGGACGGCACAGCCTGCCGCTCGCCCTGATCCTGATCGACATCGACCACTTCAAGCTCTACAACGACCACTTTGGCCACCTGGCTGGCGACGAATGCCTGCGCCGCGTCGCGCAATTGCTGCAGGGCACCATTCGGCGTGCCGACGAGGTGGCCGCCCGCTACGGCGGCGAAGAGTTTGTCCTGCTGCTGCCGGATGTCCCCCTGGCCGACGCCGTGACGGTCGCGCAGCGCTGCATGGAAAACCTGCACGATGCCGCCTTGGCACACCCCCGCTCGCCCACCGCGCCGGTCATTACGCTCAGCATGGGCATTGCGAGTGTCATACCCCACCCAGAGACGGGGTCTGACACCTTGGTGCAAGCTGCCGATGCAGCCCTGTACCGTGCCAAATACGGGGGCCGCAACCGCTTCGAGGTCTTCAGCCCACCGCAGTGACCGGGGTGCCTGCGGGGCGGGTACAGAAACCGCTTCTTCGCATTCTTCGCAGGACAACGCCAATGAATATTTTGCTGACCGGCTCCACCGGTTTTGTGGGCCGTACCGTGGCCGCAGCACTCACCCGCGCCGGGCACCAGGTGCACGGCGGTGTATCCCCCCGGCACCGGTCGCCGCATGCCTTGCAAGTGCCCATGGATTTTGCGCACGACACCACGGCACAGGCCTGGGTGCCCCGTCTGGCGGGTATCGATGCGGTGGTCAACGCGGTGGGGGTGCTGCGCGACAGCCGCGCGCGCCCCATCGACGCCGTGCACCAGCACACGCCCTCGGCCCTGTTTGACGCCTGCGCCCAGGCGGGCGTGCGGCGCGTGGTGCACATTTCGGCACTGGGCATTGAAGGCAGCGCCACCCGTTATGCCACCACCAAACGCGCTGCCGACACGCACCTGATGGCACTGGCCGGGCAAGGGGTCGTGCAGCCCGCCATCCTGCGCCCGAGCGTCGTGTTTGGCAAAGGCGGCGACAGCAGCGCCCTGTTCATGAACCTGGCGCGCCTGCCGCTCGCGCTGTTCCCGGGCCCCATGCTCACAGCGCGGGTACAGCCGGTGTCGGTACACGACCTGGCCGCCACCATCGTTGCGCTGCTGGGGCCCGCCATCGCCACCCAGGGCATCATTGAATGCGCAGGGCCTGAGGCGCTGACCATGGGCGACTTCATTGCCAGCCTGCGCCAGCAACTGGGCCATGGCAAAGCCCATGTGCTGCGCCTCCCCGACCCGCTGACCCAGCTGAGCGCCCGCCTGGGCGACGCGGTGCCGGGCGTGCCCTGGTGCACCGAAACCCTGAGCATGCTGGGCAGCGACAACGTGGGCAACCCGGCACTGTTCCAACAGCTGCTGGGGCGCAAGGCGGTGCACTACAGCGAGCTGGTGGCTACCGCCTGGCGTTGAGCGCAGTACCGCCGGGGTGGTTGGCGCCCAATACACAGACCAATCACCCTCTAGCGCAGGCTTTGCATGCCCTGATAGCTATTTATTTAATAGCAATCTACCAACCGATGGGCTCACCCGGCCCTGGATACACCAGGAACCCGACAGGCCCGCCACGCCACGGGGGCACACGCTACAGCGACATCGACGGCCGCGCCGCCATGGCCGTGCGCCAGCGCAGCAGGTGCGGGTGCTGTTCGCCCGGCTTGTGCTTGACCACGCGCGCAAAATCCACCGCCACCACGGCCGTGATGTCGGCCATGCTGAAGCGGCCGGCGGCAATGAAGTCGCGGCCCGCCAGGCGCTCATTGAGCAGGTGGAAGAACTGCGCCACCCGCACCAGCCCGCGCTCGGCCAGCGCCGGGATTTGCGGGTAGTCCACCGCGCCCGGCAAGGCCCGGTTGGCCATGGCGGGCGCACTGTTGCGCAGCGCCTCGGCAATGGCTTGCAGTCCCTCAAACTCCATGCGCCAGTTCCAGCTGGCGATCTCGGCCTTTTCTGCAGGGGTTTCGCCCAGCAGTGCCGGCTGCGGGTAGCGCGCCTCCACATACGCCGCAATGGCCGCGTTGTCGGTCAGCAGCAAACCGTCGTCGGTGCGCAGCGCGGGCACCGTGCATTGCGGGTTGATCTGCCGGTAGGCATCGCCCATCTGCTCACCGCTGCGCAGGTCCACCTGCACGGTGTCGTGGGCAATGCCTTTTTCGGCCAGCAGGATGCGCGCGCGACGCGGGCTGGGCGCCGTGGCGCAGTCGTAGAGGGTGATCATGGTGGCGTCCTGCAAAGCGCTCATTGTGCGGATGATGAAGAACCCGACGCGGCAGCCTCGATCTTGTCCTGCGTCTTCGTATCAAAGTCGCTGGCGTCATGCCGTTCGCGCAACTGGTTGGCCGGGTCGCCATTGACGCGATTCACCTTGCGCCCCCGCTGCACCGCGGGGCGCCTGGCAATCTGGTCGGCCCAGCGCACCACATGGGTGTATTCGTGCACTTGCAAAAACTCGCCCGCGTCATAGGCCTGGCCTTTGACCATCAACCCATACCAGGGCCAGATGGCGATGTCCGCCACTGTGTACTCGCTGCCAATCAAAAACTCGTTGTCGGCCAGGCGCTGGTTAAGTACATCGAGCTGGCGCTTGACCTCCATCGCATACCGATTGATCGGGTATTCGTATTTCTCGGGCGCATAGGCATAAAAGTGCCCAAACCCGCCACCCAAAAACGGCGCGCTGCCCATCTGCCAGAACAGCCAAGACAGGCACTCGGCGCGCGCCGCGCCACTGGTGGGCAGAAAGGCATTACCGAACTTCTCGGCCAGGTACATCAAGATAGCGCCGGACTCGAACACGCGCACCGGGTTGGCGGCATCGCTGCGGTCCAGCAGCGCAGGGATTTTGGAATTCGGGTTCACGCCAACAAACCCGCTGCCAAACTGTGCCCCCTCATTGATGCGAATCAGCCACGCGTCGTACTCTGCCCCGCTATGGCCCAGCGCCAGCAGCTCTTCCAGCATCACCGTCACTTTCACGCCATTGGGAGTGCCCAGCGAATACAGCTGCAGCGGGTGCCGCCCCACGGGCAATTCCTTGTCATGCGTGGCCCCGGCAACGGGCCGGTTGATGCTGGCGAATTGCCCGCCGTTTTCCTTGTTCCATTGCCAGATGGCGGGTGGGGTGTAGGGGGTCGGATGGGTCATGAGAGGGGCACCAAATAGGGGGTGAAAAGAAAGGGTGAAGCGGCTTGCGCCATGGCGCCGCTGTGCGAAAAAAGTGTAGCGACGGAGCAAGGCGGTGTCTGTCAAAGCCCATCAAACCCTTCCACCGGCTCAGGGGATGTGGTCGCCTCGGCGGGCGATGTTGCGCAGGCCCCAGCCCCTCATGGCCCGAACAACCATTCCTGCCAAAGACATGTTTTGCCTTCAAAAAACAGCATTCGGTGCCTGTTTCATCCAAAAAATTCGGGTTAACCCCAAAAAATTCGCCCCTCATTGTTTCCAATACTGGAACAGTTAGTTCGCGACCGGGTAGTTTTTCTCTGAACACCATCGGCGTACAGTTCAACCCATCGATGAGCCGAACCCGCAAGGCGACTCACCGAACCCGGTTTGAAGCAGTCATTTCTTCTTGCTCTTTGCTCCGGTTTTTTGAGCCGCTTTTTAACTTCAAGGATTTTCATCATGAACAACACCGCACGTTTCCTCTCCATCGCCGCTGTCGCCGCTTTCGCTTCTTTTGGTGCCCAGGCCGACGAAGCCGATGCTTCGCAATTTGCCACCAAGTTTGAAACCAACCGCACCCGCGCTGAAGTGACTGCTGAAGCCGCTACCGTGGCCCAGACCCGTTCCATCGAGCCTGCTGGCTCGCGTGTCGTGACTTACAAGTCCACGGCTGACCGCGCTGCGGTGCGTGCCCAGGCTGCTGACGCTGTGCGTACTGGCCAGATCCCTTCGGGCGAGCGCGGTTGATTCTTTTTGAATCCGCTGTTCCCCTGTTTGCGTATTTGTCAGTACCTCACCCCCATTTTTTGAATTTCACTGGAGTTTCACCATGAACAAGACTGCCCGTTTCCTGTCTATCGCCGCTGTGGCCGCTTTCGCTTCTTTTGGTGCACAGGCCGACGAAGCCGATGCTTCGCAATTTGCCACCAAGTTTGAAACCAGCCGCACCCGCGCTGAAGTGGCTGCTGAAGCCGCTACCGTGGCACAGACCCGTTCCATCGAGCCTGCTGGCTCGCGTGTCGTGACTTACAAGTCCACGGCTGACCGCGCTGCGGTGCGTGCCCAGGCTGCAGAAGCCCTGCGCACCGGCCAGATCTCGTCTGGCGAAATCGGCGCGATGTGATCGATTGAGTTGCGGGCCTTCCCATGGTGGCGGTCCCTAGCATTGGCGGGGGAGCTGCCATGGGGAGTGTTTTCACCGCCACTGCTGTGCATGAAAACAAAAAGGGCTCCCATCGGGGAGCCCTTTTTATTGGCCGCTGAATAATCAGCTATCAAAAATATAGCTTCTTGCGCTTTAAGGGAAAGCTCCAGGGGCCAAAAACACTCAAATTGACGCCCTGCCGCGCTTGCGCTGGCAGGCTCAATGCGCCTTATCCCAATTCACCCCCACCCCCACCTCCGCCAGTAACGGCACCTTCAGCGCCGCCACCTCCGCCATTAGGCGCGGGATATGGCTCTTGAGCCAATCCACCTCGCCCTCCGGCAGCTCAAACACCAGTTCATCGTGCACCTGCATGATCATCTGGATGTCCGGCTTGTGGGTATCGAGCTCTTTCTGCACGGCCACCATCGCCAGTTTGATCAGGTCCGCCGCCGTGCCCTGCATGGGCGCATTGATGGCGGCGCGTTCGGCCCCGGCGCGGCGGGGGCCGTTGGGGGAGTTGATCTCGGGCAGGTACAGGCGGCGGCCGAACACGGTTTCGACGTAGCCCATGGACTTGGCTAAAGCCTTGGTTTCATCCATGTACTGCTTCACGCCGGGGTAGCGCTGGAAGTATTTGTCGATGTACGCCGCAGCGGCCTTGGTCTCAATACCCAGGTTCTTGGCCAGGCCAAAGCTGCTCATGCCGTAGATGAGGCCAAAGTTGATGACCTTGGCGTAGCGGCGTTGCTCGCTGGTGACCTGGTCCACCTCTACCCCAAACACCTCGGCAGCGGTGGCGCGGTGCACGTCCAGCCCGGCGTGGAAGGCATGCAGCAGCGAGTGGTCGCCGCTCAGGTGGGCCATGATGCGCAGCTCGATCTGCGAGTAGTCGGCGCTGGCAATCACGCAGCCTGCGGGGGCCACGAAGGCTTCGCGCACGCGACGGCCTTCGGGAGTGCGGATGGGGATGTTCTGCAGGTTGGGGTCGTTGCTGGACAAGCGGCCAGTCACGGCCACGGCCTGCGCGTAGTGGGTGTGCACGCGGCCGGTGCGTGGCAGCGCCAGCTGGGCCAGCTTGTCGGTGTAGGTGCCTTTGAGCTTGACGAGGCCCCGGTGCTCCAGCAGCTTGGCGGGCAGGGGGTAGTCCTCGGCCAGTTTTTCCAGAACTTCTTCGTCGGTGCTGCGGGCGCCGGTGGCGGTCTTCTTCACAACCGGCATGCCCAGTTTGTCGAAGAAGATTTCGCCCAGTTGCTTGGGGCTGCTCAGGTTGAAGGGCTGGCCTGCAATCTCGTACGCCTCGGTTTCGAGCTGCAGGATGCGCTGGCCCAGTTCGTGACTCTGGTTGGCCAGGGTGGGCGCGTCAATCAGGACGCCGTTGCGCTCAATGCGGTAAAGCGTTTCGCTGCTGCGCATTTCCAGCTCGTAGATGAAGCGCAATTTTTCGTCAGCCTGCAGCAGGGGCCACAGGGCGTTGTGCACGTCCAGGGTCTGGTCGGAGTCTTCGCACGAGTAGGCGGCGGCTTTGTCCACGGGCACCTGCGCAAACGGGATCTGGTGGGCGCCTTTGCCGCACAGGTCTTCGTAGGTGATGCCTTTGCGGCCGGTGTGGCGCTCGGCCAGGCTGGTCAGGTTATGGGGCTTGTGCACTTCGAGCACGTAGCTTTGCAGCATGGTGTCGTGCGCGTAGCCCTGCACCTCGATGCCGTGGTTGGCGAACACATGGCGGTCGTACTTGATGTGCTGGCCCAGCTTGGGGTGCCTTAAGTCTTCCAGCCAGGGCTTGAGGCGGGCGAGCACTTCATCCAGCGGCATTTGCGCGGGCGCATCGGGGCCTTCGTGGCGCAGGGGAATGTAGGCGGCCTCACCGGGCTGCACGCTGAAACTGATGCCGACGATTTGTGCGCGCATTTCGTCGAGAGAGTCTGTTTCGGTGTCGATGGCCGTGAGCGGGGCTTTGTGCAGGCGCTGCAGCCACTGGTCAAAGTCGGCCCAGTTCAGGATGGTGTCGTACACCACCGTGCGGTGCTGGGCTTCTTCGGCCACGGTGCTGGCGGAATGATCGGCAAACAGGTCGCCGCTTTGGCCGGGCATGGCGACGGTGGGGGCTGCAGCCGCTGGGGCCGCTGCGCCCTTGATCGCGCTGGCCAGGCCCTTGAAGCCGTATTTTTCGTAAAACGGCAGCAAACCAGCGCTGTCTGGCGCGTCGAGTGTGATGTCGTCAAACGCGGGCAAACCGGGGATGTAGTCGGCCAGCGCGCAGTCGGTCTTCATGGTGACGAGCTGGCGGCTCAGGGCCAGTTGGCCGCTGGCAATGGCTTCGCGCAGGTTGTTGCCTGCCACGCCCTTGATGGCGTCGGCGTTCGCAATCAGGTTGTCGAGCGAGCCGTATTCTTCCAGCCACTTGGCGGCCGTTTTGGGCCCCACCTTGGTCACGCCGGGCACGTTGTCCACGGTGTCGCCCACCAGGGCCTGGTAGTCCACCATCAGCGTGGGTGGCACGCCAAACTCTGCTGTCACGCCCGCCACGTCGCGGCGCTTGCCGCTCATGGTGTCGATGATGGTGATGTGCTCGTTGACCAGCTGGCTCAGGTCTTTGTCGCCGCTGGACACGATGACCTCAATGCCCTGTGCGGCTGCTGCGTTGGCCAAGGTGGCGATCACGTCGTCGGCCTCCACGCCAGGCACGGCCACCACCTTCCAGCCCAGCAGGTCCACCACCTCGTGGATGGGCTCGATCTGGCTGCGCAGGTCGTCGGGCATGGGCGAGCGCGTGGCCTTGTATTCGGTGTACAAGGCATCGCGGAAGGTGGGGCCCGAGGCGTCGAACACGCACACGGCATAGTCGGCATGCACCTCTTTGCGCAGCGCCTGCATCATGTTGATCATGCCGCGGATGGCGCCTGTGGCGGCGCTGCTGGGGTCACCCGGCACGGCCCGCAGGTCGGGCATGGCGTGAAAGGCGCGGTAGAGGTAGCTGGAGCCATCCACCAGCACCAGGGTCTTTTTGTTGCTCATGCAGCGATTGTGCCCGCCCCTGCCACACCCGGGCAGCGCTCTACAATCGCCCGATGCGCGCTGTTCACCTTCTTTTTCTGCTGGGCATGGCCTCCGGCACCGTCTTTGCCCAAAATTCAAGTCAAACCGCCCCCCAGGGCGCTACAGACAAGCGCGAGGTGCTGCAAAATCAAGAGCAGCCATCGGGCCGCGCCAACCAGCGCACCGAGCGCATCCAGGTGGAAGATGCAGGCAGCCGGGTGGATGAACTTCGCGTCGGCGGTCAGACGCAGACGATTTCGGTGCAGCCCAAGGCGGGCAACCTGCCGGGGTACGAAGTGCAGTCACCCGATGGCGCCCGCAGCCGTGCGGGCAGCAACAGTGGCGCAGAAACCACCACTGCGCCCCGCGTCTGGAACGTGCTGAAGTTCTGAGCCCAGGGGGCTGCAGCGCACCTGCCGCTGCACGCAGCACTGCCGCGTCTTCCTTTCGCACCCGCCAATTCCTCCCTCACTTTTTCGATACCTTCTGAGCGATGGCTGTTTTTACCGAAGTCTCCAATACCGAGGCGCGCGATCTGCTGTGCCGTTTACAACTGGGTGAGCTGGTGGAGCTGCGTGGCATCGAGGGCGGTATCGAGAACACCAACTACTTTCTCACCAGCGACCAGGGCGCTTTCGTGCTCACGCTGTTCGAGCGGCTCACCGCCGAGCAGTTGCCTTTCTATCTGTACCTGATGAAACACCTGGCGCATGCCGGTGTGCCTGTGCCAGACCCCCGTGCCGACAAAAACGGCGACATCCTGCACTCCGTATGTGGCAAGCCCGCTGCCGTGGTGAACAAGCTGCATGGCAAGAGCCAGCTAGCGCCACAGGGCGCGCACTGTGCGGCCGTGGGCACCATGCTGGCACGCATGCATCTGGCGGGACGCGACTTTGACAGGCACCAGCCCAACCTGCGCGGACTGCCCTGGTGGAACGAAACCGTGCCCGTGGTGTTGCCACACATTGGCGAGGCGCAGGCCGCTCTGCTGCGCTCGGAGCTGGCCTACCAGAACCACGTGTCCGCCAGCTCGGCCTATGCTGCCTTGCCCAGGGGCCCGGTGCATGCCGACCTGTTCCGCGACAACGTGATGTTTGATGGCGAAGAACTCACGGGGTTTTTCGACTTCTACTTTGCGGGCGTGGACACGTTTCTCTTCGACCTGGCCGTGTGCCTGAACGACTGGTGCATCGACCTTGCCACCGGCGTCCACGATGCCAAGCGCGCCAGCCGCATGCTCGACGCCTACCAGGCCGTGCGCCCGCTCACGGCGGCTGAACGTGAACTGCTGCCCGCCATGCTGCGCGCCGGTGCGCTGCGCTTTTGGATATCGCGCCTGTGGGACTTCTACCTGCCCCGTGAAGCCTCCATGCTCACGCCCCACGACCCCACACATTTTGAGCGCGTGCTGCGGGGCCGGATTGCGCGTCCCGTGCACCCACGCTGACCGCTGGGCCGTGGAGGAGTCGCCGCACCAAAGCCCCCTCCCCTAGGCCTGTTTACGCCCTGCGTGGTGGCCGGATTGAGGCACTGCGGTAAATTCGATGCCTTGGCGCCACCACCGGGCCTGGCCTTTCTGTGGCCAACATGGGGCCCTGCGCAGGTGCAGGCCTTCTTTTCCTCTCCAACGCATTCATGAAACTCCACATCGTCCCCGCCCGCACTGGCATGGCCTGGGTCAAGCTCGGCATCCGGGCGTTCTGGCGGCAGCCCATGGCGCTGGCAGCGCTGTTCTTCATGACCATGGCCTCCATGTCGCTGGCCACCATGATTCCCCTGGTGGGCCCTGCGATTGCCTTGGCTCTGCTGCCGTCGGCCACTCTGGCGATGATGGTGGCCTCAGCGCAGGCCTCGTTGGGAAAGTTTCCGACCCCTGCCCTGTTGCTGGTGGCGTTTCGCACCGGCCAGCAGCGCCTGCGCGACATGCTGGTGCTGGGCGCGCTGTACGCTGGGGGGTTCCTGGCCATCATGGGCCTTTCGGCCCTGCTGGACGGCGGGCAGTTTGCCCAGGTGTACCTGGGTGGTGCCCCGCTGACCAAGGAGGTGGCCGAAGACCCAGCCTTCCAGAGCGCCATGTGGCTGTCCATGATGTTGTACCTGCCGCTGTCGCTGCTGTTCTGGCATGCACCGGGGCTGGTGCACTGGCACGGCGTGCCGCCGGTCAAAGCGCTGTTCTTCAGCATCGTGGCCTGCGTGCGCAACTTTGGCGCCTTCGTGGTCTATGGGCTCGGCTGGTTGGGCGTTTTCCTGCTGGGGGGTCTGGTGGTCAGCCTGGTCTCGGCGCTGCTTGCGGTGGCAGGGCTTGCCGGATCGGCGGCCGGTGGCATCATGGTGGGAGCCGCCATGATGATGGCTGCCATGTTCTTCACGTCGGTGGTGTTCACCTTCCGTGATTGCTTCGAACCTCCTTCCACAACCGTGCCCGAGGCGCCCCATGACGAGCCACCACCACCCGCATCAACTCCTGGGCCGCTCTGAGGACGAACTGGCCTGGTTCCGGCGGCGCAGCCTCATGCAGGCCGCAGCGCTGTGGATGGCGTCCGGCGGATGGGCCGCAGCCCATGCCCAAGCGCGCAGCAACATCGTGGAGTTGCGCGGTGATGTGCTGCGCAACGGTGAGCCCCTGACCAACCAGCACACCGTCGTCGCGAGCGACCGCATAGAGACCGGCCCCGGTTCGACCGCTGTTTTCAGCATCGGAGACAGCGCCTTCATGGTGCGACAAAACTCGCGCGTGGCGCTGGAGAGCGACACCCCCACCGCCGTCAAGGTGCTGCGCGTGCTCAGCGGTGCGGTGGCCAGCGTGTGGGGGCGCGGCACCGACCGCCAGATCATCCTGCCCACTGCCACCGCAGGCATCCGTGGCACGGGGGTGTATGCCGAGGTGTTTGCCGATCAGGGCCAGCGCGGCTACCTGTGCAACTGCTATGGCACGGTGGACCTGACATCTGGCAGCGAAAGCGTGGTCAGCCAGTCGTCCTACCACCAGTCGTTCTGGGCCGAACCCACGCCGCGCAATGGCCGCCTGCTGACACCGGCAGGCGCCATCAACCACACCGACGAAGAGCTGGAATTTCTGGCGGGCCTCGTGAACCAGCGCACGGCTTGGCAAATCACCGGGCGCAAAGGCAGCAAGGATGGCAGCGGCGGGGCCTCACCCAGCTATTCATCCGGCCCACCGGGCTCCCGCGACTGAGCAGTTTCTGGCGGGCAAAGACGGACCAGGCCCACCACCATCCCGGCCTGCCGGCGACCTCCACGGCGCCCGCCCACCACCATCCCGGCCTGCCGGCGACCTCCACGGCGCCCGCCCATCAGCACGCCCGACCTTGCACAGCGCCCGCCGACCCAGCCCCTCGGTGCCTGCGCCCGCGTCAAACCGTCACACAACCGTCAAACCACTGTCACGGGGAATTCCTAGCATCGGCCGCTGGAATCCATGCCACCCACCCTCATCCCGTCACACAGGGGCATGGGGCCAGGGCGCGGCATGGCCACGAACGTCCGCATACCTACTTGGAAACACCCCAAAAATGACCCAACCGACGATGCCCACCCGCCGCAAAGCCCTGCAACTGCTGGCGGGCGTTCCCATGCTTCCACTCAGCGCCAGCGCGTCGGCAGCCTTGCTGTCTGCCTGCGGCGGCGGCGGCGACTCCGCACCCAGCTTTGTCTCGGCCAGCTTCACCTCGATGGCCGCACCAACGCTCGCATCTGCGGCTGCCATGGCCACCACCACGGTGGGCTCCACGCTGAACATCAAGCTCAGCGATGACTCCGTGCGGTCGTTCCAGCTGGCCTACCAACCCTTCTTCGTGACGGGTGACATGGTCTCCGACGGCAAGGGCGGCACCATCCTGTCGGGTGGGTACTACGACATCAACAACAAGCCCATCATCGACAGCACCGTGGTGGGCAAAGAGCGTCATTTCTACTCCGATGCACCCGACGGCACTTCGCTCTTGACGGTCGCCAACCCAACGGTCACCGGCCTCAAGGGCAAGGCCGTGTTTGCCGTGGTGCAGTTTGAATACACCACCTGGGCGCAAGACGGCAAGAGCGACATGTACGGCAAGCTGCCTTCACCCATCGCCGTGCTGACCCTTGACCAGGACCAGACCACCGGCAAGCTGAGCCTGGTGAATTACCACAACGTGGACACCTCCAAGGTGCATGGCCTGTGGATCACCTGCGGCGCCAGCCTGTCGCCCTGGGGCACGCACCTGTCGAGCGAGGAGTACGAGCCCGATGCCTTCAGCATCGCCAGCAACACCATGTTCCAGGCCTACAGCAAGAACCTGTATGGCGACGCCGCCAAAGCCAACCCGTACCACTACGGCCACATGCCGGAAGTGACGGTGAACGCCGACGGCACGGGCAGCATCAAGAAGCACTACTGCATGGGCCGCATCTCGCACGAACTGGTGCAGGTCATGCCCGACAACCGCACCGCGCTGATGGGCGACGACGCCACCAACAGCGCCTACTTCGTGTTCGTGGCAGACAAGGAAAAAGACCTGTCGTCGGGCACGCTGTACGCAGCCAAGGTGGGTAGCGGCTTCTCTATCGACCCCAAGGCCACCACGGCCGCCGCGTTGACCTGGATCAAGCTCGGTTCTGCAACCAGCGCCGAGATCGAGAACCTGGCGAACACGCTCAAGCCCACCGACATCATGACGGTGGTGAGCAAAGACCCCAGCGATGCCTCGTACACCAAGATCGTCGCCAACGGCAAAACCGAGTGGATCAAGATCAACGCCGGCATGGAGAAGGCCGCCGCGTTCCTGGAAACCCATCGCTACGCCGCTTTCATGGGCGCCAGCCTGGGCTTCACCAAGATGGAAGGCACCACCGTCAACATCAAGGACAAGGTGGCTTACTCTGCCCTGCAGAACATCCAGTCGTCCATGGTGGCGGGCAATGCTGCCAACGTACCCGGCAACGGCATCTCGGTGCCCAAGCAACTGGTGGCCGGCGCCGTGATGGCACTGAACCTCAAGGGTGGCCAGAAGGACACCGCAGGTGCAGCCATCAACAGCGAATGGATGCCCGTGGACACCAAGGCATTGCTGGCCGGTGAAGACATCACCGCCGACGCCCTGGGCAACACCGCCAACCCCAACACCATCGCCAACCCGGACAACCTCAAGTTCTCCGAAAAGATGCGCACCCTGTTCATCGGCGAGGACAGCGGCCAGCACGTGAACAACTTCCTGTGGGCCTACAACGTGGACACCAAGCAGCTGTCGCGCGTGATGTCGATCCCTGCCGGCGGCGAATCCACAGGCCTGCACGCCGTGGACGAGATCAACGGCTGGACCTACATCATGAGCAACTTCCAGCACGCCGGTGACTGGGGCGCCATCCACAGCGTGGTCAAGGACACCCTCGACCCGCTGGTCAAGGCCAACTACAAGAACAAGTCGGGTGCGGCCGTGGGGTACCTCACGGGTACGCCGACACAGATGAAGCTGGGCTGATCCACGGGCAAATGGCGGGCATGCACGGCATGCCTTCCATGCAAAAAGGCGGGGCTGATGCCCCGCCTTTTTTTATGGCGACTGCGCCAGACGCGAATGCACCCATCCGTAAAAGGCTGGATCCATTGCTTCTGAACCAAGGGGGGATATGCCACTAGCGCAATCAATTCAAGCACCATCAGCTATAAATTTAGTAGCATCAAAAATGCAAACCGACCTCAGCGCGCCTTGCTGCGGTGCTCATGCAGGTGCATGCGGTCGTCCAGGCTGGAGAAGACCACGGCAAACACGATGCCCAGCACCGCGCCCAGCATGGTGTCCAGCACCCGCTCGACCGGCATGCTCGCGCCCGCGGTGGGCGATGCCAGGTAGGTCATGAGCAGCGCCATGGGCGTCACGGTGATCTGGCCGAGCGCGTAGTTGTAGCCAATCACCACCTCGGTCAAAAACTGAAACACCACGATCGCAGCCACCACCGTCCAGAACGAGGGCTGCTGCGCCAGCATGGCCCAGACGATGACGGAGCCCACGATGGTGCCCGCCATGCGCTGCAGCGCGCGGCTCATGGTGACGTGCAGGTGCCCACCCTGCAGGACCGACACCGCGCCAATCGCCGCCCATGCCGGGTAATGCCAGCCGAGCATGAAGGCCATCCACGCGGCCAGTGCAGCGCAGGCGGTGATGCGCGCTGCGGCAATCCACTGGTGCGACCAAGGGGGCACATGCACGGGTGGCAAGCGCAGGGTTTTGAGTTCTGCGGCCCGCCAGCGGTCGGTCGCCAGGCAGGTCAACACCGCCACCACACCCCCAGCCAATGTAGCCAGCACTCGCGCCAGCACCTCGGCGCCGCTGCCCACGGGGTGATAGGCCGCCCCGGCCGCAAACACGATGATCACCGCCCCAGGCCCGCCCAGCCCCCACCACGACACGGCGACGGTGGATGCGCCAGCCACCAGGGCCAGCACCAGCACCATCATCCACGGCAACGCGCCAGCCCACGATGCCAGCGACGGCAGCAGCACCCCCAGCGCCAGCAGCAGCGCGCAGATCACCACCATACGCATGCGCCGCTCTACCGTGGCAAAACGCCCGAACAAGGCTGCCAGCGCGCCGAGCGACGCATATCCCACCAGCGGGGGCCAGGGCGAAAAATGCGTGGCCACCATGGCCAGCAGCACGGCCAGCGCGGCCTGAACCCCCGCTATGGCGAAGATGCGCAGCGAGGGCGGTGCGCCGATGGCCACGCTCTCTGCCCACTGCGCAGGGCTGACAAGATGGCGTGCCGACGCGCCGTGCGTAGCGCCGCGCGGGCGCCGGGATTCTTTGGAGGAATCGCTGTTATCGGGCATAGAGGGCCTCAGTCTGGGCGACGGCTGCTCTCACTCCACCACCGTGAGCTTCGCCACACTCAGTGCGAGCCACTTGGTGCCGTGGCGCGGGAAGTTGACCTGCGCACGCGCGTCGTCGCCCGTGCCTTCGATGGCCAGCACTTTGCCTTCACCGAACTTGGTGTGGAACACGTTGATGCCGGCGCGCAGGCCATGCGATGGCGCGGTTTTCTGGACGGGCACGGGGGGACTGGCAAAGGTCTCGGATTTGAAGCCAAATTGGCCTCTAGCGCTTGATCCATAAGCGCCACCAGCTCCTGAATTAGGAGCGTACGAGCCAAATCCTTGCTGCTTGGGCGTGATCCACTTGAGCGCGGCCTCGGGCAGTTCGTCGAAGAAGCGGCTCTTGATGTTGTAGCGCGTCTGGCCGTGCAGCATGCGCGTTTGCGAATGGCTCAGGTACAGGCGTTTGCGGGCACGGGTGATGGCCACATACATCAGGCGGCGCTCTTCCTCCAGGCCATCGCGTTCGTTGGCGGAGTTCTCGTGTGGCACCAGGCCCTCTTCCATGCCACCGATGAACACGGCGTCGAACTCCAGGCCCTTGCTCGCGTGCACAGTCATCAGTTGCACGGCGTCTTGCCCAGCCTGGGCCTGGTTGTCACCCGCCTCCAGCGCGGCGTGGGTGAGGAAGGCGGCCAGGGGCGAGAGGGTTTCGCCGGTGTCGATGTCCACGATGCCGGGGATCGTTGGTTTCAGCGGCTCGTCCAGCACGGGCGCGTCGGGGTCCAGGCCTTGGCTGACGGCACTTTGTGCGAGTGGCGTGCCGTGCTCGTCCAGCGGCAAAGCCACCGCGTCGCGGCCAAAGCCTTCTTGCGTGACAAAACTCTCGGCAGCGTTGACCAGTTCCTGCAAGTTCTCGATGCGGTCAGCACCTTCCTTTTCGGTGCGAAAGTGCTCCACCAGACCCGTGGATTCGAGCATCTGCTCGATGATGCCGCGCAGGTTCAGCCCTTGGGTCTGCTCGCGCAGCACATCGACCATGGCGACAAACGCGCCCAGATTGGACCCGGCCTTGCCGGGCACGGCGCTCACGGCGTCGTGCAGCGAGCAACCAGCAGCGCGGGCCGCGTCTTGCAGCACCTCGATGCTGCGCGCGCCGATGCCGCGCGGCGGAAAATTGACCACGCGGGTGAAGCTGGTGTCGTCGTGTGGGTTCTCCAGCAAACGCAGGTAGGCCAGCGCGTGCTTGATTTCAGCGCGTTCAAAGAACCGCAGGCCGCCGTACACGCGGTAGGGCACGCTGGCATTGAACAGCGCTGATTCGATCACCCGGCTTTGCGCATTGCTGCGGTAGAGCACGGCGATTTCCTTGCGGTCGAAACCGTCGCTCTTCACCAGCTGCTTGATCTCGTCGACCATCCACTGCGCTTCGGCCAGGTCCGAGCTGGCCTCGTACACGCGCACCGGCTCGCCCGCGCCCTGCGTGGTGCGCAGGTTCTTGCCCAGGCGGCGGCTGTTGTGGCTGATGAGGGCGTTGGCCGAGTCGAGGATGTTGCTGTAGCTGCGGTAGTTTTGCTCCAGCTTGATCTGGCGCTGCACATCGAACTCGCGCACAAAGTCGGTCATGTTGCCCACGCGCGCACCGCGAAAGGCGTAGATGCTCTGGTCGTCGTCGCCCACGGCAATCACGCTGCCGCGCGCTTCAAAACGCCCATCCACCTCGTTGCCGGCCAGCTGCTTGAGCCAGGCGTACTGCAGCTTGTTGGTGTCCTGGAACTCATCGACCAGAATGTGCGCAAAACGGCGCTGGTAGTGTTCGCGGATGGGGTCGTTGTCGCGCAGCAGCTCGTAGCTGCGCAGCATCAGCTCGCCAAAGTCCACCACGCCTTCGCGCTGGCATTGTTCTTCGTAGAGCTGGTAGATCTCGACCTTCTTGCGCGCGTCGCTGTCGTGCGTCTCCACATCGCCGGGGCGCAGGCCCTCTTCCTTGCAGTTGGCGATGAAATATGAAAGCTGCTTGGGCGGAAAGCGCTCATCGTCCACGTTGTGCTGCTTGCACAGGCGCTTGATGGCCGAGAGCTGGTCTTGCGTGTCCAGAATCTGGAACGACTGCGACAGCCCAGCCGCCTTGTGGTGCGCGCGCAAGAGCCGGTTGCACAGGCCGTGGAAGGTGCCAATCCACATGCCGCGCACGTTCACCGGCAGCATGGCCGACAGGCGGGCCACCATTTCCTTGGCGGCCTTGTTGGTAAAGGTGACTGCCAGGATGCCGCCGGGCGTGGCGTAGCCGTTTTGCAGCAGCCAGGCGATGCGGGTGGTGAGCACCCGCGTCTTGCCAGATCCGGCCCCCGCCAAGATGAGCGCGTGGCCCGCAGGCAGGGTGACGGCAGCCAGTTGCTCGTCGTTCAGATGGGCCAGAAGGGGCGATGCGGCCAAGGGCGCACCGGAGTGTGGGGGCACCAGGGCGTCTGGTGCACCCGAAAACGGGTCTTGTGGGAACATGCGGCCATTGTAGAAAGCACCCTGCCCTGCGCAGCCCCGTACCATGAAAAACACCGCACTCACCCTGGCCAGCCTGCTGGCGCTTGCCCAGGTGCCACACGCTTGGGCCCAGGCGAGCTGCAGCAGCGACGGTACGGCCCAGCCCGTGGCGGTGTTCGAACGCTTCATCAGCGCCGACTGCGAGAACTGCTGGAGCGATGCGAAGACGCCAGCGCCCTCCTCTACGGCGCGCGCGGTGGTGCTGGACTGGGTCGTGCCGGGCAAGACCGGCGACGACGCGCCCTTGTCGGCTGCCGCCACCAACGACGCCCTGGCCCGCCTGCAAGCCCTGGGCCGCAAGCCCCCTGTCACCACCGATGTGCACACCGCGGCGATCGAGGCGACCCCGCCCGCCCGCGTGCGCGTGGCCCACGGCATGCCGTTCAACGACTACCTGGGCGCAGCCATCGCGTTCACGCCTGCGCAGCGCGCCGCGCAGCGCTCCGGCGCGGCGCCTGGGGCCATGGACTTCTATCTGCTGCTTGTCGAATCTGTGCCTGCAGGTGCAGAGGGCACGAACGTGGACCGGAATATGGTGAGAAACATGCTCCACGGCACATGGGAAAAGCGCGTAAAGCTATCAAAATCAGAGCAATCTAAATGGATGGAGACCCGGTCCATGCGCATCCCTGAAAGCGCACAGGCCGAGCGGCTGAGCCTGGTCGGCTGGGTGCAGGATGCCCAGGGCCGAGTCCTTGCGATTGCGCAGTCCACTTGCAAGTGACGCGGGTGATACCGGTCATACCCGCACCGTTATAGGGTCTGCCGGGCAGGCGGGTAGAATCAATCACCGGGCCCAAGTTTCTTGACGCCCGGTTTTTTGTGCCCGCGCAAACTGCGGGGTCGGAGTTGGCCACCACGCCAATGCCCACAAAGCCGGTCCCAAGCCAAGCGCCCACGCCAACGAAATCCTTCGGTGGCGACCTTTCAAAGGAGCTTGGAATCTCATGGAAATCTTCGACTACGACAACGTTCTGCTGCTGCCACGCAAGTGCCGTGTGGAGAGCCGCTCGGAATGCGACGCCAGCGTAGAACTGGGCGGCCGCTCGTTCCGCATCCCGGTGGTGCCAGCCAACATGAAAACCGTGGTGGACGAAAAAATCTGTGCCTGGATGGCCCAGAACGGTTACTTCTACGTGATGCACCGGTTTGACCTGGACAACCTCCAGTTCGTGAAGGACATGCATGCCAAGGGATGCTATGCCTCCATCTCGCTCGGTGTCAAACAACCGGACTACGACACCGTGGACCAGTTGGTGGCCGAAGGCATGACGCCCGAATACATCACCATCGACATCGCGCACGGCCATGCCGACAGCGTGAAGAACATGATCGGCTACCTCAAGGCCAAGCTGCCCAAGGCCTTCGTGATTGCTGGCAACGTGGCCACGCCCGAGGCGATCATTGACCTGGAAAACTGGGGTGCCGACGCTACCAAGGTCGGCGTGGGCCCAGGCAAGGTGTGCATTACCAAGCTCAAGACCGGTTTTGGCACGGGCGGCTGGCAACTCTCAGCGCTCAAGTGGTGCGCGCGCGTAGCCACCAAACCCATCATTGCCGACGGGGGCATCCGCAGCCATGGCGACATCGCCAAGAGCATCCGCTTCGGCGCCAGCATGGTGATGATCGGCTCACTGTTCGCGGGCCATGAGGAATCCCCCGGCAAGACGGTAGAGGTCGATGGCGCGCTGTTCAAGGAGTACTACGGCTCTGCCAGCGACTTCAACAAGGGCGAGTACAAGCATGTCGAAGGCAAGCGCATCCTCGAACCCATCAAGGGCTCACTGGCTGGAACGCTGGTGGAGATGGAGCAGGACGTACAAAGCTCCATCAGCTATGCGGGTGGCAAGAAGCTGATGGACATCCGCAAGGTGAACTATGTGATTTTGGGCGGCGACAACGCGGGTGAACACCTGCTGATGTAACTGGGCGGCAGTGGCCTGCTGCGCAGGCCCTGCATCAAGACCGCAACAGGTTTTGCGCCATGTGGTGCAGGTCATGCCCCGGCCTGGCCAGCGCATCCACAACGCTGAAGTGGTGCAACCCCGGCAGCGCCTGACTGCGGGGCACAAAGTGACTGCCCCAGGCGTCCTGCATCAGCTGGTTCTGCCGCAGGAACTCGGGGCTTTCATCCCCTCCCACGGCGCAATACAACTGGCCTGTGGGTGGCTCCAGCAAGCGCGCAGGGCTGCACTGCAGCACCTGTTGTTCCGTCAGATGCAGCACCGACTGGAACATAGGGGTGTACATGAGGGGCTCAAGATCATGCACACCAGAAATGGACAGTGCATTGCGCACCAGCCCGTCAGGAAATCCACTCCCGATCAAGGGCCAGACGCTGGTCAGCAGCATCGCTGCCAATTGACCACCGGCCGAATGCCCCGCCACCGTGATGCGCCTCATGTCCCCACCATGTTCTCCAATGTGGTGTGCGACCCAGCCCAGGGCCTTTTCCATCTGGCGCACGATGTGAGGAATGGTGACAGGCGCTTCGGGTGTGCCAGGGCACAGCGCGTAGTTCACGACCACCACACAAAAACCCGCCTGGGTAAACGGAGGCGCAATGAACGAGTGATCAGACTTGTCGAGCGATCGCCAATAGCCCCCGTGGATGAAAACCAGCACCGGAGCCGGGGCACCCGACGCATGTGCAGGGGGGAAAACATCGAGGGTTTCTCCAGGCCCTGTCCCATAGGCCAGATCGAGCACGCAAGGCACGTTGGCCCGGACCTGGGCCGAATCCTGGGCCCAGCGCTGGAAATAGTCCATATGGTCTGGCACCAGCGCGCGGTTGTTGTACATACGCTCCAGCCAGGCGGGATCATGAGAGGACAAGGTCATGGGTGATATCTCCTAGGGGTAAGAGCCAGCGGCCAGGGAAAACTTCGGTCAACCAACAACGAAGGCGCCCGGGCGGAGGCTTGGTACGCCAAGGATCATCTTTCCATTCGTACCACGCTGCAAGCTCCGTGACAGACTGACGCGCCAAAAAAGGCACATGATGGCGCCAGAGACAGCCTCCGTATTCCCTTCAAAAAAGAATGACGCCATGACCACTACACCGCTACGCATCGCCGTCCTCGGCATTGGCATGATGGGACTGCCCATGGCACGCCGTCTGAGCGAAGCGGGCCACCGGGTACACGTCTGGAACCGCACCCGCGCCAAGGCTGAGCCCTTGGTCCGCCACGGCATCACCGTGGACAACACACCCGCAGAAGCTGTTCGGGAGGCTGACGTCGTTATCAGCCTGCTCGAAAACGGGCCTGTCGTGGGCCATGTGCTGTTCGACCTGGCTGCCGCGCGGTCCATGCGCAAAGACGCGCTGTTTGTGGACATGGCCTCCATCCAGCCCAGCGAGGCGCGTGACCACGCCGCACGCCTGGGAGAACTGGGCGTAGCCCACCTGGACGCTCCTGTCTCCGGCGGCACCGTCGGCGCAGAAGCAGGCACGCTCGCCATCATGGTGGGCGGCCGGTCCGAAGACTTTGCTCGCGCTCAACCCGTGTTTGAGCACCTGGGCCGCGCCACCCATGTAGGCCCCCACGGTGCGGGGCAACTGGCCAAGCTTGCGAATCAGATGATTGTGGGCATCACCATCGGTGCCGTCGCAGAGGCCCTTCTTTTTGCAGCCAAGGGCGGCGCAGACATGGCCAAGGTCCGTGAAGCCATTGGCGGAGGCTTTGCTGACAGTCGCATCCTGCAGTTACACGGCCAACGCATGGTGGAGCGCGACTTTGCCCCGCGCGGCCGAATGGCCGTTCAACTGAAAGACCTGCGCAACGCAATGGCCACAGCCCGAGAAACTGGCTTCGACGCCCCCATCACCGCGCTGTTCGAGGCCCTCTATGCAGAAGGTGTCGAGCATGGGCTGGGTGAACTGGACCACAGCGGCCTGTTCGTCGAGCTGGCCAGCCGCAACGCGATGCAATAATTTTTCAGAGCCACTTGCGAGCGCCACAGAAAATAGTGCATAATTCGAGGCTCTGCAGCAACGCAGACGAATTAAAAGATTTGGGTTCTTAGCTCAGTTGGTAGAGCAGCGGACTCTTAATCCGTAGGTCGAGTGTTCGAGTCACTCAGGACCCACCAAATCAAAGCCGCAAGGCACAAGAAGCCTGCTATATAAAATTAGCAGGCTTTTTTGTTTTCAGAACAACCGCCTATTCTTGCGGCCTGCACGAGTTCATCACTCAGAGGTCTGCCGGCGCAACATCTGACCACCAGACCACAAGGTCTTGGTGTCCGCCCTCCCTCAGGGCGGCAACAAATGCGTCTCCGCAGAGACGACCCATTCCCATCAGTCAGGTCCTCTGCCGCCACGGTGCGGCGTTCGACCTGTGCACGCACCGTGCTGACAGAAATTTCTGGTTCATGAATCCAGCTGTCATATGGCCGCGTACTGCTGCGAATGCTCCGCACATTGGTCATCGGCAATTGCAAACAACTGTCTTTGGGCGTTTCACTGCGAAAGCCTGTAGATACACTTTGTCATACAGATGACACGCCCGCTGACGGGGTAATAGACGCCGACCTCCAACAGGCAAGAAAAGAACCTTCAAGAACACCGTGAAATTCAGAAAAATACATTGCGCACCGCCTGTTTGGATTGCACTGGTCACTGTCGGCCTCGTCTCACTTCATCACCCCATTGCCGACGCGCAAGCCACCAAATCAAGCGATGCCTCGGCCAAGGAACGCGCCCAAGCCAGACAGGAACCCAACGGAACGCGCCGCGCGATTGCGGAGAGCGCGACAGCAAGTACCCGGGCATCTGAGCAAACTGCCAGCCCGCAGCTTCCGCTGCGCCGATGGAAAGTCAGCCTGAAGGAACTGGGTGTGGCCCGCCCTATTGCCTTGCGCGGTGTGGAAAGCGAGGCCAGTGTTGGTGTCGGCGTCCGGCGTGACGAACTCGTTGAGGCCGCCAAGCTGCGCTTGACCTTCACGCTCTCGCCCGCCCTGATCCCCGCACTGTCACACCTCAAGGTGATGCTGAACGATGAGACGCTGCAGACCATCGTCCTCGACAAGGAGCGCCTGGGCACGCCGCAGACCGTCGAACTGAACATCGATCCCCGCTACTTCACGGACTACAACCGCTTTCGCTACCAGTTCATCGGCCACTACACGATGGAATGCGAAACACCCAACCACTCCAGTCTGTGGGCCACCATCAGCAATGAAAGCCAATTGGAACTGTCGCTGCGCCAGATCCCCCTGCGCGATGACCTGGCATTGCTGCCCGCACCGTTCTTCGATGCGCGCGACAACCGGCCGGTGAACCTGCCGTTTGTGTACGGCGGCAAGCCCAGCACGGGCACGCTCAAGGCCTCGGGCTCCATTGCCAGCTGGATCGGCATGCTCGCCGGCTACCGGGGCAACCAGTTCCCGGCGTTCGAGAACCAGTTGCCGCGCCAGCATGCTGTGGTGCTGGCCACCAACGACAACCGCCCGTCCTTCCTGCAGGCCCTGCCGGCCGTGACGGAACCCACACTGTCCATCGTGCCCCACCCCGATGTGGCTGGCGCCAAGCTGCTGCTGGTACTGGGCAAGGACGATACCCAGCTGCAACTCGCCGCCGATGCGCTGGCGCTGGGCAAGGCGGTGCTCTCGGGGCAGACGATTGCCGTCAAGTCGCTGGAGTACCCCGCGCTGGCCAAGCCCTATGACGCCCCCCGCTGGATCACCACCCAGCGGCCGGTCAAGCTGGCCGAGCTGGTACCCAGCGCCGCCGATTTGCAGCTGCGCGGCTCGGTGCTCAACGACACGGTCAACATCTACACGCGCATGGCGCCCGACCTGTTCACCTGGAACGCCAAGGGCGTGCCGCTGAACCTGACGTACCGCTACACACCCAACAGCGTGTCGGACCACGGTGCGCTGAACATCTCGATCAACAACCAGTTCATCCAGTCTTACCCACTGCAGTCACGCGAGGACCGCACCAGCAGCAAGAGCACGGTGATGCTGCCGCTGTTCGACGACGGCAATGCACAGTCCCGCTCGGACCTGAAGATCCCGGCCTTCATGATCGGCGGCGACAACCAGTTGCAGTTCGCCTTCCAGATCCCGCCCAACGACCTGGGCCGCTGCAAGTCCGCACCACCGACCGAACTGTTCGCCGCCATCGACCCGCAGTCCACCATCGACCTCACGGCCTTTCGCCACTATCTGGCCATGCCCAACCTGGCGGCCTATGCCAACAGCGGCTTCCCCTTCACCCGGGTGCCCGACCTGGCGCAAACCTCCATCATCCTGCCCAACCAACCCACCACCGCGGACGTGGAAGTGTTCCTCACGGCCGTGGGCCGCATGAGCGCCTCCACCGGTTACCCCGGAACACGCTTTCAGCTGCTGCGCTCAGCGGACGCCGAGAAGGCAGGCGATACCGACATCCTGGTGATCTCTCAGGCGGACAGCGACGGACTGCTCGAAAAATGGAAAAGCCACCTGCCCGCCCTGCTGGCCGCAGGTGCGCGCTCGGTGCAACCGCTGGAGCGCGCCATGGGCTCGTTCATCGACCTGTTCAACCTCGAATCCAACCAGCGCCTGTCGGCCTCGGGCGGCCAGGCCATCCTGCACGGCAATGGGTCGCTGGCGGCTGTCACAGGCTTCGAGTCGCCCCTATCGGCCGGGCGCAGCGTGGTGGCACTCACCGCCACCGACAAAGAAGCCATGGCCCTGCTGAGCCTGGGCCTCAACGACTCCGGCAAGATCAAAAGCCTGCGCGGTGACCTGGGCCTGATGCGCGGTGACGCCATCGAGAGCTTCCGCATCAAGCCCGTGTACTACGTGGGCGACCTGCCCTGGTGGCAGCGCCTGTGGTTCCACATGCACAGCCACCCGCTGCTGCTGGCCCTGGTGGGCATTGCCACCGGCCTGTTACTGACCTTCATCGTCTATGCCGCGCTGCGCAGCATGGCCCGCCGCCGGCTGGCTTCGCGCAATGACTGACTCCATCCGCCGGCGCACCGCACTGCAGGCCAGCGGGGGAGCCGCCCTGCTTTCATGGCTTCCCCCCCTGCAGGCGCAGCAGGTGTCGGCCGGTGCGGGCCGTGTGGCCTGGCCCGCCTGGGAGGCGTTCAAGGCCCAGTTCATCAACGACGGCGGCCGCGTAGTCTCCGACGATGGGGATAGCGGCCAGACCTATTCCGAAGGCCAGGCGTACGCGCTGTTCTTCGCCCTGGTAGCCAACGACCGGCCCATGTTTGACAAGCTGTTGCGCTGGACCGAGAACAACCTGTGCGAGGGCGACATGACCGCGCGCCTGCCCGCCTGGCTATGGGGCAAGCGGCCCGACGGCACCTGGGGCGTGATCGACGCCAACGCCGCCTCCGACGCCGACCTGTGGATCGCCTACGCGCTGGGCGAAGCCGGCCGCCTGTGGAACGAGCGCAGCTACCGCGCACTGTCCAGCCTGCTGGCCGCGCGCATCCTGCGCGAGGAAACGGCCGACATCCCGGGCCTGGGCCCCACGCTGCTGCCGGCCCCCAAGGGCTTCGTGCAGGCCAACGGCCGCTGGCGCCTGAACCCGAGCTACATTCCCATGCACCTGATGCACTGGCTGGCCGCAGGCGCTGAGGCCGACCCGCAGTGGAAGAAGCTGGTGGACAGCTCGCTCAAGGTCATCCGTGGCTCTTCGCCCAAGGGCTTCACGCCCGACTGGACGGTGTACGACGCCAAGCAGGGCTTCCTGATCGACGACCAGGGCAAGGAAAAGGGCCAGGGCACCTACAACGCCATCCGCGTCTACCTGTGGGCCGGCGTGATGCACACCGACGCACCCGGCCGCAAGGCACTGCTGGACACCCTTGCGCCCATGGCGCGCTACGTGCGCGACCAGGGCTACCCGCCGGAGTCCATCGACATTCTGACGGTGCAGGCTTCGGGGCCTGCGCCCTCCGGCTTCTCGGCTGCGATGCTGCCCTTCCTGCGCGCTGCCGGGGACGACAAAGCCTTGCAATCGCAGCGCATGCGCCTGGAGGCCAGGCCCCTGCGGCCCACGGCCTACTATGAGCAGGTGCTGGCCCTGTTCGGCCTGGGCGCCTTTGACGGGCAGTACCGCTTCACGGCGGCCGGCCAGCTCATCGTGCGGTGGAAGCCGTGACCCGAGCCTTGCGCCGACCCCGCCACTGGCTGCCCTCGCTCACCCTGCTGGCCGCCGCCTGCCTGCTGACGAGCCAGGGGGTGCTAGCGAGCGCCCCTCCCGCCATCGAGGCCGAGCTGCTCAGTGGCGCACGCCTGTGGGCCTCCAAAAACCGGCCCGACATGGCACGCCAGCTGGTGGACAAGCTGCTGGCCATAGACCCCTACTCCCCCCAGGGCCTGGGTGCGCTGGCCGACCTGGCCCTGCGCGAAAAGAAAACCGACGAGGCCAAGCGCATCCTGGAGACTCTGCGCACCCGCCACCCTGAGAACAGTGTGACCCAGGAACTGGAAACCCTGGTGCGAATCTACGGCCCCGACCGTGAAAAGCTCTCGCAGATGCGCCTGATGGCGCGCGCTGGCCGCAAGGCCGAGGCGGCCGAGCTGGCCCGCAAGCTGTTCCCGCAGGGCCCGCCGGAGCTCGGCGGACTGGCACTGGAATACCACCAGATCATCGGATCGAGCCCCAAGAGCGGCACGGAATCCATGCGCCAGTTGGGCAAGCTCTACCAGGACACCGGGGAGTCCCGCTACCGGATGGCCCAACTGGAAATGCGCATGTACCAGGGCGCGAACCCGACCACCGTGGTGCAGGAGATCGAGGCGCTCGCCAAGCAGCCCGATATCAATGCACAACAACTGCAGGACCTGTGGCGCCGCGCACTGGACCGGTTGACCAACACGCCCGCCAGCATCCCGCGCGTGCGGGCATTCCTGCAGCGCTACCCTGCCGACCAGGCTGCGATGGACCGCCTGGCCGCCATGCAGCAGGCGGTGGAGCGCGCCGAGCGCGTGGCCCGCGACCCGGCCAACATCGCACGCAACGCCGCCCGCACCGCACTCGACCAGGGCAACATCGAACTGGCCGAAGACAAGCTGCAGGCGGTGCTGGCCCTGCGCCCCAGCGATGGAGACAGCCTCGGCAACCTGGGACTCATTCGCCTGCGCCAGGGCCGGCACGCCCAGGCCCAGGACCTGTTTGGCCAGGCCTTCACGCTGACCCGCCAGGGCAAATGGAAAGACCTGCAGTCCACGGCCCGGTTCTGGGGGTTTCTGCGCCAGGCCGACATGGCCCTCGATAAAAACGAACTGGCCACCGCCGCCGATCTGGCGGGCCGCGCGCTGGCAATGCAGCCCCGCAGCGCCGAGGCGCTGACCACGCTGGCCAGCATCCGCGACCTGCAGGGCGACCGCACCCAGGCTGAAGCCCTGTACCAGAACGCGCTCAAGGCCGAGGCCAACAACAGCTCAGCCTACAAGGGCCTGGCCGGGCTCTATGCTCGCACCGGCCGGTCCGACGAAGCCCTGACCCTGCTGGCCAAGGCTGCGGCCACCGATGCCGCCTTGGGCGAAAAGCTGGTGGGCACCCAGGCCGACATCCTGCTGGCCCAGGCCGATGAACACATGCAGGCACAGCGCCTGAGTACCGCCATGCGCACGCTGGAATCCGCCGTGCTGCTGACCCCCGACGACGCCTGGCTGCGCCACCGCCTGGCGCGCCTGTACCTGCGCTTGAACCTGCCGCGTGAGGCACTCAGCGTGATGGATGAAGGCATCGCTCGCATGACCGTCGCCTCCTTCCCCGCCGCCGACCGCAGCGCCATGCGCTATGCACGTGCGCTGATCCGCTCTGCGGCGGACGACGACCAGGGTGCCCTGGCCGACCTCGCACAGGTCGCCGCAGCCGATCAGACCGACTCCATGCGCGCGCTGGTGCAGCGCTCCACGGTCCAATCGCTTCTGGCGCAGGGTGCCGCCAACCGCAGCCCGGCCGAGGCGCAAGCCCTGCTCGACAGGGCCGAGCAAGCGGCCGGCAATGATGCGGAACTGCTGTACTCAGTGGCCAACACCTGGTTTCGCCGCGCACAGCCAAAGCGCGGCGTGGCCGTGTTCGACCGCCTGGCGGCGCGCAGCCCTGGCCTGCCGCTGGAGGCACAGCTCGACCACGCCCAATTGCTCGGCCGTGCGCAGGACGATGCGGGCCTGGCCGCACGCCTTCCCAGCCTGCTGCAATCGCCTGGCTGGAACGAGGAGCAGGAGGCCCGGCTGGTGGCCCTTTACGCATCGCACCGCGAGCGGCTGGTGGAGCAGCAGCGCCAGGCCGGCAACCTGGCCGAAGCCGTGCGCCTGGCCCGCCAGCCACTGCCATTGCCCGCCACACCCACCACCGCCCAGCAGCGCGCCCAGACGCAGGCCCGCCTGCTCATGGCCGCCGGTGAATACGCCGATGCCGCGCAGCTGCTGGCGCCGCTGGCCAAGACATCGCCAAAGCGCCTGGAGGTCCGCATGGGCCTGGCGGATGCGCTGTCGCGCGTGGGCGACGTGCGCGGCGCCGCAGAGCAGGCGCTGTGGCTGCAGGACCACCTGCCCGCCACCGATGCTGGCCAGGCATTGGCGCTGCTGCGCATCTGGCAACGCATCGGCCGCATGGACGAGGCACGGGCCCTGTCGGCACGGCTGCTGCAGGACTTCCCGCAGGACAGCGACGTCCTGCTGCACGCTGCGCGCCTGTCACGCGCCAACCGTAACTATGTGCAAGCCCTGGGGTTCTTCCGCAGCGCGCTGACGCTGGAGGGCCACAGTGCAGTCAGCGCGTCGGCAAAGCCGCAACAGGGCGAGCTGGCCGACACCGAGCCCCCTCTTGTTCTGCTGCAAAGCTACGCGCTGTCGCTGCCCGTGGACACGGCCGTGGTCGCCAAGATCCAGGGGGAGATAGACGCCATCGAGGCCCGCCGCCAGGTGTGGATCGAGGCAGGCCACCAGGCGCTGCGCAAGAGCGCCACCGAAGGCATCTCCAGCCTGCGCGGCTGGGAGCGACCCATGGTGGCCTTCATGCCGCGCGGCTACGACGGGCACTACTTTCTGCATGTGGACCGGGTCCAGCTCGACGCGGGCGAACTGCCGGCCAATGGCCCGGACATCCTGGGCTTCGGACAGGTCGCAGCACAGCCCACAGGCTTGCCCCTGGCCTACCGGCGCCAGCGTGGCACGGGCACCAACCTGGGTTTCGGCTTCGCAGGGGACAACTTCCAGTGGGACGTCGGGACGACCGGCGTCGGGCTTCCTGTGACCAACCTGGTCGGCGGCCTGGCCAAGACCGGGGACCTGGGCCGCTATGGCTACAAGCTGGAGGGCTTTCGCCGGCCCGTTACCGGCAGCCTGCTGTCGTATGCGGGCGCAGCCGACCCCATCACCGGCCAGATCTGGGGTGGTGTGGTGGCCACGGGTGCCTCGGGCCGCCTGTCGACCGATATCGGTCCGTACAGCAGTTCGGTGAGCCTGAACCTGGCCGCACTGACGGGCAAGAACGTGCAGTCCAATACCCGCGCGCAGCTGCGCGTGGCCGTGGACCGCGATGTCTGGCGCAGCACCACCAGCGTGGTCAACATGGGTGTGACGTTCTCGGCCTGGCACTACGGCAAGGACCTGTCGGAGTACAGCTTCGGCCACGGCGGCTACTACAGCCCGCGCAGCTACGCCTCTGTCGCGCTGCCCGTCGAGTGGAGTGGCCGCAGGGGCCCGCTCACCTGGCTGGCCCGGGGGTCGATCTCTGTATCGCGCAGCAGCAGCGCAGACACCGACTACTTCCCGCAGAGCGCACTGCTCCAATCACTAGCGCGTGCGCGCCTGGCCGAAAGCGGCAGCGTACCGGTGTATGCGGGCAGCTCGGGCTCGGGCTTTGGCCGCTCGTTCCGGGGCGTGCTGGAGTACCAGGCCACACGCAACCTGGCACTGGGAGCCCAGCTGGAGCTGGACCGCTCTGCCTACTACGCGCCCACCAATTTCATGGTCTATGGCCGCTACCGGTTTGATCCGGTGCTGGCCCCGCTGGAAAACCGGCCCCGCCCGGTACAGACCTACTCGAGCTTCTGACATGTCCTCCGCCTCCTCCTCACAGCGTAAGGCTGCCACGCCAGCGGGCTTCCTGCGCGCCATCACCCAGCGCCTGCGGCCGTCCTCCCGCCAGCGCGCCGCCAGCAGCGCCCCAACGGCGCGCATCGGCATCGAAGGCCTGCCCGACGGCGTGGGCCAGTTGCCGCCGCATGTGCCCGTGTCCCTGGTAGCCGCCGACGACAGCAGCGCCGCCCTGTGGTTCCCGGCCCTGCTCGAAGACGCCGTGGCAGCCGGCCCCGTGGCGCTGGTCGCCTCCAGCGCCGCATGGGCGGACGCGCTGCTGCTGCACCCTACGCTGCGCGAGGCCTGCCGCACGGGCCGGCTCATGCTGTGGCTGCTCGCCCCCGGCCTGCAGGCCGAGGTGCAGCGCCATGGCCTTGCCCCCCTAATGGACGAACTGGAGCGCACGGGGCTCAGGGACGAGCACGCGCTGTACATGTGCGATGCCCAGGGCCTGTTGTCGGGTCTGAGCGTGGCCCAGCTCGCCCGCGTGAGCCGCCAGCTCGGTGCACTGTGCCGCGAGCGGCTGCGGCCCGTGGTCTTGGGCTTCTTCCCGCCGCTGGAGCCCGAGGTGCTGCTGCCAGCCCTGCGCAACCTGTGCCAGATGTCCATGCACATCGCCACCCTGCGCACCGACGCCGACCGCTGGAGCCTGGGCCTGGAGCGCTGGAACACGGATGCAGGCGCCCTCTTCCAGACCGCCTTCGGGGTGCTGCACGATGCCGCATCCGGCCGGCTGGCCGCAGACGGCACCCGCACCCGCGGCGCCGTGCGCGAGCTGGTGGAGGCCGTGGACCAGTCGGACGTGATCGCCACCCGCGCCTCGGTCCACGGGCAGCGCGGCGTGCCGGGCCACTGGCGCATTGTCGACAGCCTGGCCGATGTGGAGGTGGCTGCGGCCGCCAGCGTGGCGGCCACGGTGCTGATCGATGCGGGCCAGGCGGCCGACTTCGAGTCGCGGGCACGCCTGGTGCACCAGCTGCGCCTGTCGCGCCCGCTCACGCTCAAGATCGTGGTGCGCGAAAACCTGGGCAAGCTGCGCACCCACAGCGAGCAGGCCTTGCTGCAGTTGGGTGCCAGCGCGGTGGTCTACAAGGAAGTGGGCTTTTCGCGCCTGCTGCAGCTGCTGCAGGACGTCAACGCCCAGAGCCACACCCGCAAGGTGCATCCCGATTACGAGCAGGCGCTGGACAGCTTCATGCCGGCACGCGAACGTGGCTACCAGCCCCCCGCCCAGTTCTGCTCCCTGGTGCGCGGCATGCTGGATCGCACGCACAACATCGGCCTGTCGCACAGCATGGTGCGCCTGAACGTACTGGCCCAGATCCCGCACCTGGATGCCCTGCGCGCCTGCCACACTTCGCGCGACGGCGATTTGTTCACAGCCGACCACGAGGCGGTCTACGTCTTCCTCTTTGCCTGCCGCGAGCCCGATGTGGAGCTGGCGCTCAACCGCCTGTTCACGCTGCCGCTGACCCAGCTGTTCGCCTCCGAGGCCACCGACTGCTCGGAGATGGGAATCCGCGCCATGGCAGGCCACCTGCAGGAATCGTTGCGCAAGGGCTTGCCCGACTACAGTGCCGTCATTGACAACCATCCGCACCCGGTCGCCGTGGTGCCCACGCCCATGGCCCGCGCACCAGCGCCGGGCATGCCGACGCTGCCCATCGACACCGGTGCCCCCCACCCGCCGGCAGACCCGCTGACCATGCCCCTGCTGCACATTGCGGCCGGGCCCAGCGTGCAGCACCGGCCGATTGCACGCCGCGCCGTGCCACGCGTTTCACCGAGGTCCATGGCATGACGCTATCGATGCTGTTGTTCTACATGCTGCTGGGCGCCCTGCTGGCCTGGCCCTGCTGGCTACTGCTGCGCCGTGCACAGCAGGCCCGCCAGCCGCTGCGCTGCGTACAGCCCTACCAGCCCCGCCAGCCCCGCCTGCCCGCCGCAGATGCGGGCGATACCGCAACGCCTCCGCGCGCGCAATGAGTAATCCACAATGAACCGAGACCCCGTATGCGCGTGATTGCCGTCGTATCGCCCCTGGGCGGATCCGGGCGCACCACGCTGACCGCCCACTTGGCCACGCTCCTGGCCCGCCAGGGCCAGCCCTGCCTGGCGGTGGAGCTGTGCGCCCAGAACCTGCTCTCCAGGCACCTGGGCATGCAGGAGCCCAGCGCACTGGGCTGGGCCGCTCTGGCGGCCAACGGCCAGTGGTGGGCCGATGGCGGCTTCGACAACTCGGACGGCGTAGCCATACTGCCATTTGGCAAGGCGGGGCTGGACACCCTCGAAACCCTGCACAGGCAGCTGCAGGCGCAGCCGCGCTGGCTGCTGGACCAGATGGAGCTGCTGGACGTACCCGCCAATTGCACGGTGCTGCTGGACACCCCCGCATGGCCATCTCCGCTGGCACAGGCGGCCCTGCGCTGTGCCGATGCCGTGTTAGTGACGCTGGAGGCATCGACCCGCGCCTGCGCCAACCCCCTCGGGGTGCAGGCCATGCTGCAGGAAGCGGCTGCAGCACCCGCCGACCAGGGCGTGCTGGTGACCCGCTTCGACCCGCGCCGCATATCCCACCGGGAGGCCTTGCAGACGCTGCGCGGGCAATGGGGTGAGCGGCTGATTCCCTACACACTGCACGAAGACGAGAACATCCCCCGGGCGCTCGCACGCTCGATGTGTGTCGGCAGCTTTGCGCCGCAGGCACAGTCGGCCCATGACCTGCAGGGCGTGTGCAACTGGCTCTCCGGGCAGCGCGCCGCCCCCCTGTCGATGCTGTCCGCCGGAGCGGCACGGCCATGACGGAGCAGCCCGATACCAGCTCGGCCTTGCCCGCCGCAGCACCCGAAGCGGCACCCGCACCCACACTGGACAGCCGCACGTGGCTGCGCCTGGCGTGGCGGTGGCTGGCACGCCAGCTGGAGGTGGCGCCCGGTGCCCCTTGGTGGATGTGGCTGTGGCGCTGCATCGTGCTGCCCGCCACCCCCGACCGCACCCTGCTGCCCTGGCTGCTACAGCCGCTGCACTGGCTATGGGCCGGACTGGGCTTCACGCTGCGCTGGGGCTGGAAGGGTCTGGCCCTGCTGCTCACGGCAGTGTTCTGGCCGATCCGGCTCTTTCTGCGCGCCATGGACCGCCTGGCCGCGCACGTCAACGTGGAAAAAGGCATGCGCCTGGCCGACCAAGTGCTCTCGCCCGCCATGGAGATACCAGGCCTGCGCTGGGTCGTTCTGGCCGTGGGCATGATGGCCGGACTGGTGGTGATGACCACGCCATTCAACTGGTTCGGGCAGACCCTGTTCATGATGCTGTGCTGGGCCCTGTCGCTGGTGCTGCGCCGCCTGCCTGGGCGCTACCCCTCGCTGGCACTGGCCGCCATCAGCCTGCTGGCCATGGGACGCTATGCCTGGTGGCGCATCACGTCGTCCATCGAATTCGACTCGGTCATCGAGTCCTTCCTCGGCTACGGCCTGCTGGCTGCCGAGGCCTACACCTGGCTGGTGGTGGTGCTGGGCTTCATCCAGACCGCCTGGCCGCTGCACCGCCGCCCGGCCGAACTGCAGGGCGTGCCGGCATCGTGGCCCACGGTGGACGTGTACATACCCACCTACAACGAGCCGCTAAGCGTGGTGCGCACCACCGTGCTGGCCTCGATGGCGCTGGACTGGCCCAAGGACAAGGTCAAGGTCTTCATCCTGGACGACGGCCGGCGCGAGGAATTCCGCGAGTTCGCCGAATCCATGGGCGTGGGCTATATCGTGCGCCCCGACAACAACCATGCCAAGGCCGGCAACCTGAACCACGCGCTCGCCAAGACCGACGGCGAGCTGGTCGCCATCTTCGATTGCGACCACATCCCCACGCGCTCCTTCCTGACCACCGCCGTGGGCTGGTTCCAGCGCGATCCCAAGTGCGCCATGCTGCAGACGCCGCACCACTTTTTTTCGCCCGACCCCTTCGAGCGCAACCTGGGCACCTTCCGCCGCGTACCCAACGAGGGATCGCTGTTCTACGGCCTGATCCAGGACGGCAACGACTTCTGGAACGCCACCTTCTTCTGCGGCTCCTGCGCGGTGATACGCCGGGGCCCGTTGATGGAGGTGGGCGGCATCGCCGTGGAGACGGTGACCGAAGATGCACACACTGCACTCAAGCTGCACCGGCTCGGCTACAACACGGCCTACATCAACGAGACGCAGGCAGCGGGCCTTGCTACCGAGAGCCTGTCGGCCCATGTGGGCCAGCGCATCCGCTGGGCGCGTGGCATGGCACAGATCTTCCGTGTGGACAACCCCTTCCTGGGCAAGGGCCTCACGCTGTGGCAGCGCATCTGCTACGCCAACGCCATGGTGCATTTCTTTTTCGGGCTGCCACGGCTGGTGTTCCTCACCGCGCCCATGGCCTTCCTGTTTTTTGAGTGGCACATCATCAATGCAGGCGCCATCATGATCGCGCTGTACGTGCTGCCTTACATCCTGCAATCCAACATCGCCAACGCCCACGTGCAGGGCGAGCACCGACACACCTTCTGGGCTGAGGTTTACGAGACTGTGCTGGCCTGGTACGTGGCCCTGCCGACCACAGTAGCGCTGATCAACCCGCGCCTGGGCAAGTTCAATGTGACAGCCAAGGGTGGCCTGGTGGACGAGCCCTACTTCGACTGGGCGATCTCACGCCCATACACCGTGCTGGTGCTGCTTAACTTTGCGGCATTCGGCATGGGAATCATGCGCCTGTTCTACTGGAACACGGATGAGACGGCCACCGTGCTGCTGAACCTGCTGTGGACCACCTACAGCATCCTGATGCTGGGCGCCGCGCTGGGCGTTGCCTCAGAGGCCCGCCAGGTGCGCCGCATGCACCGCGTGGCCACGCAGCTGCAGGCCACGCTCTATCAGGACGACGGTAGCGTGCTGCAAGCCGTATGCATCGACTTCTCGATGACCGGCGTGGGCCTGCAACTGCCCGAGGGCGTGCGACTGGCCGTGGGAGAGAAGGTCCATGTGGGCCTGTGGCGCGGCGATACCGAGTGCACCTTCCCTGCCACCATCATGCTGCACCGAGGCCAGAGCGCCACAGGTCTGCAATTCGACCCCATGACACGCGAACAACAGATCGATCTGGTGCAGTGCACCTTTGCCCGCCCGGACACCTGGCGCGAGTGGAACGACAGCCATGACACCGACCGCCCCCTGCACGGACTGCAGGAGATCGCGCAACTGGGCGTGCTGGGTTACCACAAGTTCTGGGAATCCCTGGTCGAAGCGGCCAAGAGCCGCTGGTCCCGGGGCCACCAGCACGGACCACAGAGGCTGCGCGCATGAGGTACTGGAACCTGTACTTCTTGGCCAAGGTCGGGCTGACCTTCACGGGCTACATCGGCTTCCACTGGTGGTTGAACCTGCTGCTGTGGCTGGCGCTGTTGCCCCCCATCGCACACAAGACGCTGCGGCGCACGCGTGCCGTGCTGGCCTGGCCGGCCGCGATGGCCCTGCTCTACTACGACTCCTATCTTCCCACGCTGGCCCGCGTGGTGTCGCAGCTCAAAGCACTGGCAGGCTTCAGTGCGGACTACTGGCTCGAACTGGCCACGCGGCTGGTGAGCCCCGCGGCACTGGTCACGGCCATCGCTGGCATCGTCGTGTACGCAGCGTTGGCGCGGCGCGTGCGGTTTGCCACATTTGCTTTGGCGGGCATTTTGAGCGTCCCCTTGGTGGCGGCCATCCAGCAGAGCGATGCAGACGATGCCCTGGCCGGCCAGGGCAATGGCACACAGGCGGTTGGCGCCGACGCGTCCGATCCGGACGCCTCGTTGCAGAAGTTCTACGCCAGCGAAAGCCAAAAGCGCATGCAGTTCACCTCTGCTGGCGGGCCGCCAGCCTTCGACATCATTCTGCTGCACGTGTGCTCGCTGTCCTGGGACGACATGGAATTCGTGGGGCAGCGCGACAACGCACTGCTCCAACGCTTCGATGTACTGTTTACCAACTTCAACAGCGCTGCCAGCTACAGCGGACCGGCATCGCTGCGGGTGCTGCATGGCTCTTGTGGGCAAACGCCACACACCAAACTTTACGAAGGCATCGATCCCCAGTGTTATGTGTTCCCCAACCTCGAAAAGCTGGGATACCAGACGGCAGGCTTGATGAACCACGATGGTGTGTACGAAGAGTTCGCCCACACGCTGGAGCAGCGTGGTGGCCTGGCTGGCAAGCTGCAGCGCAACCAGGACGCGCCGGTGCACATGCAGAACTTCGACGGCTCGCCGATCTACAACGACCATGCGCTGCTGTCGCAATGGTGGAAAAAGCACAGCTCCGAGCGCGGCGCAGCCCCCATGGCGCTGTACTACAACACCATCTCGCTGCATGACGGCAACCGCGTGCCCGGCATGAGTTCGCGCAATAGCCTCGATACTTACAAGCCTCGCCTGGTGCAGTTGCTGGCGGACTTTGACAAATTCATCTCAGAGCTGGAAGCGTCTGGACGCCCGGTGGTTGTGGTGCTGGTACCCGAGCACGGTGCCTCGCTGCGCGCTGACAAGATCCAGATCTCGGGCATGCGCGAGATCCCCGGCCCGCGCATCACGCTGGTGCCCGCCGCCGTGAAGCTGGTGGGTCTGAAGAAGGTACCTGAGGCCCCCCCCACAGCGCCCCTCGTGGTGAATCAGCCCATGAGCTATCTGGGCCTGTTCACGCTGCTGGGCGACCTGCTCAACGACAGCCCCTACGCTGCATCCGCCCGCCCCCTGACCGAGCGCCTGCAAACACCCAAAACAACGCCATTCGTTTCTGAAAACGCCGACGTGGTCGTGATGCGCAACGCTGCGGGCAGGTACGTGATGAAGTCGGGCAACGGGGAGTGGATCCCCTACAACTACTGATGCGCCGAGGCTCTTCGCGACCGGGTACAGCCGGGGGGAATGGATAGCCCCAATCTGGTGCAAGAATTGCGCAGGCACAGCGCCGGGGCGGGCTGCTTCCCGCATAATGAGTCGCAGCCCTCCGCCCTGCGGCGGGCCTGCCTCCTCGCCCATTTGCGGCAGCGCATCCCACGAACTTCCAGCCCCTTCGCATGAACCCACAAGCCCACTTGCTCTGGAAAGCGCCTCGCTGGGCTTTGGCGGTGCTACTGGCCGTACTGGGGATGCTGGGGCCGTTTTCCATTGACACCTACATCCCGGCGTTTTCTGGCATTGCCACCGCACTGGGAGCAACTCCGCTGGAGATGCAACAGACGCTGTCAGCCTACCTGTTCGGCTTTGCGTTCATGAGCCTGTTCCATGGTGCGCTGGCGGACAGTTTTGGCCGCCGACCGGTGATCCTGTGGGGCATCGCGGTATTCACATTGGCCTCGGCCGGTTGCGCCCTGTCGCAGACCATCGGACAGTTGGTGATGTTCCGGGCGCTGCAGGGCCTGTCCACCGGGGCCGGCATCGTTGTCTCACGCGCAGTGATCCGCGACATGTTCCCGCCCGCTCAGGCCCAGAAGGTCATGAGCCAGGTCACCATCTACTTCGGCGTGGCCCCGGCGATTGCGCCCATCATCGGCGGCTGGCTTTTCGTGCACATGGGCTGGCACAGCATCTTCTGGTTCCTGAGCCTGGTGGGCGTGGTCCTGTGGACCACCAACTACCGGCTGCTGCCGGAAACACTGCACGTGGAGCAGCGCCAACCCTTCAACGTGCGCCACCTGATGCAGGGCTATGTGCAGCTGAGCTCCAGCGCGCGCTTCGTGCTGCTGGCGCTGGCCAGCGGCGTGCCCTTCAACGGCATGTTCCTGTATGTGCTGTCGGCGCCGGCCTTCCTGGGCGATCACCTGTCGCTGGCGCCCACGCAGTTCTTCTGGTTCTTCATCTTGACCATCTCGGGCATCATGGGCGGAGCTTGGCTCAGCGGACGCCTGGCCGGGCGCATTCCACCCAAGCGGCAGATTCGCCACGGCTTTCTGATCATGTTCACGGTGGCCGTGCTGAACCTGGCAGCCAACCTGTTGTTCCCACCGCACGCCTGGTGGGCGCTGGCGCCGATTGCGGTCTTTGCCTTTGGCTGGGCGTTGATGGTGCCGGTGGTGACCCTGCTGGTGCTGGATCTGTACCCCGAGCGCCGGGGCATGGCCTCGTCCATGCAAGCTTTTGTGGGTTCTACGGCCAACGGGCTGGTGGCCGGGGTGATAGCGCCGCTGGTGATGCACTCGACGGTCTGGCTCGCGCTGTCGTCACTCCTGATGATGGGTGTTGGCATGCTGGCCTGGATCTACCTGCACCACCGCTGGCCCGACATCGGCCGACTACCCGTGCATCACTGACCCAACGCCGAAACCCGGCCTCCACGGAGGCGAACGGTTGTTCACTCGGTCGGCTGGCGGCGGTCCACGCTCTTTTGCTGGTAATAGCGATTTTTTTCGGCGTACATCGCCTGGTCGGCACGGTTGATCGTGGCCTCCACGGCGTCACCCGACCGGCAGCTCGCAATGCCCATCGCAAGACTCAGATGTTGCCCAGGATAGAACTGGTTGTTCAGGTCCAGCATGGAAATGATGCGTTCCTGCAGTGCATGGGCGCCGCGCTCATCAGTACCAGGCAGCAGCACGGTGAACTCATCCCCTCCGATGCGCGCCGCGCAGGCAGGCGCGTCCACGGCTTTGGCCAGCACCTCGCCCACGCGGCGCAACATGGAGTCGCCGGCGGCATGGCCTTGCTCGTCATTGACGACCTTGAGGCCGTTGAGGTCGATGGCAATCACAGACAACGGCCAAGGCCCTTTGCGCGTGAGTCGATTGAGCTCTTCGGCATAGAAGGCACGGTTGCGCAACTGAGTCAGTACGTCATGCTTTCCCAGGTACTCCAGGTAGGCCTCGGCCTTCTTGCGTGCCGTAATGTCGACCAGCGACAAGAGCACCAGACCCCAATCACGCATATGGCTGTCGAGCACAGAGAACTGCATGTGAATGTTCACCGCGTCGCCTGAGAGCGAGTAGTTGACAACCTCACGCTGCTGGAAGGTTTTGCCATCCCACAGGTCTTGCAACTGTTCTGCAAAAGATTCGTGCATCTCTCCGCGAAAGACACGACCAATGCCATTGAGCAGCATCTCCTTGCTGTCGGCACCGAACATGCGCAGAGTCTGCTGGTTGACATCAATGACGCGGATTTCCTGCATACAGCGTGTCACGAAGTCAGGATGCACCTTTAGGAACGTCTTGAAGTCGCCAATGCCCTGGGCACGTACACCATCGAGCAGGTTCTTGACCGCGCTGAAATCCTCGACCCAGAGCGAGACCGGCGAATGTTCGAATAGATCACGTGCGTACTGCTCGCTGCGCTGGAGGCGACGTGCGTTTTCCAGTTGAAGGGTGTTGTCTTCCAGCGAGACCAGCACACGACTCCAATCGCCTTCATGGCCCGGCAGGATACGAGCACGGATCTGCACATCCAGGCGCCGGCCATCGAGCGCGTAATTCACTGTCTGGTTGGAAAATTCGAGCTGACCATTCCACAGCTGCGCCATCTCATGCGCCACAGCGTCGTGCATGTCGTCGCGAAAGACTGCGCCCAGATTGGCTTCCAGATGCTGTTGACTGTCTGCAGAAAATAGCTCCAGGGTGCGGCGGTTGACCTGCAGGATGCGCAGCGAAGCACTGCACAGGCGCAGACGTTCCGGATGCCCCGCCAGGTGGGCACGAATGTCGGTCACACCTTCGGTGCGCCAGCCGTCAAACAACCGCTTGAGTTCACTGTAATCCTCAAGCCACAACGACACGGGAGCCAGCTCGAACATGTGCTCAAAATCAGCGCCCGAGGATAGAGAAGACACCACAACAAATTCCTCCGTGGGCGATTATTGACGACATGGCAGATAAATCATGCAAGGCGTGACCCACGCTATCGACAAAAAAAAGGGCTGGCACCTTGCGGCACCAGCCCTTTGCAGATCTTGATCGGGCCTCAACAGCCCCATCGATCAGCGTGCAGGACGGGCAGGACGCTTGCGGGCGTCATGGGCCACGAACGGCTTGCCACCGCCAGCACCCGCTGGCTTGGAGAATGCAGGTTTGCGGGGAGCGAAGTCGCTACGGGGTGCGCCAGCATCACCACGGGGGGCGAAACCACCACGGCCTGCATCGCCAAAACCAGGCTTGCGGCCATAGCTTTCGCCGTCACGACGGGGAGCACCAAAACTGCCACGATCACCACCACGGTCATCACGGCCGGCATAGGCGCCGCCGCCACCGCCATTGCCGCCACCACCCTGGTAACCACCTTGCGAACCACCACGGTTGTCGCTGCCACGGCCGGCGAAACCGCCACCAAAGCCACCACGGTCATTGCCACCACGTGCGGGGCCACCGAAGCGGCCGCGCGAAGGGTTTTCACGGTTGTCGTAGGAACGGCCAGGGGCGCCACGACCACCGCCGAAGTCACCACCGCGCGGCGCCTGGGGCGAGCGCTGCGAGGGCTCCATACCGGCAACCACGTCCGACTTGAACTGCTGGCGGCTGTAGCTTTCGATGTCGAAAATCTTGCGACGATCGCGGAACTCGGCAAACGTGATGGCCAAACCATCGCGGCCAGCACGGCCGGTACGGCCGATGCGGTGGGTGTAGTCCTCGGCCTTCATGGGCAGACCGAAGTTGAAAACGTGGGTGATCGTAGGCACGTCGATACCGCGCGCCGCCACATCGGTGGCCACCAGGATCTGCACCTGGCCGGCGCGCAGCGCCATCAGGCGACGGTTGCGCAGGCCCTGGCTCAGGGCACCGTGCAGCGCCACAGCCGAGAAACCTTCCTGTTGCAGGTCGTTGGCCAGACCGTCGCACTCCACCTGGGTGCTGGCGAACACGATAGCCTGGTTGATCGTGGTGTCACGCAGCCAATGATCCAGCAGCTTGCGCTTGTGCTGGGCGTTGTCGGCCCAGTACAGCACCTGCTTGATGTTGGCGTGCTTTTCCTGTGGGGAATCGATGGTCACCTTCTGCACCGACGAACCGCCGTCGTGCATCACGCGCATGGCCAGTTGCTGGATGCGGGGCGCAAACGTGGCGCTGAACATCATGGTCTGCTTGCGCTGGGCAGTCAGCTGGTTCAGTTCGGCCAGGTCGTCCGAGAAGCCCAGGTCGAGCATGCGGTCGGCTTCGTCGACGACCAGGAATTGCACCTTGTCGAGCTTGATCTGCATCGAGCGCTGCAGGTCCAGCAGGCGGCCAGGGGTGGCCACCACGAGGTCTGCGTTCTGCAGCTTGGCGATCTGCAACTGGTAAGGCATGCCGCCCACCACGTTGGCAACACGAAGGCCACGGCAGTGCTTGACCAGGTCAATGGCGTCATGAGCGACTTGTTGGGCCAATTCACGCGTGGGGCACAGGATCAGGGCGCCGGGGGTGGCGGCCTTGAAGTTGCGCGAGCTGGTGGGGTCCTTGCGCTTGGCACGCTTGGGAGCTGGCTCGCCGCGCTCAGCGGCTTCGGCCACAGCGCGATCGAACGCAGCGCGCTCTTCGGCTTCGGCAGCCGCTTGCTGGTTGATCAGCGTGTGCAGAACGGGCAGCAGGAAAGCGGCCGTCTTGCCCGAGCCGGTCTGGCTGGAGACCATCAGGTCGATGAAGTGCTTGGCATCGGCGCCGGCACCCATGGCCAGGGGAATGGCCTTGAGCTGCACGCTGGTGGGCTGGGTGTAGCCCAGGTCGGCCACGGCCTGAACCAGTTCAGGGGCCAGGCCCAGTTCCACGAAACCATTGGGTTCGGCGGTCACGGCGGCATCGGCTTCAGCGGCGGATTCCACCACGGCGTCGAGGGGGGAGGACTGCACGGAAATGTCGGCAGCAAAGGAAGTATCTGCAGGCGCGAATTCGCCCTGCACCAAAGAGGTGTCGGTCATGATTTTTCTCTCACGAAGACGGTCGCGGGCGCTGCCCACGATTGGCTTCGTCAAATGGTTAAAAAACATCAACCATCAAACGAAACCTGCGCTGGCTCTAGCGGCCGTAGCGGGTGGGCGTTATTCGCCAGTCCTGCACTGTCTAGGGACAGTCGGCTGGCAAGCCCGGTGTGTGAGGGGAGATGCACAATCTGCGAGGGATTCCTGCGCAGCCATCGATTATTGCACGATTAGGGTTTGCCCGCAATACCCTTCATGGACGCAACCCCGTGACCGGGCTCGCGCCCATGCCAGGGGATCGCAGGGCCTCACACGGACAGCAGGTGCTGGCGGTAGTGTGCAAGTTCATCGATGGATTCGTGCACATCGGCCAGGGCGGTATGCCTCTGGGCCTTCTTGAAGCTGGTGTAGGCCTCGGGCTTCCAACGCTTGGCCAGTTCTTTGAGCGTGCTGACATCCACGTTGCGATAGTGAAAAAAGCGTTCGAGCTTAGGCATGTAACGGACCAAAAAGCGCCGGTCCTGGCCAATGCTGTTACCACACATGGGCGCTGAGCCCTTCGGAACATATTGGCTCAAAAAAGCGAGTATCTGCTGCTCTGCCTCCGATTCGGTCACGGTGGAAGCCTTGACCTTGTCGATCAGTCCGCTGCGACCATGGGTGCCCTTGTTCCAGGCATCCATCTTGTTCAGCAATTCATCCGCCTGATGTATGGCAAACACAGGGCCTTCGATGCGGGGTTCCAGGCTCGGACCGGTCACGACCACTGCGATCTCCAGCAGGCGATCCGTATCGGGTTCCAGGCCGGTCATTTCACAATCGAGCCAGACGAGGTTTTGGTCGGATTTGGCAAGCGTGAGAGGGGTGGGGTTGTTGGCTTCTGACATAGCGCGCATTGTCGCCGATGACCTAAACTCGCCGCTCATGCCCACTTCCCCTGACTACTCCCCCTCCATGCTGCTCACCCTGGCCTTTGCCATGGCGCTGGTAGCAGGCCTTGCACTCAAGTTCTGGCTGGCAAGCCGCCAGATTCGGCATGTGGCCCGTCACCGCGCCACTGTTCCTGCCCCCTTCGCCCAACACATCACCTTGGCCGCGCACCAAAAAGCCGCCGACTACACCGTCACCAAGGGTCGCCTCGGCATGCTGGAGATGGTGCTGGGCTGCGTCGGTCTGCTGGGCTGGACCCTGCTGGGCGGTTTGGATGCACTGAACCAGGCCCTCCTTGCGACTCTGGAGGGCGGCATGTGGCAGCAACTGGCGCTGCTGGTGGCGTTTGTAGCCATCAGTGGGTTGATCGACCTGCCACTATCGCTCTACCAGACCTTCGTGGTCGAAGAACGCTTTGGCTTCAACAAGATGACTTTGCGCTTGTGGCTGGCAGATGCCCTCAAGGGTCTGGCAGTGGGCGTGGCCATTGGCCTGCCCATCGCAGCACTGATCCTGTGGCTCATGGGGGCGGCTGGCCCGCTGTGGTGGCTGTGGGCCTGGTGTTTCTGGATGGGCTTCAATCTGCTGCTGATGGTGATCTACCCCACCTTCATCGCTCCGCTGTTCAACAAATTCCAGCCGCTCGAAGACGAATCACTCAAGGCGCGCGTGACGGCACTGATGCAGCGTTGCGGCTTCTCGGCCAAAGGCCTGTTCGTGATGGACGGCAGCCGCCGCAGCGCCCATGCCAACGCCTACTTCACCGGTTTTGGTGCTGCCAAACGCGTGGTGTTTTACGACACGCTGCTGCGCCAGTTGGCACCGGGCGAAGTCGAGGCCGTGCTGGCCCATGAACTCGGGCACTTCAAGCACCGCCACATCATCCAGCGCATCGTGACCATGTTCGCCTTGAGCCTGGCAGGATTTGCACTGCTGGGCTGGCTCTCCACCCAAGTGTGGTTCTACACCGGACTGGGTGTGCGGCCCAATATCTCGCTGGACCCAGCGATCACCGCCGCGCCGAACGACGCGCTGGCACTGCTGCTGTTCATGTTGGTCGTGCCGGTGTTCACCTTCTTCATCTCACCACTGTTCTCACAGCAATCACGCCGCCATGAGTTTCAGGCGGACGCATATGCAGTAACCCAAGCCAGCGGCGCTGATCTGTCTTCAGCTCTGCTCAAACTGTATGAAGACAACGCCTCCACACTCACGCCAGACCCGGTGTACGTGAAGTTTTACTACTCGCATCCGCCCGCCACCGAACGGCTGGCGCGCATGCAAACCCCCGCTCACCCATGACTACCATGTTGAAGAAAAAAGACTGGTCCGCGCTGACCCGCCGTGCACTGACAGCTACCGAAGTTGTAGCAAACCTCGCCAAACTGGAAGGCTGGAGCCTGAGCGGCGACGGCGCCAATGTCGCCATCGAAAAGACCTACCAGTTCGCCAACTACTACGAAACCATCTCGTTCGTGAACGCCTTGGCTTTTATCGCAAACGCCCAGGACCATCACCCCGACCTGTCGGTGCACTACAACCGTTGCGTGGTGCGACTGAACACGCACGATGTGCATGGCATCTCCAGCACCGACTTCGAGTGTGCCACCCAGTTCGACGCACTGGTCGCGCTGTGACACAGGCCCACCATGGCTGAACGCAGCGCCCTCATGGAAGGTACCGTGGTGGCCAGCCATGGGCGCCACTGCATGGTCGAGACCCCGGATGGAGAACGCCGCATCTGCCATCCCCGGGGCAAAAAAAGCCAGGCTGTGGTCGGTGACCACGTCTTGTGGCAAGCACCACCGCCCGGCCAGGGCGAAGAAGGCACCATCGAGAAGGTGCAGGAGCGGCGCAATCTTTTTTACCGCCAAGACGAAATTCGCACCAAGTCATTTGCGGCCAACCTCGACCAGGTGCTGATCCTGATCGCTGCAGAGCCCGTATTCTCCGAAAGTCAACTCTCCCGCGCGCTGATCGCTGCCGAGGCAGAGGGCATCAAGCCCCTCATTGCGCTCAACAAAAGTGATCTGATCGAGCCCTTTGCCCGCGCCTGGGAGCGATTGCTGCCGTACCGCCGCATGGGTTCAGGCAAGCACTATGGTGTGCTGCCGTTGTCTCTGGCGCTCTCCAGCGACGTGGACCGCGCCCTGCTGATGGAACACCTGCAGGGCAAAACCACGCTGGTACTGGGCCCCTCGGGCTCCGGAAAGAGCACGCTGATCAACCTGCTGGTACCGGGCGCCTCCGTGCTGACTGGCGAGATATCACAGGCCCTGAACTCGGGCAAACACACCACGACCAGCACCCATTGGTACTGGATGGATGCGGCACGAACCACAGCACTGATCGACTCTCCGGGTTTTCAGGAGTTTGGGCTGCACCACATTGCCCCCATGCAACTGGCCGCCTGCATGCCCGACATTGCCGAACACGCCACCGACTGCAAGTTCTACAACTGCACGCATCTGCACGAGCCAGGCTGCGGCGTGCTGGATGCAGTCAAAACAGGCGCTAGTGCCGGTGGTATAAGCGCTAAACGCTACAAAATATATAGCGACCTATTCGAAGAACTGAGCCATACCCGTTATTGATGCTGCAACGGCCTACACCAGAGCACACTTGTGAACCTGGCTCCGCCAGGCAGCCGGGTCCATCCCCTTCCGGGGCAGTCACAGAGATCTATGCAGGGAACGGCGCCCTCACCCTAGCAAACGCGCCAGCGTGAGCAATGCGAGCAGAAGCATCCAGACCACCACCGAGCGCCACACCAACCCCACCACGCTGCGCAAGTGGCCCACTTCGGGCTCCCGGCCTGGGGTGGAGTCGCTATCACCCATGTCGGCGTCGATCTCCAGACCCTGTGGCGTGTGCATCTCGGTGCGGGCCTTCAACGCCTCGCCGCCAAGACGCACATTGATGGCCCCCGCAGTGGCAGCGAGCACGACACCATCGTTGTCATTGGGAAAGCGCTGCGCGTGAAAACGCCAGCCTTCAATGGCCTCTTCAAAGCTGCCCACCACCGCAAAACTCAGCGCAGTGAGCCGGGCAGGAAGCCAATCGATGGCCGTCCAGGCCTGGGCCGACGCCTGCTGCAAGGAGGCACTGGCAGGCTGCGCTCCAGCCCGTTGCCTGTAATGCCAGTAGCGCGACACAAATTCGGCCAATCGGTACAACACTGCCCCCGTGGGGCCGAAGCCCAGCGCCGCCAAGACCGAGAAACAGGCCAACACACCAAACACATGTCGGTGGGCAGCCAGCACCGAATACTCGATGACATGGCGCACGATCTCGCTGCGCGGCAAAACACCCACATCCACCTGCTGCCAGTGCGCCAAGCGTTCGCGGGCGGCGTCTTCATCCCCCTCTTCCAAGGCATCACGGATACCGGTGAAATGGTGGCTGAATTGCCGAAAACCCAGCGTGACATACAGCACCGCCACGCTCCACACCACAGCGAACGGCCAGCCCAGACCCCACAGCAGCAGCCAGTGGATAGCCAGCGTGGCCAAGGCAGGAACCAGGACCGCGAGGCTCCAGGCCACCCAGCCATGGTGCGGCTTGCCCGCATCAAAATTGCGGCTCACGGAGATCGCCCAAGCGCGCAGACCCGCATGGATGGGGTTGCTGCGTGCCAGAGGGCGGGCCTGCTCGATCAGCAGAGCGAACAGGATGGCGAAGAAACTCATGGGGGGCAATGATACTGGTGCTTCGCATCAACCCACCTCATTGCGTGCGCTCCAGGTTCAGGCCCGCATAAACCGGTAGAAATTACGCAGCATGCCCGCCGTTGCACCCCAGATGAAATGATTCTTCTCACCGTCCTGATACGGCATGGAGAACCACTCGCGGTGCACGCCATCCCGATCAAAAACATGGCGCCGGTGATTCGCGGGGTTGAGCAAAAAGTCCAGAGGAACCTCGAAAAGATCCGCCACTTCGTAGGGATTGGGCGCAAGCACACAGTCCGGTTGCACCAGTGCGACCACCGGCGTGATGATGAACGATGACCCCGTGACATAGGTCGGCAGAGTGCCCAGGACCTCCACAAACTCACGCCCCAGCCCCACCTCCTCCTGGGCTTCACGCAAAGCCGTTTCCGCGGTCGTGGCGTCTTCAGGATCCGCCCGCCCGCCAGGGAACGCCACCTGCCCCGAATGGGTAGAAAGATGCGCCGTGCGCTCCGTGAGCAACACCATGGGCTGGTCGCGCAAGATGATCGCGAGCAGCACGGACGCATGGGCCGGCTCGCGGTTCATGAACTTCTTCTCCAGCAGCACCTCGGGCTCCCACTGCGGCGGGCGCGCGAACCGCGCGCGCAGCGCCTGCGGTGTCTGCGCATCGGCAGGCACTGCGGGCAGATGCGCATCCACGCCCAGCACAGGCACAAGACGAGGGTCGAAATCGGGCAAGCTCGACAGCGGAGCAATGACCGAAGACACGGCGGGGGAAGAAGGTGAGTTCACAAAAGCAAGCAAGGACCAAAAAACAAAAAGCCGCTACAGACGAACGCTGTAGCGGCTTACCAGGATGAGCCCGCGCCTTATGCGGCGGTGGCTGCAGCCTTGGCCTTGACACGCGAAGGCAGCTTTTCCTTGATACGTGCCGACTTGCCGCTGCGGTCACGCAGGTAGTACAGCTTGGCACGGCGCACGTCACCACGGCGCTTGACTTCGATGCTGGCGATCAGCGGGCTGTAGGTTTGGAACGTACGCTCCACGCCTTCACCGCTGGAGATCTTGCGCACCGTGAAGCCGCTGTTCAGACCGCGATTGCGCTTGGCAATCACCACGCCTTCGTAAGCCTGCACGCGCTTGCGGGTACCTTCAACCACGTTCACGCTCACGATGACGGTGTCACCAGGGGCGAATTCGGGGATGGTCTTGTTCAAGCGGGCAATTTCTTCCGCTTCCAGGGTCTGGATCAGGTTCATGTTTGATATCCAACGATCTTGTCCGCGCCAAAAATGGCTGCGTCGGGATTGACGATTCAGTGTTTTGCGGGAGAACTCCCTGTCAAAACGGCCGGCCAGAGGATCGAAAAGCCTTTGATTATAGCAATTCAGCCGAGCTTGGCCAATACCGTCTCATCCACCGGCGCCAAGTGCCCAGCCTTGCGCGCCGCATCGATGAGATCAGGGCGATGCCGGGCCGTAATGGCCAGCCGCTGGTCACGCCGCCAGCGCTCAATCTGCGCATGGTGCCCAGACATCAGCGCAGCTGGCACCTGCTGCCCCGCCCATTCCTCGGGGCGCGTGTAGTGCGGGCAATCGAGCAGTCCATCAAGCGCAGGATTGAAGCTGTCGAGCTGATGGCTGCCCTCGTCATTGAGCACGCCGGGCTGCAGCCGCGCCACGGCATCCAACAGGGCCATGGCGGCGATTTCACCACCCGAGAGCACAAAATCGCCCAGACTCATCTGCAGATCGACATGTGCATCGATGAAGCGCTGGTCAACCCCCTCATAGCGTCCGCACAGCAGCACCGCCCCCGCACTGGCAGACCAGCGCTCAACCACCGCATGGTTGAGCGACTCGCCAATGGGCGAAAAAAGAACCACCGGCACCTGGCCGGTCTCCGATTCACACCGTTCAGCACGGATGGCGGAAAGACATCTCACAAGGGGCTCCGCCATCATCACCATGCCCGGACCGCCACCAAAGGGTCGGTCATCCACACGGCGATAGTTGCCTTCGGCATGGTCACGCGGGTTCCACAGGTGCACATCAACCTGGCCGTTCGCGTAGGCCCGACGGGTCACACCGCTGGCGAGGAACGGCGCGAACAGCTCGGGGAACAAGGTGATGATGTCAAAGCGCATGGTGTGTAACGCGGCCTGGTCCGAGCCGGTCAGTAGTCAGGCTGCCAATCGACCGTGATGCGCTTTTCAGGCAGGTCCACCTTATCGATAAAGGCCGAGACGAAAGGAATCATGCGCTCCTGCGCCTTGCCATTGTGTTCGTAGGCCAAGACCAGCACTGTCTGCGGGCCTGTAGACATCAGTTCCTGCACCCGTCCCAGCGCAACGCCTTCGCGGTTGGTGACATCCAGGCCGATCAAATCGACCCAGTAATACTCATCTTCTGTGGTGGACGGGAAACTCGACCGAGGAATAAAGATACGCGCGCCGCGCAATGCCTCGGCCGCATCGCGGTCATCAATGCCTTGCGCCCAGGCCACCACGGTGTCGGAATGGTCCTTGGCCTGGCGGATGGACAACCGCACAGTGCCCGTAAACGTCTTGGCACCCCGCTCAGACGGCAGCAGGTACCACTGTTTGGTTGAATACAGCGCCTCGGGGCTGCTGCTGTGGGACAACACTTTGAACCAGCCCTTGACGCCCCAGGCATCGGCAATGCGCCCCACTTCAATGGCATCGGCGGGCAGCTCTGCTGGTTCTAGGGACAAATGGGTGGCCATGGTGGTAGGGATTCCAGAATAGGAAAAGGGCGGGTTTCGCCAGGCAAGCCGACGAAACCCGCCCTTTTCAGGGAGCTTTAAGCAGCCTTCTTGGCGGCTTGCTTGATCAGGCGGTCCACGGTAGGCGAGGACTGGGCGCCCACGCTCTGCCAATACGTCAGACGGTCTTGCACGATGCGCAGGCCTTCTTCGGTTTCCTTGGCGGTGGGGTTATAGAAACCGATGCGCTCGATGAAGCGGCCGTCACGGCGCACGCGCTTGTCAGCAACAACGATATTGAAGAAAGGACGGCCCTTGGAGCCGCCGCGGGAGAGTCGAATGACGACCATGATTTATCCTTCGGGTGGTGAACTCCGGCAACCTTTGCCTTGAGCCACTGTATTCGCAACCATATTCGCAACGCTTGAGACACGCGACATGGCCACCCGGCCAGCGACACGCTGCAAAGCCCGCGATTATATCCATTTCCCCAAAATGCCCACCATCCGACCTAGCACCGACAGCGATATCCCCGCAATTACCGCTATTTACCAACACCATGTGCTGCACGGCACCGGTACGTTCGAGATCGACCCTCCCTCCGAGACCGACATGCTCGGCCGTCGCGCGGACGTTCTGGCACGCGGCCTGCCCTGGCTGGTGGCAGAAAAAGAGGGGCAGGTGCTAGGTTTTGCCTACGCCAACTGGTTCAAACCGCGCCCGGCGTATCGTTTTTCGGCCGAGGATTCGATTTATGTCGCCGACCAAGCTCTCGGAATGGGCCTGGGCCGCAAACTGCTGACCGAGCTGGCGGTGCAGGCCGAGGCAGCGGGAGTACGCAAGCTGCTGGCCGTGATTGGCGACTCGGCCAATGCAGGCTCGATCGGCGTGCACAGGGCCCTGGGGTTTACCGACGTGGGGGTGATGCGCTCCGTGGGTTGGAAATTTGGTGCCTGGCGCGACATCGTTCTCATGGAAAAGACCCTGGGCGCAGGGGACACCACCTCTCCTGAATGAATAATCGGGCATGAAAAACAAAACCGTGGCGGCCTGGCTCGCCTTCGTGGGCGGCCCGCTGGGCCTGCACCGCTTTTACCTGCACGGCCTCTCCGACATGCTCGGCTGGCTGCTCCCCATCCCGACGGCCTTGGGCATTTACGGCATCCAGCGGGTCCAGCAACTGGGGCAGGACGACCATTACAGCTGGGTGCTGATACCGTTGCTGGGCTTCACGATTGCAGGGTGTGCACTGCGCGCCATTCTGTACGCACTGATGACGCCCGAGGCCTGGAACGCCCGCTTCAACCCCAGCGCCGCGCCAGACGCCGAGCCAGGGAGAACCCAGTGGATCACCATCGGTGCCATTGTGGTGTCGCTGCTGATCGGCACCACAGTGCTCATGGCCAGCCTCGCTTTCAGTTTTCAGAGGTACTTCGAGTACCAGATCGAGGAAGCCCGCAAGATCTCGCAGTAGGCACCCCACGGCCCGTTGTCGCAAAAACCAAAGCCCCGGCAGATGAACATCCGCCGGGGCTTTGGTGCTTTTCAGGGAGCACCAGCAGCATTTCGCCGGCCTCCGCCCAGAGGGCACTGACGATCAGAAGATTTGCAGGCTGATCCAGTAGGCCACGGCGGCCACAAACGCGCTGGCAGGAATGGTCAGAATCCAGGCCCAGATGATGTTGCCCGCCACCCCCAACGCACAGCACTGGCGCGCTGGGTAGAGCCCACCCCGACGATCGCGCCGGTGATCGTGTGGGTGGTCGAGACCGGAATCCCCAGCGTGGTCGCCAGAAACAGCGTCATCGCACCACCTGTCTCGGCACAGAAGCCACCCACGGGCTTGAGCTTGGTAATTTTCTGGCCCATGGTTTTCACGATGCGCCAGCCACCAAACATGGTCCCGAGGCCGATGGCCACATAGCAACTCACGATGGCCCAAACCGGCGGCGATGCGTCAGATGCCGACGAGTACCCCGTCGCAATCAGCAGCAACCAGATGATGCCGATGGTCTTTTGTGCATCGTTGCCACCATGGCCCAGGCTGTACGCGCCCGCAGACACCAACTGCAACCGGCGGAACCACTTGTCCACCTTGCTCGGTCGCGTCCGCCGGAAGATCCATGCCACAGCCACCATCATCAGCGACCCCAATGCAAAACCCAGCAACGGCGAAACGAAGATGAACGCCACGGTCTTGAGAATACCGGCGGACATCAGGGCACCCGCCCCCGCCTTGGCAATCACGGCCCCCACAATGCCACCGATAAGCGCATGCGAAGAGCTGCTGGGGATGCCGTAGTACCAGGTGATCACATTCCAGGTGATTGCGCCGACCAGGGCACCGAACACCACATGGGTATCGACCACGCCGGGCTGCACGATGCCTTTGCCCACCGTCGCGGCCACACTGAGGTGGAAGATGAAGATGGCCACAAAATTGAAGAAAGCGGCAAATAACACCGCCTGTGCCGGCTTGAGCACCCCGGTGGACACCACCGTGGCAATCGAATTGGCCGCGTCGTGGAACCCGTTCATGAAGTCGAACAGGATCGCCAACGCCACAAGCAAAACCACAACCCACAGGGCCGTCTGTACGGTTTCCATGCTGGTCAGCCCGCCGGATCAGGAGTTTTCGAGGACGATGCCCTCGATGCAGTTGGCGACGTCTTCGCACTTGTCGGTGATCGTCTCCAGCAGCTCGTAAATCGCCTTGAGCTTGATCACTTCGCGCACATCGGGTTCTTCACGGAACAGCTTGCTCATGGCGCTGCGCATCACACGGTCGGCATCGGATTCAAGCTTGTCAATCTCTTCGCAGGTCTTGAGCGCGGCTTCGGCCACAGCGGGGTCGGCAATTTTGTCGAGCAGCTTGACGGCATCGCGCAGGCGCTCGCAGCACTTGAGGCTCAGGTCGGTGAGGCGGGTAATCTCTTCCGTCATGTGGCGCACGTCGTAGAGCGCCATGGTCTCGGCCGAGTCCTGGATCAGGTCGGCCACATCGTCCATGGTGTTGATCAGCGTGTGGATCTGCTCACGGTCGATGGGGGTGATGAAGGTCTTGTGGATGGCCTTGTTCACCTCGTGTGTCACGCGGTCGGCAGCACGCTCGGCGTTGTCCACATCCTGGTTGTATTTGTCCCGCAAGTGTGGGTCGTTGTAGTTCGCTACCAGTTGCGAGAAGGCCCGGGCCGCCTCGACGATGCGGTCTGCATGCTGGTTGAACATTTCGAAAAAATTGCCTTCGCGTGGCAACAGCTTGGCAAACAGCATGGGAACTCCTGGAACGGGATCGATTTTTTGAAAGAGGCCAAGTCATGACAGCAGCATGACTTTTTCGTGACCCGGCGAGTTTAACCGTCCGACCTGACGGACCAAGGCCCACCGGTGGTGACGTCGGGCAAGACTGGGGCTACCGCAGGCCCCCAGAAAGCGCCCCTTCAACCACTGCAGGCAATGAAATACACACACCTACTCGGCAGGACCCTGCCAACGGGTCGTCCCATTTCGGTGGCTGGCCCATACAAAGCCCGGAAAAAGGCACACAAGCCCGGCGCGATGCCAAAGATGGAAGGGCACCCATGGCGAGGTGATGGGTGCCACAACTTTGGTAGAAAGCAAATTATGAACAAAATGCCAGATTGCGCTTATGGAATATGCACAAGTAGCTATATAAAGCATAGCAATTTCACAACTTAATTGCCACCCACGGGCCAAAAAAAAGGCACTGCCCGAAGGAAGTGCCTTGACTGCATGCGTCTAAAAAACGCCGCGCAGCAGGTCTGGTGGGGTCGACTCACTCGCCCAGGTACGCAGCACGCACCTTGGGGTCGTTCAGCAGCTCCTGGCCCGGGCCAGTCATGGTGATCAAGCCAGACTCCATCACATAACCACGGTCGGCAATGGCCAACGCACGGCTGGCGTTCTGCTCCACCAGCAGGATGGTGACGCCCAGGGCGTACACATCGCGCACCACCTCGAAGATCTTGTCCACCATGATGGGGGACAGGCCCATAGAAGGCTCATCCAGCAGCAACACCTTGGGCTGGCTCATCAGCGCGCGGCCCATGGCCAGCATCTGCTGCTCGCCGCCCGACATGGTGCCGGCCAACTGGTCCTTGCGCTCACGCAGGCGCGGGAAGATGGTGAACATCTTTTCGATGTCGGCCAGGATGCCCGCCTTGTCCTTGCGGATGTAGGCGCCCATCTGCAGGTTTTCGGTGATGGTCATGCGCGCGAACACGCCCCGGCCTTCCGGCACCATCACGAGACCTTCCTTGACCAGATCCCATGCGCCTTTGCCCTTGATGCTCTTGCCCAGGTACTGGATGTCGCCGTCGTTCATGGGCAGCGTGCCGGTGATGGCCTTCATGGTGGTGGTCTTGCCCGCACCGTTGGAGCCGATCAGCGAAACCAGTTCACCTTCGCGGACTTCAAAGTCCACGCCCTTGACGGCCTGGATACCGCCGTAGGCCACTTTCAGGCCCTTGACCTGCAGCAGTACCTTGTTGGATTTTTCGGCCATTCTCAATGTCCTCCGGTGCCCAGATAGGCCTCAATCACTTTTTCGTTCTTCTGCACGGTGGCAGGCGTGCCTTCGGCGATCTGCTTGCCATAGTCGAGCACCGTCACGCGGTCGCACAGGCCCATCACCAGCTTGACATCGTGCTCGATCAGCAAGATGGTGCGGTTGTCCTTGCGGATGCGGTCGATCAGCTCACGCAGCAGCACCTTCTCGGTGGCATTCATGCCAGCAGCGGGCTCGTCCAGGGCAATGAGTTGCGGATCGGTGGCCAGGGCGCGGGCGATCTCCAGACGGCGCTGGTCACCATAAGAGAGAGTGCGCGCCTTGTAGTCAGCAAACTTGCCGATGCCCACGTAGTCAAGCAGCTCTTGTGCGCGCTTGGCGATGGCCGCTTCTTCTTCCTTGAAGCTCTTGGTGCGCAGCACGGCGCCCAGCAAGCCTGATTTGGTGCGGATGTGGCGGCCCACCATCACATTCTCCAGTGCCGTCATTTCTGCAAACAGGCGGATGTTCTGGAAGGTGCGCGCAATGCCCGCCTTGGCGACTTCGTGCACAGCCGTGGGCTCGTAGGGCTTGCCTGCCAACTCGAAGGTGCCGCTGTCGGGGGTGTACAGGCCGGTGATCACGTTGAAGAACGTGGTCTTGCCAGCACCGTTGGGGCCGATCAGGCCGTAGACCTGGCCCCGTTCGATGGTGATGCCCACGTCGGAGAGGGCTTGCAGGCCACCAAAACGCTTGGAAATGCCTGCAACCTTCAGCACCACGTCTTTGGCCGAATTGTTAGTGTTCTCTGCCATGTTCTGACTTTCTGCGGTGTTCAGGTCTTCTGCGTGAGGCTCTTGCCATGGTCGGGCGCAGGCCACAAACCACGGGGACGCAACAGCATGATGATGATCATGGCCAGCGCGATCAGCAGCTGGCGCAGGATGGCGGAGTCCAGACGGCCGTCCGTCATGGCCTGCAGCGGGCCGGCCACGTACCGCAGCACTTCAGGCAGGGCCGACAGCAACACCGCACCCAGGATCACGCCGGGGATGTGGCCGATACCACCCAGCACCACCATGGCGACGATCATGACCGACTCCATCAGGCTGAAGGACTCAGGCGACACAAAGCCCTGGAAGGCACCGAACATGGCACCCGACACGCCGCCAAACGAAGCGCCCATGCCAAAGGCCAGCAGCTTCATATTGCGCGTGTTGATGCCCATCGCCTTGGCCGCGATTTCGTCTTCACGGATGGCCATCCAGGCGCGGCCGATGCGCGAATCCTGCAGGCGGTAGCAGATCACGATGGAAATCACCACCAGCACCAGGAACAGGTAGTAGTACAGCGTGACGGAGCTGATGTCGAAACCGAATACCTCCAGGCGCTTGCCCAGATCCAGGCCGAAGATCTTGACCGAATCGATCTGGCCCAGGCCCTTGGGGCCGTTGGTCAGGTTGATGGGGTGATCCAGGTTGTTCAGGAAGATGCGGACGATTTCACCGAAACCCAAGGTCACGATGGCCAGATAGTCACCGCGCAGCTTCAGCGTGGGCGCCCCGAGAAGGGCTCCGAAAAATGCCGCCAATATCGCCGCAGCCGGTATCACCAGCCAGAGCGAGGTGTGCAAGCCGTTGGGAAACATGGCAGCAAAGGCCGCAAAGTTGTCCGCAAGGTGCGGCGAGGCCATCAGGGCAAACAGGTAGGCGCCCACGGCGTAGAAAGCCACATAGCCCAGGTCCAGCAGGCCGGCGTAGCCGACCACGATGTTCAGGCCCAGGGCCAGCAGCACATACAGCAGCGCCAGGTCGGCAATACGCACCCAGGCGTTGCCAAAGGATTGCAGGAGCAGCGGCAGCACCAGCAGCGCGACAGCGCCGATGATCCAGTTGGTTTTGGTGTTCTTCATGGTGTGAGGCTCCTCAGGCGCGATCGGCCACACGCTCACCCAGCAGGCCCGAAGGGCGCAGCGTCAGGATGATGATGAGCACGATGAACGCAAAGATGTCGGTGTAGTGGCTGCCCAGCAAACCGCCGGTGAGGGTGCCGATATAGCCCGAGCCGATGGCTTCGATGAGGCCCAGCAAGATGCCGCCGACCACGGCGCCAGCGAGGTTGCCGATGCCACCAAACACCGCCGCCGTGAAGGCCTTGAGGCCCGGCAGGAAGCCCATGGTGTGCTGCGCCGTGCCGTAGTTGGAGGCGTACATGATGCCGGCCACGGCCGCCAGGATGGCGCCGATGATGAAGGTGGCAGAAATCACCATGTCGGGCTTCACGCCCATCAGGGACGCAACGCGGGGGTTCTCCGCCGTGGCGCGCATCGCGCGGCCCAGGTTGGTGTGGTTCACCAAGTACACCAGCGAGGCCAGGGCCACTGCGGTCACGCCCAGGATCAGGATCTGCGTGGGGGTGATGTACGCGCCACCAATCTCGAAGGGTGCGCTGGGCAGCATCGTCGGATAGGGCTTGTAGTTGGGCTTCCAGATGATCATGGCCAGCGTCTGCAGCAGGATCGACATGCCGATGGCCGTGATCAGGGGAGCGAGACGCGGACTGCTGCGCAGAGGGCGGTAGGCCACTTTTTCAATCACAAAATTGAGTGTTGCGGCGACCACGCAGGCAATGATGGTGGCCAGCAGCAAAATGACCCAGCCGGGCGCGCCGGGCATGGCACCCTGCATCATTCCTATACAGCTCCAACTGGTCAGAGCGCCAATCATGAGCACCTCACCGTGCGCAAAATTGATCAGTTGAATAATGCCGTACACCATCGTGTAGCCCAAGGCTATCAAGGCGTACATGCTGCCCAGTACCAGACCGTTGATGATCTGTTGCAGCAAAATGTCCATAAGAGAAGTCCTTCGTTTGTGACGCACCCACCGCTCAGGCACCGGAATCGGTACAGCCTTGTGGGCCCGACTGCCATCTAGCAAAAAACCCGCCAGGAATACAACTGTGCGGGTTTGTGGACGGGATTGTAGCGAGTAGTCACAACCGCCCCTATCCAAGCCGGGCGGGGTTTTCCCTCGGGTTTTGGGCCCATCAGCGCGCAACGCAATTCATAAGAAATATTGATGCACGCAGGAAAATTGATGTGCAAACTTATTACCTTGACCATGCACAATCGGCATAAAGTGGCAAATCCTTGGCGTACCCCGCTCAATCCGGAGCCAACGGTCAAGACTCCTCGCCGAAGTCTCCGCCATGGCCTGCGGTGGTGTTGCGCTCTCGCAGGTTGCGCATCTTCTGCGCAATCTTGATCTCCAGCCCCCGCTCCACCGGCTGGTAGAAACCGGGCTCGGGCATGCCTTCAGGCAGGTAGCTCTCGCCCGCTGCAAAACCGCCCTCTTCGTCGTGGGCGTAGCGGTAGCCCTTGCCGTAGTCGAGCTGCTTCATGAGCTGGGTGGGTGCGTTGCGCAGATGCATCGGCACGGGGCGCGTGCCATCCGCCTTCACCCAGGCGCGGGCTGCGTTGTAGGCCTTGTAGACCGCATTGGACTTGGGCGCCACGGCCAGGTAGACCACACACTCTGCCAGCGCCAGCTCTCCCTCGGGCGTGCCCAGGCGCTCGTAGACCTCGGTGGCGTCCAGCGCCAGGCGCAGGGCGCGCGGGTCGGCCAGGCCAATGTCTTCGCTCGCCATGCGCACCAGGCGGCGGGCCATGTAGCGCGGATCGGCACCGCCGTCGAGCATGCGCACCAGCCAGTACAGCGCGGCGTCGGGGTCGGAGCCGCGCACCGACTTGTGCAGCGCGCTGATGGTGTCGTAGAACTGCTCGCCGCCCTTGTCGTAGCGGCGCATGCGCTCGCCCAGCACCTTGAGCAGCCAGACGTCGGTGATCTGGTCCAGCTTCTCCTGCGTGGCCGCCATGGCCAGGGTTTCGAGTGTGTTGAGCAATCGGCGGGCATCGCCGTCGGCATACGCCACCAGCCGGTCGATTGCTACATCTTCGATAGCTTGCAGCGCTTTCTCTGCCTGTGCCAGGGCCACAATTTGCTTCAAATCTGGCTCGGACAAAGGCTGCAGCACGTAGACCGCTGCACGCGACAACAACGCCGAGTTGACTTCGAAGGATGGATTCTCGGTGGTGGCCCCGATGAAGGTGAACAGGCCACCCTCCACATGCGGCAAAAAGGCGTCCTGCTGGCTCTTGTTGAAGCGGTGCACCTCATCGACAAACACGATGGTGCGCTGCTGCATGAGCCCGTCGCGCGCTGCCTCGGCGCGCTCCACGGCCTCACGGATGTCCTTGACCCCGCCCAACACGGCGCTGATGCTGATGAACTGCGCATCAAACGCATCGGCCATCAGGCGCGCAATGGTGGTCTTGCCGACACCGGGCGGGCCCCAAAGAATACAGCTGTGCGGGCGCCCCGATTCAAAAGCGAGACGCAGCGGCATACCCGGGCCCAGCACATGCTGTTGCCCGATCACCTCGCCCAACGTGCGGGGCCGCAGGCGCTCTGCCAGGGGCTGGTGGGCCGAGGGGTGCGCCTGGTGTGCCTGAGAAGGGGCGGAGGCACTGCGTGCTGCCATGTTCATGTCCTGTCTACGTCACGCCGTTTTTAGGCCAAACTGGCCTCTAGCGCTCTACTATAAAGCGCTGGCAGCTATCTTTTTCGCAGCAACCTACTGTTTCACCACATCCGCCCCGGCGGGCGGCCTGAACTGGAACGTGCTGGCGGGCAGCGACGCGTTGGCCTGCATCCCGGTGAAACGAATCAGCGAACGCTGGCCAAAGCTGTCCAGGATGTCGAGCGCCGCCAGCTGATCCGCCGCAAAGCCTACACGCACGCTCTTGAGCTGCCCGTCCTTGGTCTTGGGGCTGGCCAGCACCCACTGCAGGCCATCCTGGTCGGGCGAAGCCTCCAGCGTGAACTCGGCCTTGAGCGCCGACAGGTCGGGCGCCGACGCCAGCAGCGCAGCGGGCGTGCTGCCCAACGCCTGGGACTGCGAGCGCTGGGTGACCTGGTTCAGGTCCACGTCATAGAGCCACAGGGTCTGGCCGTCAGCCACGATGGTCTGCTCAAACGGCTTTTTGTAGACAAACTTGAAGCGCCCCGGGCGCTGAAACTCAAAGCTGCCGCTGGAAATCTTGGTGCGTACCGCCTGCCCCTCCTTGGGCGGTGAGGTCACGGTCTGACTGAAGTCGGCCCTGCCTGCCTGTGTACCCTTCATGAAGGATTCCAGGCTTTTCAAGCCGTCAGCGCTAGCCAACGATGCACTGGCTGCTATCAAAATTGCAGTGGCGATCTTTTTCAACAGAAACTCCTGTGGGGGCATGGGCCAGGCTCGGCGCCCTGCCCGGTCATTCGCTGCGCGCTGGCACCAGCACTTCGCGCTGGCCGCTGGTGGTGAGGCCACTGACGAGACCCGCCTTCTCCATGTCTTCCAGCAAGCGCGCCGAGCGGTTGTAGCCAATGCGCAGCTTGCGCTGCACGTACGAGATGCTCGCCTTGCGGTCCTTGAGCACCACTTCGACGGCCTGGTCGTACATGGGGTCCTTTTCGCCCCCGTCATTACCGCCGTCCCCTGACAGATCACCGTCGCCATCCACAGTTCCGCCTTCGAGCACGCCTTCTATGTAGTCCGGCTCCCCTTGTTCCTTGAGGTAATTGACGACACGGTGTACTTCTTCGTCCGACACGAAGGCGCCATGCACCCGGATCGGCAGGCCCGTGCCACTGGCCATGTAGAGCATGTCGCCCATGCCCAGCAGCGCCTCGGCACCCATCTGGTCGAGGATGGTCCGGCTGTCAATCTTGGAGCCCACCGAGAAGGCAATACGGGTAGGAATGTTGGCCTTGATCAGGCCCGTGATCACGTCCACGCTGGGGCGCTGGGTGGCCAAGATCAGGTGAATGCCCGCAGCCCGCGCCTTCTGCGCAAGCCGGGCGATCAGCTCCTCGATTTTCTTGCCCACCACCATCATCAGGTCGGCCAGTTCGTCGATGATGACAACGATGTGCGGCAGGCGCTGCAGCGGCTCGGGCTCTTCGGGCGTGAGGCTGAAGGGGTTGTAGATGAACTCTTCGCGCGCCTTGGCCTCGTCGATCTTGACGTTGTAGCCGGCCAGGTTGCGCACACCCAGCTTGGACATGAGCTTGTAGCGGCGCTCCATCTCGGCCACGCACCAGTTCAGGCCGTGCGCCGCCTGCTTCATGTCGGTGACCACCGGCGCCAGCAGGTGCGGAATGCCTTCGTAGACCGACATTTCCAGCATCTTGGGGTCGATCATCAAGAGGCGCACATCGCGTGCCTCGGCCTTGTAAAGCAGCGACAGAATCATCGCGTTGATACCCACCGACTTGCCCGAACCGGTCGTCCCTGCCACCAGCACGTGCGGCATCTTGGCGAGGTCTGCCACCACCGGGTTGCCCACAATGTCCTTGCCCAGGCCCATGGTGAGCATGCTCTTGGCCTCGTGGTAGACCTGCGAGCCGAGGATTTCGGACAGGCGGATGGACTGGCGCTTGGCGTTGGGCAGCTCCAGCGCCATGAAGTTCTTGCCCGGGATGGTCTCCACCACGCGGATGGAGACGAGGCTGAGCGAGCGCGCCAGATCCTTAGCCAGACCCACGATCTGCGAGCCCTTCACGCCGGTGGCGGGCTCGATCTCGTAGCGTGTGATCACCGGGCCGGGCATGGCCGCCACTACACGCACTTCCACGCCAAAGTCCTTGAGTTTTTTCTCGATAAGGCGGCTGGTCATCTCCAGCGTCTCGGGGGCCACGGTTTCCTGGCGCTGCAGAGGGCCGTCGAGCAGGTCCACCAGTGGCAGCTTGCTGTCGGGCATTTCAGTGAACAGGGGCTTTTGGCGCTCTTTCACAACCCGGGAACTCTGCGGCACGTCGACCAGAATGGGTTCGATGATCTGCACGGGCTCGGGATGGTGCACTTCGCTCTCGATGCGCTCTTCGAGCACCACCACCTCGCGCTCACGCGCCGCCTTGCGACCCACGGCCACGTCCTTGGCCACCTCGCGCTTGGCCAGGCGCGATTGCACGAGGGTGTCGAGGCGCCCCCCAGAAACTCTGCCACATGACCCCATGAGAAGCGGAACACCAACGCCGCACCGGCCACCGCCAGCACGATCGCCAGCAGGCCGGAGCCTGTGAAGCCCAACCATTTCACACTGGCAGGCCCCACCAGATAACCCAGCACGCCACCGGCATGCCCCGGCAAGAAGGATTCAAACCGGTACAAACGCGACCATTCAAGCGCGGTACTGGCCCCCATAAGCACCACCAAACCCACCCAGAAAGTGGCCCGGCGCACCACAGGGCTGACAGCCCCGGCCACCACTTCGCCTCCGCGCATCCAGCGCGCCAGCGACGACAGCCAGGCCCGCACACCTGCAGCCACACACCACCACACCGAAAAACCCAGTGCGAAGTAGCTGCCATCGGCCAGCCAGGCACCGAACCGCCCCGCCCAATTGGCCACCATGCGCGCGTCACGCGCGCCCGAGGTGGACCAGGCGGCGTCCTGGGCCGAATAGCTGACCAACGCCAGCAGCCAGAAAACCAGGGCCAGCAGGCCCGCCATCAGGGCGATTTCATGGCCAAAACGGGCGGCGCCCGTGCGCGGCGGCGACTTGGCCGCTGCCGATGCATTCAGGGTATTGAGGGAATAGGTCATAAGCGTGCCGGGGGAGCTTACCCCATGCGCAACAAGGGATTGACGCTCCAGCCGGCATCACCCTGGCATGCGTTCAGCCGAGTGCGTTCAGTCGGTCTTTGAGCAAAGTGGCGCCACCAGGCAGTGCCTCGATGAAACCACGCTCCTCCAGGTCTTTCATCACACGGCTGACCATTTCGCGCGAGGCACCCACCATCTTGGCGAGATCCTGTCGGGAAATTTTTTCCTTGATCAGCAACTGACCCTGGGCATCAGGCAGGGCGAAATCCAGCAACGCGTGGGCCACCCTGCCATATACATCCAGTAACGCCAGTGACTCAATCTTGCGATCGGCGTGGCGCAAGCGCTTAACCAGGCCGCGCATCACCACCAGTGACATCGATGCGTTTTCCGTCAGGCAACGGGCAAACTCCGCGCGCCCTAACATCAGCACATCGGTCTGCACCTCTGCCCGCACCGTGGCTGAATGGGGCTCGTTGTCGATGATGCTCATCTCGCCCAGGTAGTCGCCCTGTGCCAGCGTGGCCAGTATCACCTCGCGCCCCCGGCTGTCGGATGTCATCACCCGGGCCCGGCCGGTGAGCAGGATGAACAAGGCATTGGATTTCTGCCCCTGCTCCACCAACGCCTCGCCGCGCTTGAAGCGGCGTTTGATCACCGCACCGCTGATGACCTCGGCCTGCGCCACCGTCAACAGCGAAAACAAGGGCACCCGGCGCAACAGGTCCAGGTTGGACAACATCGTCGACATGCAAACATCTCCTCAGAGGGGGTGCGACCCAACCGGTGCCGCAACGGGTTATCAATGGGTTCTTACAATCACCGTGATTGAAAACGGGGCCTCTCGCATGAGCGGGCGTCGGTTGATACTCGACGGCTCAGCCCCCAGCTTTACCAACAGCACCCCATGTAGCGGGCGCAAAACACAGGCTTTTACCATGTCCACCACCCAACACGCGAAAGTTCTGATCCTCGGCTCTGGCCCCGCTGGCTACACTGCGGCGGTCTATGCCGCCCGCGCCAACCTGAACCCTGTGCTCATCACCGGCATAGCCCAGGGCGGCCAACTGATGACCACGACCGAGGTGGACAACTGGCCCGCCGACGTGCATGGCGTGCAGGGCCCAGACCTGATGCAGCGCTTTCTGGAGCACGCCGAGCGCTTCAAGACCCAGATTATTTTTGACCACATCAACAAGGTCGATTTCAGCCAGCGCCCCTTCACACTGACCGGCGACAGCGGCACCTACACCTGCGATGCACTGATCCTGGCGACCGGCGCTTCGGCCAAGTACCTCGGCTTGCCCTCGGAAGAGGCCTTCATGGGCAAGGGCGTGTCGGGCTGCGCCACCTGCGACGGTTTCTTTTACCGCGAGCAGGATGTCTGTGTGGTCGGAGGCGGCAACACGGCGGTGGAAGAAGCGCTGTATCTGTCGAACATCGCCCGCAAGGTCACCCTGGTGCACCGCCGCGACAAGTTCAAGGCCGAGCCCATCCTGGTGGACAAGCTCAATGACAAGGTCGCGGCAGGCAAGATCGAACTCAAGCTGTTCAACACGCTGGATGAAGTGCTGGGCGACAACACGGGCGTGACCGGCATCCGCATCAAGAGCACCACGGACGGCAGCACCGAAGACATCAAGCTCCAGGGCTGCTTCATCGCCATCGGCCATGCGCCCAATACCGAGATCTTCCAGGGCCAATTGGAGATGGAGAACGGCTACATCATCACGCAGGGCGGGCTCAAGGGTTTTGCCACACAGACCAGCGTGCCGGGCGTGTTCGCTGCTGGTGACGTGCAAGACCATGTATACCGCCAGGCCATCACCAGCGCAGGCACCGGCTGCATGGCGGCGCTGGACGCCCAGCGTTTCCTCGAACAAGAAAGTTGATGAAAAAGTGGGCTGCAGGCTATAATCTGCGGCTTTGCTGAATTCGGCCCGTTTTTTGCGGCCCGCCGAAAAAGGCAAATCGGGTTACCGCCACCCTTTCTGGCGAGGTGAGGCCGCAAGCTGTGCTTCTGGGAAACATCCCGGAGGCACGCAGCAAACGGCCGTTAAAAGTATCGGAGTGTCCTCATGGCACGCGTCTGCGACGTAACGGGCAAGAAGCCCATGACTGGGAACAATGTTTCCCACGCCAACAACAAAACCAAGCGCCGGTTCCTGCCGAACCTGCAATACCGCCGTTTCTGGGTCGAGACCGAAAACCGCTGGGTTCGCCTGCGTGTTTCGAGCGCTGCCCTGCGTTTGATCGACAAGAACGGTATCGACTCAGTGCTCGCAGACCTGCGCGCACGTGGTCAGGCTTAAGGAGAAGCACCATGGCAAGCAAAGGCGGACGCGACAAGATCAAGCTGGAATCCACTGCGGGTACTGGCCACTTCTACACCACGACCAAGAACAAGAAGACGATGCCCGAGAAGATGCTGATCATGAAGTTTGATCCAAAAGCTCGCAAGCACGTTGAATACAAGGAAATGAAGCTGAAGTAATTCAGCCTCTTTCCCCGATCAAGCCGCCCGGCGTTACGCTCGGCGGCTTTTTCTTTGCGCGAAAGAATGGAGAAGGCACAAGGACAGGCCACTCCATGGCTCCCCCGTTGGTTGAGATAGCAAGCCTTCGTGCAATGCCACATTGCCTGGCATCCACAACGAGCGAGGCGCCACTCCCCCACTTCGTTGCCTGACGCTCGCTTCACAACCATCGGGGCGGCGCTCACACTCCTCACGGGTCAAAGTGCCACACCCCAAACAAAAGCCGCTGCGGGCTGGAAGGGCCCTGCAGCGGCTCGGAACGTTCCTGAAGAACAGGGCTTCTCAGTGTCAGACCCGTGCAGCACGCAAGCTGATAGAGAACTCACGCAATGCGGCAATCCCGCTTTCCTCCGCCCGCCGGCACCAGGCTTGCAAATCGGCCGTGAGCTGCTCGCGGGATTGGGAGGTGTTGAGCCACAGTTGGCGCAGCTCTTCACGCATGGTCACCATCTTGTCCAGGGCCGGGTGTGCAGCACGGGCTTGCGCCAGTTGCGGCAGCGCCACGGCAGGCACTTTCTCCGCATCGCGGTGCAGCCAGCGCTTGGCCGTCTTGAGCGCGGACGCATCGGCTTGACGCGCCTGCAGCGCAGCCATTTCCTCCTTGCACGCCTTGCGCACGCCACGCGCGTAGCCCGCCATCACCTCGTAGCGGTTGGCAATCAGGGCTTCCAGCGTCTTTTCGTCGGCCACGGGCTTGATATCGCCCAGTTGGAGCTTCGGCGGCACCTTCTTGACCGTGGCCCAACCCACTGCCTTCATCAGGCTGATGTAGACCCAGCCGATGTCGAACTCATACGGTTTGACCGAAAACTTGGCCGACGTGGGGTAAGTGTGGTGGTTGTTGTGCAGCTCTTCGCCACCAATGATGATTCCCCAGGGCGACAGGTTGGTGCTGGCATCCTGTGCCTCGAAGTTGCGGTAACCCCAATAGTGACCCACGCCGTTGACCACACCGGCCGCCCAGAACGGAATCCAGAGCATCTGCACGGCCCACACGGCGGCACCCAGGGCGCCGAACAGGGCAAGGTTCAGGATCAGCATGAGACCCACGCCTTGCCAACCGTAGCGGGTGTAGACATTGCGTTCCATCCAGTCATCGGGCGTACCGTGGCCGAACTTCTTCATGGTTTCCATGTTTTTGGACTCGGCTCGGTACAGCTCGGCGCCCCGCCACATCACGGTGTCCAACCCCCTGGTTTGGGGGCTGTGGGGGTCTTCCACGGTCTCGCACTTGGCGTGGTGCTTGCGGTGGATAGCGACCCATTCCTTCGTGACCATGCCCGTGCCGACCCACAGCCAGAATCGGAAGAAATGCGAGGGAATGGCATGCAGGTCGAGCGCACGGTGCGCCTGGGCGCGGTGCAGAAAAATCGTGACCGCAGCAATGGTGATGTGGGTCGTCGCCAAGGTGTACAGAATGATCTGCCACCAGGCCAGGTTCCACAACCCATGGCCCAGCCAGTCAATGGCAGCGTTCAGCACAGCCCAATCGGGTAACAACATAGTCAGAAAGCCTTCGTTCTACAAAGAACCCGTTCGCCAGCGGATCGGGTGTCTGATTTTAGAGTGGCATGACCCGAAAGGGCTCGGGGACACCCACACCATTCACGCTGATTTTGCGCTTTTAGAGCGCTAACTCAGCTCTTTTTACTCCAAACGGCGGCAAAAAAGCCATCCGTCTGGTGTACGTGGGGCCAGAGTCGCAAATATCCACTGCCCGATGCACCACCGCTGCACAAGCCCTTGGCGCCTTCGACCTTGAGCTGCTCCAGCAGTTCACCCGCATCGACCAGCTCAAAATCAGGGTGAGCGGCACTGAAGGCCTCGGCAATGGCCTCATTCTCCTGCGGCAGGATGCTGCACGTGGCATACACCAAACGGCCACCCGGCTTGAGCAGACGGGCGGCACTGTCCAAAATGGAAGTTTGCTTGGCAACCAGTTCTTCCACCGCCTTGACCGACTGGCGCCACTTGAGGTCGGGATTGCGGCGCAGCGTGCCCAGGCCCGAGCAAGGCGCATCCACCAGCACACGGTCGATCTTGCCCGCCAGCCGCTTCACTCGCTCATCGCGCTCATGCGCAATGGCGGCGGGGTGCACGTTCGACAGGCCGCTGCGGGCCAGACGCGGCTTCAGGGCATCCAGCCGGTGGGCAGACACATCAAAGGCGTACAGACGCCCGGTGCTGCGCATTCCGGCGCCGATGGCCAGCGTCTTGCCACCCGCACCCGCACAGAAATCCACCACCATCTCGCCGCGTTTGGCGTCGAGCAGCAGGGCCAGCAATTGCGATCCTTCGTCCTGCACCTCGATGGCGCCGCGCGTGAAGACATCCAGCTTGGTCAGCGCGGGCTTGTCGTCAATGCGCAGGCCCCAGGGCGAGTACGGCGTTGGACTGGCTTTGATGCCGGCCTTGGCCAATTCTTTTTGCACATCGCTGCGCTTGTCCTTGAGTGCATTGACACGCAGGTCCAGCGGCGCGCTCTGGGTCAGGCTCTCCACCAGGGGCCAAAAGCCCGTGCCGAGCTGGTCCTTGAGGGGCTTGACCAGCCATTCGGGCAGGTTATGGCGGTGGCGCTCCATCAGGTCGTCAGGCTTCACGGAGTCGCACTGGTCCAGCCAGTTTTTCTCCTGGTCCGTCAAGGCGCCGTTGAGGAAGTCGCGCGGGCCATAAAACCCCAGGATGGCCAGCCGACGCTCCTTCGGGCCCGAGCCCGATGGAGCCATGTGGTCAAACAACAGCTTCTTGCGCAGCACGGTGTAGACCGTTTCGGCCAGCGTGGCGCGCTCACGGGGGCCAAGGCCCCGGTTGTCGCGGAAAAAACGTGACACCACCGCGTCGGCGGGGTGTTCAAACGTGAGGGTGAGCCTGACCAATTCAGCGCAGGCGTCGAGAAGAACTTTGGGATGCATCCTCCGATTGTCCCATTCCTCACTGCGCGGGCCACATTCCGACCCTGCTCAGTGGCAATCCATCGCGCTGTGCGCCACCCACCGCCCACGCAACTGGTGCGGCCCAAGGGCGCTGTGCACCCGCATGCGCTGCCTACGCCCCTCCTGAGCAACGCCAGCAAAAGGAAAGCAAAAAAACCGCACGGAGGGTTGTCGCTTGACGTCAGCGCGTATAAATGGGTTCGAACGCGGAGCGTTGGATCTCTTGCAACGTCGGCGACTCGCCCGCCCACAACACCAGGGCGGGCCCGGGCAGGCTCAGGTTGCGCTCCAGCGCGCGGCACAGGTGGTAGCGGCTTTCGTCATCCATCCCCGGCAATTCCACAAACACCAGGTACGCCCTGCGTTGCGGATGCTCGCGCAGACTCTTGCGCACCAGCCAGCAACGGGTCAGCGACGTACAACGGGCCAGCTCCGATTGCAGTTCAGCCAGTTCGAAGGCCCTCAGGTCGTTCCGCACAATCTGGCTGAAAAACGACGTACCCGATAGCTCTTCCCAGGCCCGCTCTTCGGACTCCTGGGCGCGTTCCAGCCGCTTGCGCCACTGTTTGAAGACGGCGGCGTCATGGTCCATGCCGATGCGAGGTGTCTCCAGTTCGGCCAGCGCGGTGCGAGCAGCCCAGTATCGGTCGCTGCTCCCGGCATCCCACACCCGGTGCAACAACTGGAGCTTGCCGTCACGGTCATCGTCGGGCAGACAAGGTACCAGCCCCCGCAGCGCGGCCGGGTCATCGGGGCTGCGCTCCAGGGCCAACACATACAGAGCGCGCACATCAGCGTGGGGGTCCAGGTGGCGCTTCAGGCGCGCCAGCTCCACCAGGTCGGCGGCGCTGCTCTGGGCGGTCGATGCGCCCAAAGCCTCCGCGCGGGCACGCACTCGGCCCAGCCAGGCGTGGTGCTGCTTCCATTCCGTGGCGTTATCGCGGCACCATTGTTTGTCGAAATGGGCCACCCAGCGTTTGGCCTCGGGTCCCAACAGGGCCAGTGCGTTGCCATGCGACCAATCGGGCAAGGTGGGTGTGGCGTCCAGCGCCTCGATGCGGTCGCGCAGACCGGGGTGGGTGTCGTCCACGCTGCTGAGGCGCTTGAGTGCCTGGCGCAAGGCGTCATTGGCAAAGGCGGCTTCTGGGGCCTTGGACAGAGCGCGGCGCATGCTGCGGTAGGGCCCCACCGGCAGCGGGTTGCCAGCGGCCGCACACCAGTGGTTGCCCCAGAACTCCGACTGCAGCCATGCGCCCCGTATTTCGATCTCGGCCAGCGCGGCGGATGTCACATCACGGCCGAGCAGCCTGCCGGCAATACGGTCCGCCTCGTACTCGTCCTGGCGGGCCAACGCAAAGGTTTTGGCAGAAAAGCGCGGGAAGTACCACCGCATGAACGCCTGCGTGGCGGCGGCCACCGGACCCTCGTCATCCGCCAGGCTGTGGTTCAGCCGCATCCACGACAAGCGCGTGCGGTAAATCCAGGCCGCAAACCGCCCGTGATCACCCCGCAAGTGCCCGTACTCGTGGGCCAGAACGGCCAGAAAGCGCGGCCGGTCGAGCGCCATCAGCAAGGGCAGGCCAATGCTCAAGTGATTGACCGCCCCACCCAGCAGGCCAAAGCGAGGCAGTTGCTGAATGCTGGCGTTGAACTCGTCGTTGAGGGTGACCTTGTGGAGGGGCGGCCCTTTGATCTTGCGGCGGATGCGCTCCAGGGCTTCGAACAGATCGGGAGCCTCCAGCGCCGTGATCTCCACCCCGGTGGGCTCGTCAAAACGCACCCACAACGCTCGCAGGCTCACCCAGAGCAGCCCCCCGGCTCCCAACAGGGCCCATACCATCGCCAACCGAAACCGCCCGTGCAATATCTGCGGCACCACCCACAGCAAAATACCGATGGCCAGCGCCAGACAACCCAACACCCACGCATAGCCCAGCGCCGCAAAGGCCGCCACACTGCGACGGTAGGCACGGCTGTTGTCCGCACTGGCATGCTCGCTCATGCGCACCAAATGCACAAAATCTGCCTGATCCACGGGCACCCCTCTCTCGGTTGATTTTTTTCAGACGCCATCCTAACCACTCATGCCCACCCCACCTGCCACCATGACCGACGACGACCTGCCCCCCCTCCGCCACACGCCCCCTGGCCTGTACCGCCATTACAAGGGCATGCTCTATGAGGTGATCGACACCGTGCGTCACAGCGAAACGCTGGAGCCCATGACGCTGTACCGCGCGCTCTATGGCCAGCGGGGCCTGTGGGTGCGCCCTGCCGCCATGTTTGAAGAGCAGGTGCTCATCGACGGGGTGCTGCGCCCCCGGTTCGAAAGATGCGAGGATCAAACCTCTGCCGGCTGAGATCGACCCAGGTCACGCTGCAGCACGCGGGAAGATGGCCGCTGCCACCAACCCACCGCCTTCGGCATTGCCCATAGTCAGCCGTCCCCCGTGGCGGCGCACGATGTCGCTGGCAATGGTGAGCCCCAACCCGGCCCCGCCGCTCTGGCGGTTGCGCGAGGCCTCGACGCGATAAAACGGCTCCATCACCCGCGTGAGTTCCTCGGGTGGCAGGCCTGGGCCATGGTCGCGCACAGCGATGGTCAGCGCATCCGCCATGTCATGCAGAGCGATCTCGGCACTGCCTCCATAGCGGATCGCGTTGCCCACCAGGTTGTCCAGGCAGCGGCGCAAGGCCACGGCCTGCACCCGAAAGGGCGATGCCTGCCCCACCACTGTGACCTGCTGGCCCATGGCAAGGTGGTCGTCTGCCATGCTTTCCACCAGCGCCTGCACATCCAGCAACACCCAGGCCTCTGCGCCGGCCACGCCACGCAGATAGTCCAGCGTCGAGGCAATCATGGCGTCCATCTCGGCGATATCCCGGCGAAAAAGCTGCTGCGCCCGGGGGTCGTCCAGGCTTTCAGCGCGCAGGCGCAGCCGGGTCAAGGGCGTACGCAGGTCGTGCGAGACCGCCGCCACAAAACGGTCGCGCTCGGCCAATTGCTGCCGGATGCGCGCCTGCATCTGGTTGAACACCCGGCTGGCATCCCGGCATTCAAGCGTGCCATCCTCTGGCAGCGCGGGTCTTTCAATATCGCGGCCCAGCTCCTGCGCCGCCGTGGCCAACCGGTTCATCGGGCGCGACAACCAGCGTGCCGCCCACCACGCCACGGCCACCAAGGCCGCCAGTCGCACACCAATATCGAGCAGCAGGCCCAGTTGCAGCGATGGCGGTGCATCCCACAACCCCGGCCGCCGCCCGCCCGGCCCCGGGCCAGCAGGTGGCCCCGGGGGCCCCTCCACGGCCACTTCATGCGGCGGCGGACCGGGTGGGTGCGCAGGGCGCAGCTCGAACATCAAGGTCAGCGCCAGCACATGGCTCACGATGACCGCAACGATGAGCAGCAGTGCCAGCCGCCCAAACAAGGTATCGGGAAGACAGCGCTGCCCCCATGCGCGCAAGCGCCCACCCATCAACGCGGCCATCCCACCTGCCCTTGCAGCGACTGCACATTGAACAGGTAACCGGCACCGCGCACGGTGCGGATCATCGAGGGTGAATGCGGGTCATCTGACAGTTTGCTGCGCAGGCGCGAGACCAGCAGGTCGATGCTGCGCTCAAACGCGTCCATCGCCCTGCCCCGGGCCTGTTCCATGAGCTGGTCGCGGCTGAAAATGCGGCGCGGCATGCGCAAGAAGGTACACAGCAGCCGAAATTCTGCGTTCGACAGCGGCACCACCATGCCACGGGGGGACACCAGGTGCCGCTCGATGCTGTGCAGCGTCCAGCCATCAAACCGCACCACGTCGTCGGGGCCGGGCCTTGTCGGGGCGCTCTCTCCCGCCATGCGGCGCAGCACCGTCTGGATGCGGGCCACCAGCTCGCGCGGCTCGAAGGGTTTGCCCATGTAGTCGTCGGCCCCCATCTCCAGCCCCAACACGCAGTCATACGGATTGGCCCGCGCGGTGAGCATGATGATGGGCACACGGGAGCGTTCACGCAGCTCGCGCGCCAACGTAATGCCGTCAATGCCGGGCAGCATCACGTCCAGCACCACCAGGCCCACGGGGTGCGCCACCATCTGGGCGCGCATTGATGCCGCATCGCATGCCGCATGGGCGGCATAACCAAAACGGGCGAGGTATTCAGTGAGCAGCGTGGTGATCTCGACATCGTCGTCCACCACCAAGATGTGTTGCATGGGCCTGCGTGCGCAAAAGTCTGGGTCTTTGAACACTGAGTTTAGGCAGCACCCACCGCGCACTGGCAACAATCTGGCGGGCATTTGCCCCCCTGTTCAGGCCTTGCAGGGGCGCTTTGTATCGGGCTTGGTACAAAGCAGACAAACCACAGAGACACACGCACCCAACAATGGATTCGGGCCCTGAAGCCTGTCCACGCTCTTTCGGAAGAGAGACCCTGCGCAGGCACTGGCGCTGCCAGCTCCCGCCCGGGGGGCCCAGCCGCTGGCCCACCCATGGAACGAAAGGAACGACGATGACGACCATCAGTAGCGTCAGCAGTGCCTGGTCCAGTGCAAGTGTCCAACGGGCCCAGCGCCCTGGGCAAATGTCGGAACGGCTGCTGTCGAAGTTGGACACAGACAGCAGCGGCGGCGTGGACAGCAGCGAGTTGCAAGGCCTGCTGGACGATGTCTCCAAAAAGACGGGCGTGAGCACCACCACCAGCTCCGCAGACCTCATCACCCAGTACGACAGCAACGGAGATAGCAGCCTCAATGCCGATGAGCTGGGCAAGACCCTGCAAAACGTGCTGCCCGCACCTCCCTCGACCATGACCTTCGCCCAGTCGCGCCGCAGTGGTACCAGTGTTGCCAGTGACACCGCCACGGGCAGCGCTGGCGACGACCTGTTTGGCAAAGTGGACAGCAACGGTGACAGCACCGTGAGCAAAACCGAGCTGCAGGCACTGCTCGAAGCCATGTCGGGCGGAACAGCGAGCCAGACCGGCGTGAGCAGCGATGAATTGTTCAGCCAACTGGACGCGGACGGCAACGGCAGCCTGAGCCAAGCCGAATTCGACGCAGCCCGCCCCTCGGGCACCGCCGGGGAAGCAGCGAGCGAGGTGGGCGGTGGCATGCAGGCCATGGGTGGCATGCCACCTCCCCCCGGGGGCCCAGGCGGTGCAGGGGCGGCTTCGGATAGCGGCAGCGCCACGTACGACCCTCTGGATACCAATGAGGATGGCGTGGTCTCGCTCACTGAACGGCTGGCGGGCGGCAGGAGCAGCGTGGAGCAAGACGCCATCACGGCGCTGTTCAACCGCATCGATACCGACGGCGACGCCACCCTCAGTGCCAGCGAATCAAAGGCATTCATCGACCCGCTGACAAGCCAGGTGCAGCCAATGACCAGCACAACATCGTCCACATCGTCCAGCAACAGCAAGGAATCCGGCCCACGCAATGACCTGGCACGGCTGGCCGACTTTGCAAGGCACCAGTACGAAATGGCCGCCAATGACTGGAATACGTCCTCCAGCGCTGGCGGCCTGAGCGCGATGGCCTGACCGCCCACCCATCTGGCCCCTCGGGCCCGCCCCTGCGTTCTGGCCGCGCAGTGCGATTCGCCCGTCAGTTGACGAGCTGCGCGCGCCAGAAGCCACGGCAATACCCGGAGCTATCTCTATTGAATAAAAATGACTGATAGCGCTTATCGAATAAGCGCTAGCAGCTCATATTTTGATAGCATCAAAGTTCTAAAGGGCCGTTATATTCGCCAGCCCGGAGCGCCCACGGCACTTGGCAGGCATTTGCGCCCCCACCGGAGCTACAACGCCTGCACCAATGCACGCACTGCCCGGGGGTAGATCACATGCTCCTGCGTGAGCACGCGGGCAGACAAGGTGTCCGCCGTGTCACCCGGCAGCACCGGCACCACCGCCTGGTCCAGGATGGGGCCCACGTCCAGCTCGGCCGTCACCTGGTGCACCGTCACGCCCGCAAACTTGCAGCCCGCGTCAATCGCGCGCTGGTGCGTGTGCAGCCCCGTGAACGCTGGCAGCAACGAGGGGTGAATGTTGATCAGCCGCCCCGCGTAATGCGCGACAAACCCCGGCGTAAGGATGCGCATGAACCCAGCCAGCACTACCAGCACGGGCTGGTAGCGGTCGATGATGGCGGCCAGTTCGGTATCAAATGCCTCGCGGCTGCCAAAAGCCTTGTGGTCGAGGGCCTCGGCGGCAATGCCCTGCCCGCGCGCAAACGCCAGCCCGGCGGCTTCGGGTTTGTTGCTGATCACGGCGGCCACGCGGGCACCGTAGCGCTGCTCCCAGTGCTCTTGTTGTGCGGTGCGAACAATGGTGGCCATGTTGGAGCCGCCGCCAGAGATCAGAATGACGATGTTCTTCATAAATTGCCCCGGATTATCTAGGAGGCGGTCGGGCTTGGGGTTGACTCTGCGCCACCGCCTGGCACGGCCAGGCAAGACGCGGGTGAGGCCGTGTGGCCAAGCCACACAACGAACCCGCAATGCGGCATGGCCGTTCCAGGCGGCGGCCCGAAGGGTTGCGCGACAGAGCACGCAGGCTGCGTTGCCCATGCTCGCTGCACTGCCAGTGCAGCTTGCGCCGGGCGCCCAGCCTGCATACTCTGTCGCACAACGCAGAGTCAACCCCAAGCCCGACAGCCTCCCCACCATGCCCTTTGATCCCGCCATCCGCCCCCTCACCCCCCACGAAGCCCGCGTGCTCGCCACCTTGATGGAGAAGGCCCGCACCGTGCCCGACAGCTACCCTATGTCGCTCAACGGCCTGGTCACCGGTTGCAACCAGAAGACCAGCCGCGACCCAGTGATGACTCTGAGCGACGCCGACGCACAGGAGGCACTGGACTCACTCAAGTTGCTGACGCTGGCGTTTGAAACCAGCGGCAACCGCACCACACGCTGGGAGCACAACTTCCAGCGCGGCGTCGGCGTACCCGAACAATCGGCCGTGCTGCTCGGCCTGTTGATACTGCGCGGCCCGCAAACAGCGGGCGAACTGCGCATCAATGCCGAGCGCTGGTACCGATTTGCCGACATTTCCTCCGTGGAAGCCTTCCTTGACGAGCTGCAGGAGCGCAGCGCAGAAAAAGGCGGCCCGCTGGTCGTGCCATTGCCGCGCGCCCCCGGGGCCCGCGAGCAGCGCTGGGCGCATCTGATGTGTGGGCCGGTGGACACCAGCGCCAGCGGGCCCGCTACCAGCGGCGGCGGAAGTGGCGTAACCACGGCCCTGCAGGCCCGGGTGGACGCGCTGGAGACTGAGGTGGCGAGCCTGCGGGCTACCGTTCAGCGGCTGTGCGCAGAACTGGGCATGGCCCCGAGCCTGCGCCCATGTCGCCACCCGGACAGGAATAAAACGAACGACCGTGCTACAAATACAACTTCTCAGGAGACAAGCCGCATGGATCTCGCATTCACCCCCGAAGAACAGGCCTTTCGCGACGAAGTTCGCGCATGGGTTCACGCCAACCTGCCCCAGGACATTTCGCACAAAGTGCACAACGCCCTGCGCCTGACCCGTGCAGACATGCAGGGCTGGGCCAAGATTTTGGGCAAAAAAGGCTGGCTCGGTTTTGGCTGGGCCAAGGAGTTTGGCGGCCCCGGCTGGACCGCCGTACAAAAACATTTGTTTGAAGAAGAGTGCGCACTGGCCGGCGCGCCGCGCATCATCCCCTTCGGCCCCGTGATGGTGGCGCCGGTGATCATGGCGTTTGGCAATGCCGAGCAACAAAAACGCTTCCTGCCCGGCATTGCCAGCGGCGAAGTGTGGTGGAGCCAGGGATACAGCGAACCGGGCTCAGGCTCCGACCTGGCCAGCGTCAAGACCCGTGCCGAGCGCGTGGGCGACAAATACATCGTCAACGGCCAAAAGACCTGGACGACCCTTGGCCAGCACGGCGACTGGATGTTCAACCTGGTGCGCACCAGCACCGAGGGCAAGCCCCAGACGGGCATCTCCTTCCTGCTGCTCGACATGAAGTCCAAGGGCGTCACGGTGCGTCCCATCAAGCTGCTGGACGGCGAGTGCGAAGTCAACGAAGTGTTCTTCGACAACGTCGAAGTGCCGGCCGAGAATCTGATTGGCGAAGAAAACAAGGGCTGGACCTACGCCAAGCACCTGCTGAGCCACGAACGCACCAACATCGCCGACGTGAACCGCAGCAAGCGCGAGCTGGAGCGCCTCAAGCGCATCGCCAAGACCGAAGGCATGTGGGATGACAGCCGCTTCCGTGACCAGATCGCCTTGCTCGAAGTGGACATCGTGGCCCTCGAAATGATGGTGCTGCGCGTGCTTTCTGCCGAGAAAACAGGAAAGAACTCACTCGACATTGCGGGCCTGCTCAAGATCAAAGGCAGCGAGATCCAGCAACGTTATGCCGAGCTGATGATGCTGGCCGCCGGGCCGTTCAGCCTGCCTTTCATCGAAGAAGCGATGGAAGCTGGCTGGCAGGGCGACTTCCCTGGTGGCGTGACTGCCAACGCACCGCTGGCGTCCACCTACTTCAACCTGCGCAAGACCACCATCTACGGTGGCAGCAATGAAGTGCAACGCAATATCGTGGCGCAGACTGTTCTCGGCTGACGCCGATGACAGTCCGCGCCTTGCGCGACAGGACTGCTCCCCCATGCCCCCTCCGGGAGGGGGTTCCAGCTAGAGCTTCGCTGGTTGTAGAAGGCGCCACGGCGCCACAAGCCAGCACAAGGAGAGACACATGGATTTCGATTTTTCTGACGACCAGGAACAACTGCGCGACGCCGTGCGCAAGTGGGTGGACAAGGGCTACACGTTTGAGCGCCGCCGCACCGCTGTGGCTACCGGTGGCTTTGACCGCGCCGCCTGGGGCGAACTGGCCGAACTGGGCCTGACTGCACTCACCGTGCCCGAAGCCCATGACGGCATGGGCCAGGGCGCTATCGACGCCATGGTGGTGGCCGAGGAACTGGGCCGAGGCATGGTGCTGGAGCCCATTGCGCAGGCCTTCATCGCCAGCAGTGTGCTGACCCACTATGCCCCCGCTGCCGTGCAATCCGCCTGGCTGCCCCGCGTGGCCAGCGGCGAAGCGCTGGTGGTGCTGGCCTACCAGGAGCGCAAGGCGCGCTACCGCCTGGATGTTTGCGAGGCAAAAGCGGCTCCAGCGCAGGCGGAACATACGGTAACAGCTACCAAAAGCATAGTGGCGGCTGGTGACCTGGCCGACGCCTTCATCGTACCGGCGCAGCTCGACGGAAAGATCGCCCTCTTCCTGGTGGAGCGCTCGGCCACTGGCGTCACCACCAAGGGCTACATCACGCAGGACGGCAGCCGCGCCGCTGAAGTGCAACTGGTCAACGCCCCCGCCACGCTCATCACTGCCGACGGCCTGGCCGCGCTGGAACTCGCCGTGGACACGGGCATCGCCGCGACCTGCGCCGAGGCCGTGGGCGTGATGGACAAGACCGTCGCCTTGACCGTGGAATACATGAACCAGCGCAAGCAGTTCGGCGTGTTCATCGCCAGCTTCCAGGCCCTGCGCCACCGCGTGGCCGACATGAAGATGCAGCTGGAGCTGGCCCGCTCGATGAGCTACTACGCCAGCCTCAAGCTCGGTGCCCCCGCTGCCGAGCGCCGTGCTGCCATGGCCCGCGCCAAGGTGCAGCTGGGTCAGTCCATGCGTTTTGTGGGCCAGCAATCGGTGCAACTGCATGGCGGTATCGGCGTGACCGACGAGTACATCGGCAGCCACTACTTCAAGAAGTTCACGCAGCTGGAAACGACGTTCGGTGACACACTGCACCACCTGGGTGAAGTGTCGGCCCGCATGCAGGACACTGCTGGCGTGTTTGCCTAACGAAGCCGCAAGGACTGTCACGCAACCCTGCAATGCTCGTGGACTCACCGGTCCACGGGCATTTTTTCTTTCTGGAGATATTCCAATGAACACACGCCTCCTTGTGCAGCGCCGCGCCTTCCTTTTGGCCGGCGCTATCGCCAGCCTGACCCTGGCCGGCTGCGCCACCCGCAGCCCCAGCCTGGCCGAGGCCCCGCCCATCGTCTTCGTCCATGGCAACGGCGACACCGCAGCGCTGTGGCAAACCACGGCGTGGCGATTCGAGTCCAACGGCTGGCCGCGCGAACGCCTGCACGCCATCGACGTGCCCTACCCGCTGTCGCGCGACGACGATGCCAAGCCACAACCCGGCCGCACCTCGGCAGCGGAACACATGGCCTACTTGAAGGCCGAGGTTGAGAAAGTGCTCAAAGCCACCGGCGCCAGCCAGGTCGTTTTGGTGGGCAACTCGCGCGGCGGCAATGCCATCCGCAACTACATCTACAACGGCGGCGGTGACAAGACGGTGAGCCACGCCATCCTGGGCGGCACGCCCAACCATGGTGTCTGGGCCATTCCAGGATTCCGTGAAGGCAATGAGTTTTCGGGCACGGGGCCGTTCCTGAAGGGGCTGAACGCGCCCAAGAATGCGGCGGGCGACGAAGTGAGCGGCCCGGTGAAATGGATGACCATTCGCTCGGACAACAACGACAAGTTCGCGCAGCCCGATGGGCTGTGGATCGGCCAGAAAGGCACGCCCACCCACGTGACGGCATCAGGCCCCGAGCTGAAAGGCGCCACCAACGTGGTGATTCCCCGCATCGACCACCGCGAGACGTCGTATTCGCCCGCCGCGTTCGAGGCCACGTACCGTTTCATCACCGGCAAGACCCCGGAACGCACAGCAATCGCCGCCGAGAAAACGGTGGTGCTGAATGGCAAGGTCACCGGCCTGGGCGTGGACTCCGCAGACCCCAAAACTGGCAACTTCAGCAACAACCTGCCCCTGGCGGGGGCGCAGCTGGAGGTGTATGGCACCGACGCGGCCACCGGCGCCCGCTCCGGCAACGCCCTGCTGCGCAAAACCGTGGGTACAGATGGCCAATGGGGCCCGCTGACGGTACCCCCTGGCTCCCCCATCGAGTTCGTGATCACCGCCCCCGGCTACGCCACCACCCATGTCTATCGCAGTGGTTTCCCGCGCAGCAGTGACATCATCCACCTGCGCCCCGAACGCATCGCCGATGCGGACAGAACGGCCGAATCCATCGTCACCCTGACCCGTCCCCGGGGCTACCTGGACCCAGCGCGCGACAAGATGATGCTGGATGGCACAGCGCCCGCCGGGGTGCCTGCCGGTGCAGGCGCCGCCAGTGCCAAGATCAAACCCAGCGGCGGCGTGCGGACCGTCAGTGCCGAGTTCAACGGTGAAAGGGTCACAGGCCAGACTTGGCCTGCTGCACAAGGGCATGTGGTGATGCTGGAGATCAGTCAGTAAAAAAAGAAAGGCAGCCCGCATGGGCTGCCTGCAAAGGACTGGACGGGAAACACACCCATCGCCCAACGCCCATCTAGCGGTAGGGCATGCAGTCAGGTCTGCGAGTCGGGTATGCGGCAACTGGGCAGAGCACATTCAGTGCTTGTGTCCCTTATGGTCCTGATTGATCTCTGCGCGCCTGCGGTCATCGACCACGTTCACCGTGACACCGTTGGGCAACAACATATCGCCGGGTCGCATTCCCGCGCGGCACTCGCCCAGCCACCTGCCCTCAAACAGCTTGGGACTTGGCGTTTGGGATGCCATAGTGGGGTAGCGAGTTTCCAAACGTCCTTCATAGCGCGATGTCACATCGCCCCTCAGATCCATGACGGTGTTTACACGTTGCTCGTGCACGACACATGCGGTACGGATGCGATAACCTTTTGTTTTCAGCCTCTCGACAACAGGCTTGCGGCAGTTTTCCTGCCCGGGCGCAATGGACATCAGTGTCAACGCGTCGGACGCACGGTCCGTGCACTGCAACACTTTGAGCGCAAGTGCTTCTGCTTCTCCTTCCGCGCGGATCGACACCTCCCACAACCCAGCCTTGCGTGTGGGCACACTCTGTGCCCATGCTGCCTGGTGCACCACAACGGCCAAGGCCAAGACGACATACGTTTTCATACTTGCATTCAAATGCGTTGCAGACAGAAGCAAACCAAACCCCCACCCGTGACCAAGGTGGGCATTTGGGATGTCACAGCAATGAGGAATATCCGGATCAGTGCGTGGGTCTGCGACCCACTGGCAGACGTCGCAATCCTAGCGCAGCGAGCACCAGGGACAACACAATCAGGCCCCACTCCGACAAGGTAGGAACACTGGATACTCCCGCAGACAGAACAAAAGACGCGACCACCGTGCAGCTTCCAGCAATAGCGTTGGTCGTGAAGGTGTTCCCCACAAGACTTCCTGGGCAGGCGGTTCCACCCGTCGCGACCCGCGCCACGTAGCCCGCAACCGGCGTGAGGGTGAAGGTCTGCTGCGAGCCCAAAGCCACGGTCTGTGCGCCCGCCGGGGAGATGCCTCCGTTACCGCCATTGACAGAAGACGTCACAGTGGCAGTCGCATTGGTAAACGCCACGTTGAAAGTGCAGTCAGCGTTCACTGGCGATACGGTGTACTGATTGCCAGAGAGCACACCGGGGCAGTTCCCAGTGATCAGCGGGGCATAGGTTGGGTCAGGGTTGATGGTGTAAGTCACCGACGAACCCGAGGCCACTGTCGTCGGCGTTGCTGGCGTGACGGTTCCGTTGGCACCCACGACAGGCGTCACAGTCCGGGTCAGCGCAAAGTTTGCTATGACGTTCGCGTTGGCGCCAGAGACATTCACCGTGCAAGTACCCGTTCCCGAGCACCCGGCGCCCGACCAGCCGGTGAAGATGGAACCAGGCGCAGCCACAGCCGACAAGATCGTTGTCGTTCCGTTTGCCACACTCACCGATGCCGATGCGCAGGCCGCACCACAACTGAGGCCGGAAGGCACACTGCTGACGGAGCCAGAACCCGCGCCGGATTTAGAAACGCCCACAGCGTACAGCGTACCTACCGCATTGGTATCTGCCGCAGCGTTGTTTGCCGTGTTGCTGTCAGTGATGCCACCGGGGGCTGCCACACTCACGGTCGTGGCGGTAGTGGTACCCGCAGCACCCGCAGTGCCCGTGACCGTATAAGTGACCGAAGCGCCCACCGGCAACGAGGGTGCATCCACGATCGCGTTTGCACCGACCGGTGCGCCACATGCGGCCCCGGCGCCAGCAGCGCAGGCCCATGTGACGCCACTCAAACCGGATAAGGTTTGGGATACGGGCGCGCTCACCACAGCCGTGGGCCCATTGTTGGTCACTACCACGGTGTAAGTCACCGTACTGCCTGGCGCCACAGCAGAGACGCCACCATCAGAAATGGTAATGCCCAAGTCAGTCAACGGGCTTGCCAAGGGCATCACCTGGGTCTGGAACAAGGGCCCCAGAAATGCACTGGTTCCGTCTGATGCCACCTTGTAATTGCCGTTGTTGACCACGTTGGTCGGGCTGGCGGTACTGGAAGCCGGAGGAATCGTGACCGTCACCGTGAACGAACCACTGGCCCCGTTATTGAGGGTGCCGAAATTGCAAACCACGGGTGCATCGGCGGTACCGACTGTCGGCAGCGTGCAGGTGCCACCGTTAGGCTGGATAGACACAAAAGTGGTATCCAGGTCGTTGCCCGTTTTGGGCATCACTGCGGTCACCGTCGTGTTGCTGGAGATCACACCACTGTTGTTGGTATAGGTGTAGGTGTAGGTGATCTGATCACCAGGCCGGGCAGTAGTAGGTCCCACAGTGGTAACAGCCAAACCTTGGATAAACGCACCCACTGAGTCGAGGTACAAGTGGCCTTCGTGTCCGCTGGGCTGGCACCCGGCGACGATCACTTCCATCTTGACCGAGTCACCCACATCCAGAAAGCCATTGCCCGGCGCGATATCAAAACCTTGCCAGTCCGTAAACTTGTAGTCGCCTACGCCACTTTGCCAAGGAATACCGGGCTGGTTCGAGAAATTAAAAGTCGTGAACAGCTTCGTGCCTTTGGTGACATTCGTCACCTCGATGAAAAAGTACGGCTGCAGGTTATCAGCGTGGGCTGGCGCACGCAAAACGGGTGCGGCGGCAAAACGCAAATGGATTTTTCCATCGGTGGGATCCACATCCGCCAGCGTCATCGTGGCTGTTTGCTCGATCGAGCTGGCCTTGTCCTGGGCTGTGCCAGGAGCAGCCCCAAACTGATTGTGAACACGAGCCACCGCATTGCCCCAGCGCGGAAACTTCAACAGCCCGTTGGTGTTAGCGTCGCTGAGACTTTCCGGGGCACCACGCAGAACCGCAGACAGGTCAAACGCCAATACAGGGGCAGACAGGTTCAGATCCGATTTCTGTGTGGGGGGAAAGGTAGTGATGCCCCCAGCTTGCAGGTTGTAGGACTGCTTGGTCCAACCCGCAAAATCGGGAGCACTTTCAAACCCGCCATTGACGACGCCGGCCAAAGCCGCCTGGCCAATCATCATCAAACTGCCGATAAACGCGACGGCGATTACTCGCCATGCGTTTGACAACCCGTGCACCCACCCACTGCCGCGTGCAAAACGCACCGGCATCCAGTCGTTCTTCATGGAACTCACTCTTTCATTTTTTTGTCGATCAGGCCGCCTGGATACAGGCGCCCCCCATAGCCACCTGCCGGCTAGCGCAGCACTGGTTCATTCACCTAGCCAAGACTGCAAGAACAAGGACTGGGGATAGCATAGTCAAATTCAATCAGCAATTGATACAGCTTTGACAATAGTTAACATTCACCGCAGTCAATACCTGCACGCACGACACCCCCGTAAAGGCCGTGTGCGAATACGCAGCACCATCGATGACCCCTGCGCCACAGAGCCCGGCATCCGCGCACAACAAATCCGGGATAATCCGAAGCTCAATACAACATCGACGGCCTGTGGCGAAGCCCGTTGTACGTTTTTAGCCTCTTCACTTCTTTTGCCATGAGCGCCATAGCGACCGACCCCAACCTCAAGCACCTGACCAAGGCCCGCGAACAAATCGACAAAGGCGACCTTAAAAATGCCGCGCTGACGCTCAACAAAGCCAACGCCCAATGGCCACAGGACCCGCGCGTCTTCATGTTGGGCGGCTTGCTGGCAGAAAAGACGGGCAATGTGAAGGGCGCATTTGACGCTCTGCGTAAATCCGTTTCTTTGGCACCAGACTGGGGCCCAGGCCTGCTGGAGCTAGCATTGCTTTTGGCTCGCCAGAACCAATTTCAGGAAGCCGTAGAGACTGCCGAGAAAGTGGCAACGCTGGAGCCCGAAAACCTGCTGGTGCTGGCTGGCGTGATCGACATTGCCCACCGTGCAGGCCACACGGAAATGGCGATCCGTCACCTGCGTCGCGGACTAGAGCTAGTGCCTGGCGATGTCGCACTACGGCGCCTGTTGGCACGAGATCTGAGCGAACAAGGCCAGCACGATGCGTCCCTGACACTGTGGAGTGCCTTGGTGGATGAAAATCCAACGGACTCTCAATCACTGGTCGGACATGTGCAAGCCTCGATTGCCGCCGGCAAACCTGCGGATGCCCATAAAAACGCGGCAACCCTGCAGGAGTTAGCTCCCGAAGATGCGGTCTATCACTATTACGTCCAGCTCACACGCGGCGATACACCGACCCAACAGCCTGCCGAGCTGACGCGCCCCCTGTTCGACGGCATGGCCGAGTTCTATGACACGCACATGGTGCGCAGCTTGAAGTACCAGTTGCCAAAGCAGGTTGCAGACAAGATCATTGCCCGCTACCCCGACAAAAAGCTCAATGTTCTGGACCTCGGGTGCGGCACGGGTCTTCTCGGCGTGTGTCTGGGTCGCCTGGATGGCGCCCTCATCGGCGTAGACCTGTCGATGAAGATGATCGAGCAGGCAGCCCGCCACAACGTGTACGACCGCTTCCACACGGTCAATCTGCATGACGCCCTGCGCGAGACCCCTGATGGGCTTTACCAAGTAATTACCGCGCTGGATGTGTTTATCTATGCGGGCGACCTGACCCAGGCCATCCCGAATGCTTTCCGTGTTCTGGCTCCTGGCGGAACGTTGATCTTCTCCTGCGAAACCGCAAGTGAAACCGGGTCTGATTTGGCTCTGCTACCCACCGGGCGCTATGCACACAAGCGCAGTCACGTTGAGGCGCTGTGTAAGGCCGCAGGTTTTGACACGGTCAACGTCGAAGAAGCCGTCCTGCGCCATGAGAACCACCAACCCGTCAATGGTTTCGTCGTAATGGGCCACAAGCCTGCATGATGTCCGCCAGAGCTTGCTGTTTCTTCAGCATTGCGGTGGGCAAGCTCTCCGGAACGCATTGATGGGTAAACCTGAATCCGTCACGCCAGCAGGCGCGACGACTTGGGCACATGGGCCATCAAAAAGTCCATCTGATCGGCCAGGATGCGCCGGTTGCGCAGGATGAAATCCTCCCACAGGCTGGGCACGTAGGGCGTGTATAGCAGCGGCATGTGCGCCTGCTCTGGCGTGCGCGGGCCCTTACGGTGGTTGCAAGGGCGGCAGGCAGTGACCACATTCATCCAGTGGTCCTGACCGTTGCGGGCAAAGGGCACGATGTGCTCGCGGGTCAGGTCTTCTTCGTGAAAATGCCCGCCGCAGTAGGCGCAGACATTGCGATCACGGGCAAACAGCTTGCTGTTAGTCAGACTGGGTTTGAGGTCGAACGGGTTGATGCTGGGCACGCCCTTGGTGCCGATGATGCTATTGATGGCAATCACCGACTGCTCTCCCGTGACGGCGTTGTACCCGCCGCGAAAACGGGCGATCTGGGCACCGGATTCCCAGCGCACCTCACCCGCTGCGTAATGAATCACCGCTTGTTCGAGCGAAATCCACGATTGGGGCAACCCCTGGGCTGACAGCTTCAAGACCTTCAAAACACGCCTCCTGGGACACAAAGTACACAAGGATTCGGAACGCAGATGTCTCGCAGGCCGCTGGCACTCTGCAGCCTGTCCATCACAATATACTCCGTTTCCATGACAAATTGGCGTCTTGCGCTTGATGTACCTGCGCATGCTGCTATCAAAAAGATAACAGACCGATGAAGATCTTTCGCGGATTCCACCACCCTGGTATTGCCAGTGCCTGTGCGCTGACCATTGGCAACTTCGACGGCGTGCACCGAGGCCACCAGGCCATGCTGGCCCTTTTGAACAGCGAGGCGGCGCACCGGGGGGTGGAAAGCTGCGTACTCACTTTCGAGCCCCACCCCCGCGACTACTTTGCGGGCGCACACCACAAGCCCGAACTGGCACCGGCCCGTATCGGCACTCTGCGCGACAAGCTCACCGAGCTGGAGCGTTGTGGCGTGCAGCAGACGGTGGTGCTGCCCTTTGACGCAAAACTGGCCGCGCAATCGCCCGAGGCATTCATCGACGAAGTTCTGGTGCGCGGCCTGGGTGCGCGTTACGTGCTGGTGGGGGATGACTTCCGCTTTGGCCGCCAGCGGGCCGGCGACTACGCCATGCTGGACGCCGCGGGGCAAGCCAAAGGTTTTGATGTGGCGCGCATGAACAGCTACGAGGTGCATGGGCTGAGGGTTTCCAGTTCGGCCGTGCGCCAGGCGCTGGGTGCGGGAGAGATGGAGACCGCTGCGCGCCTGCTAGGCAGGCCCTACACCATCAGCGGCCACGTGGTGCACGGCCGCAAGCTGGGGCGGGAACTGGGCGCCACCGCAGCCGGTGCAGGCAACGGCTTTCGCACACTGAACCTGCGCTTTGCACACTGGAAGCCCGCCGCCAGCGGCATCTTTGCGGTGCTGGTGCATGGACTCTCTGACACCGCGCTGCCCGGCGTGGCCAACCTGGGCGTGCGCCCTTCGCTGGACCCCACCGATGTCAACGGCGGCCGCGTGCTGCTGGAAACCCATTGTCTGCAGTGGCCCACCGATCTGGGGCCCGAAGGGGCGTACGGTAAAATCGTGCGGGTGGAACTACTGCACAAACTGCACGACGAGCTGAAATACGACGGTCTGAATGCCCTGACAGTGGGCATTGCCAAAGACTGCGCCGACGCGCGAGCCTACTTTGCCGCGGCCCAGGCACCCAACCACACCGAAACCCGGCGCCAGACTACCCGCGACCGAATTTGAGGGGGGCTGCTTTTCGCAGCGCCCGCCTGGCGGGCCCGTCATCCTTCGCGCTCCTACCCTGCTCTCGCTCTGGGCCTTGCCCCGGAATGCCCTGTTTTTAAGGCTCCCTCATGTCCGACGACAACGCCAGCACCCCCTCCACAGCTTCCGCAGCGCCCCCCGCCACGGACTACCGCAGCACGCTGAACCTGCCCGACACCCCCTTCCCCATGCGCGGCGACCTGCCCAAGCGCGAGCCGGGCTGGGTCAAGGAGTGGGACGACAAAGGCATCTACAAACGCCTGCGCGACGCACGCCGGGGCGCGCCCAAGTTCATCCTGCACGACGGCCCGCCCTACGCCAACGGCCAGATCCACATGGGCCACGCGGTCAACAAGATCCTGAAGGACATGATCACCAAGGCGCGCCAGCTCGAAGGCTTTGACGCGCTGTATGTGCCCGGCTGGGACTGCCACGGCCTGCCGATCGAGAACGCCATCGAAAAGAAGCACGGCCGCAAACTGTCGCGCGACGACATGCAGGCCAAGAGCCGTGCGTTTGCCACCGAACAGATCGCGCAGCAAATGGTCGACTTCCAGCGCCTGGGTGTGCTGGGCGAATGGGACAACCCCTACAAGACCATGAACCCCGCCAACGAGGCGGGCGAGATCCGTGCGTTCAAGCGCGTGATCGAGCGCGGTTTTGTGTACCGTGGCCTCAAGCCCGTGTACTGGTGTTTTGACTGCGGATCGTCGCTGGCCGAGTTTGAGATCGAATACCAGGACAAAGGCAGCACCACGCTGGACGTAGCGTTCAAATCGCATGAGCCCGCCAAACTGGCAGCCGCATTTGACCTGCCCGCACTGACCAAAGAAGCCTTCGTGGTCATCTGGACCACCACCGCCTGGACCATCCCGGCCAACCAGGCGCTGAACCTGAATCCCGAGATCAGCTACGCGCTGGTCGACACCGGCGAGCGCATCCTGCTGGTGGCCGAGCCACTGGTCGCATCGTGCCTGGAGCGCTACAGCCTGACCGGCAGTGTCATTGCCACCACCCTGGGCAAAAACCTGGGCGGGCTGGAATTTGAACACCCGCTGTACGACGTGGCCAGCGAAGACGGCAGTTTCGGCTACCGGCGCCTGTCGCCCGTCTACTTGGCCGACTACGCCACGGCCGACGACGGCACCGGTATCGTGCACTCGTCGCCCGCCTACGGGCTGGAGGATTTCAACTCCTGCGTTGCGCACGGCATGGCGCTGGACGACATCCTGAACCCCGTGCAAGGCAACGGCACCTACGCAGCCGACTTCCCGCTGTTCGGTGGCCAGCACATCTGGAAAGCCATCCCGGCCATCATCGAAGCCTTGCGCAACGCGGGCCGCTTGATGACCACCAAGGACATCACCCACAGCTACCCGCACTGCTGGCGCCACAAGACGCCGGTGATCTACCGCGCCGCCGCGCAGTGGTTCGTGCGCATGGACGAAGGCGAAGGCGTATTCACCAAGGCCGGCGAAAAGCCCGCCAAGACACTGCGCCAGATCGCTCTCGACGCCATCGAGCACACCAGCTTCTATCCCGAAAACGGCAAGACCCGACTGCACGACATGATCGCCGGGCGGCCCGACTGGTGCATCTCGCGCCAGCGCAGCTGGGGCGTGCCCATCCCGTTCTTCTTGCACAAGGATTCGGGCGAACTGCACCCCCGCACCATGGAGATCCTGGACCAGGCGGCAGATATCGTGGAGAAGGGTGGCATCGAGGCTTGGAGCCGCGTGACCACGGAGGAAATCCTGGGTGCCGAAGACGCGGCTTGCTACACCAAGAGCACCGACATCCTGGAGGTGTGGTTCGACTCGGGCTCGACCTTCAGCCATGTGCTGCGCGGCACGCACCCCAACGTGCACCACGACACTGGCCCCGAGGCCGATCTGTACCTCGAAGGGCATGACCAGCACCGCGGCTGGTTCCATAGCTCGCTGCTGCTGGCCAGCGCACTCGAAGGCCGCGCGCCCTACCGTGGCCTGCTGACCCACGGCTTCACCGTGGACAGCCAGGGCCGCAAGATGAGCAAGTCGCTGGGCAACGGCATCGACCCGCAGGAGATCAACAAGAAGCTGGGCGCCGAAATCATCCGCCTGTGGGTGGCGGCCAGCGACTACTCGGGCGACATCGCGGGCGACGAGAAGATCCTGGCGCGTGTGGTGGATGCCTACCGCCGCATCCGCAACACGCTGCGGTTCCTGCTGGCCAACGTGAGTGACTTCGACCCGGCCACCGATGCCGTGCCGTTCGATCAAATGCTGGAGATCGACCGCTACGCGCTCACGCGCGCGGCCGAGTTCCAGGCCGAGGTGCTCGCGCATTACAGGGTGTACGAGTTCCACCCCGTGGTGGCCAAGCTGCAACTGTACTGCTCGGAAGACCTCGGTGGCTTCTACCTCGATGTGCTGAAAGACCGCCTGTACACCACGGCGCCCAAGAGCCTGGCGCGCCGCAGTGCACAAACGGCGCTGTACCAGATCACCCACGGCATGCTGCGCTGGATGGCACCGTTCCTGTCGTTCACGGCCGAAGAGGCGTGGAAGGTGTTTGGCAGCTCGGACTCGATCTTCCTGGAAACCTATGGCTCCATGGCGGGTGCCGACGAAGGTCTGCTCGCCAAGTGGTCGCGTCTGCGCGAAATCCGCGATGTGGTGAACAAGGAGATCGAAGTGCTGCGTGCGGCCGGTCAGGTGGGCTCGTCGCTGCAGGCGGCCGTCACCCTCACGGCAGCCCCCGAGGACCACGCCCTTCTGGCCAGCCTCGGCGAGGACCTGAAGTTCGTGTTCATCACCTCCGCTATTGAAGTGGTAGCTGGCAGCGCTTTACAGACAAGCGTCAAGGCCAGTTCTGACACCAAATGCGAGCGCTGCTGGCACTACCGCAGCGATGTGGGGCAGGATGCCGCCCATCCCACCATCTGTGGCCGCTGCACCAGCAACCTCTACGGGGCCGGCGAAAGCCGGGCGCACGCCTGATGGTGCGCCCCTCACTGTCCGGGCGCTCCGGCGCCCACATGTGGCCCTGGCTGGCTTGGGCAGTAGTGCTCCTGGCGGGCGACCAGATCACCAAGACGCTGATCCTGGGCCACTACCAATTGGGCGACGCCACGTTCATCACGGGTTTCTTCAACATCGTGCGCGCCCACAACACAGGAGCGGCATTTTCGTTCCTGTCGGACGCGGGGGGATGGCAGCGCTGGCTGTTCACCGGCATCGGCGCAGCAGCCACGGTCTTCATCGTGTGGCAACTGCGTGCCCACCCAGGGCAAAAGCTATTTTGCTTTGCACTGTCCAGCATCCTCGGGGGTGCTGTGGGCAACGTGGTGGATCGGCTGATGCACGGATACGTGGTGGACTTTCTGGACTTCCACTGGAATTTCCTTGCCGGCATGTTCCCGGCCGGCCATTTTCCGGCCTTCAACCTGGCAGACATGGCCATCAGCGTAGGTGCAGCCTGCCTCATCCTGGATGAGCTTCTGCGGGTGCGGCGCGAGCGCTGACAGCGCCCATCCCGCCTGCCCCCCAAAAACGGCCCGCCAGACGCGGGCCGTTTTGCTTTATCGCCCCATCGCCGCATGGGCATCTGCGCCCGCGCTATGGAATCAGGAGTATGCTTATATGTCAGTTTTATGACAACCAGTGTGCGCAGTTCTTGCGTACAGCGGTAGGGGCTGACAGCCGCGCAGGCAATCAGGCACCGCCGACCCGGGAATGCGCCACACAATGGGAGTCATGGACAGGGGTTCAGCACCCTGGTGCCCCCATGCCATGTTTGGCGCAGATCACAAGAAGAAGAAACAACGGTTTTTCATGAAGCATCTCCTCAATCTCCTGGCAGCCGTGGCGCTGCTGATCTGGGGCACCCACCTGGTGCGTACCGGCATCCTGCGCGTGTTTGGCGCCAACCTGCGACAGCTGATTGCGCACAGCGTCAGCAGCCGGTTCACTGCGGTTCTGTCCGGCATCGGGGTCACGGCGGTGGTTCAGTCGAGCACCGCCACGGCGCTCATCGTTTCGTCCTTTGTGGGCCAGGGTCTGGTGGGTTTGCCTGCTGCGCTGGCGGTCATGCTGGGTGCCGACGTGGGCACCAGCGTGATGGCTGTGGTGTTTTCGATGGACTTGTCGTGGCTGTCGCCACTGTTCATCTTTGTGGGGGTCGTGCTGTTCATTTCGCGCAAGGACACGGCCGTGGGCCGCGTGGGCCGGGTGCTGATCGGCCTGGGGTTGATGCTGCTAGCCCTGCGCCTCATCACCGAGTCGACGACGGTCCTCACCCAGTCGCCCACCGTGCGCACGCTGCTGGGCGCACTGACCAGCGATTTGCTGCTGGAGATTTTCACCGGGGCCATTTTGGCCATCGTGGCGTATTCGAGCCTCGCCACCGTGCTGCTGACCGCTGCACTGGCAGGCTCGGGGGGCATCCCGGCCGACGTCGCGCTGGGCCTGGTGCTGGGCGCCAACCTGGGCAGCGGCGTACTGGCCGTGCTGACCACCATGAAGGCCAACGTACAGACGCGCCAGGTGCCGCTGGGCAACCTGTTCTTCAAGATCATCGGCGTGGTCATCATGACGCCGCTCACGGGCCTGTGGCTGCAGCATGTGCGCCCCTATGTGCCCGAAACCGCCGCACTGGTGGTGCTCTTTCACCTGGCCTTCAACGTGGTGGTGGGCATCGTCTGCATCGGCCTCACGGGGACCGTGGCCCGCACTGTGCAGCGCCTGCTGCCTGTGGAAAAAACACAGGCGGCCGCAGGCACCCGCCCCCAGCACCTTGACCCCTCCGCGCTGGCCACACCATCCCTCGCCATCTCCTGCGCCGCCCGCGAGGCACTGCACCAGGCCGACGTGGTCGAGTCCATGCTTTTGGGCCTGCACAAGGTGATTCGCACTGACGACATCAAGCTCGCCGAAGACCTGCGCAAGCTCGATGACGAGGTGGATGGCCTGTATTCGGCCATCAAGTACTACATGACCAAAATCTCGCGCGAGGCCCTGGACGAACGCGAGGGCCGCCGCTGGGCCGACATCATCAGCTTCACGATCAACATGGAGCAGATCGGCGACATCATCGAGCGTGTGCTCATCGACATCGAGGACAAGAAGATCAAGAAGGGCCGCCAGTTCTCCGAAGCCGGCATGGAAGAGATCAACGAGCTGCACGCCCGGCTGATCGACAACCTGCGGCTGGCGATGAGCGTGTTCCTCAACGGCAGCGTGCGCGATGCACAAAAGCTGCTGGAAGAAAAGGCGCGCTTTCGCGACCTGGAGCATGCGTACTCGGCCACCCACCTGGCGCGCCTGTCGGACAACACGGTGCAGAGCATCGAGACCAGCTCGCTGCACATTGACCTGATCAGCGAACTCAAGCGCATCAACTCGCTGCTGTGCTCGGTGGCCTACCCGATTCTTGAGTCTGCCGGGGCGCTGGCGCCCAGCCGGCTCAAGACGATGGTGGACCAGGCTTGAGAACCGGCAGCATCAAGAAGCCGCGCATTTGTTGCGGGCGGGTGTGGACCCATGCAAGCGCGTTGGAGGCGCGACTGCCGCGTTAGCGCAGCAACGCCAGCACGCCCTGAGGCAGCTGGTTGGCTTGGGCCACCATGGCCGTGCCCGCCTGTTGAAGGATCTGCGAGCGGGAGAGGTTGGCCGTTTCGGCCGCAAAGTCGGCATCCAGAATGCGGCTGCGTGAGGCCGACAGGTTCTCGGACGTCACCTGCAAGTTGGCAATCGAAGTCTCAAACCGGGACTGCAGGGCACCCAACTTGGCACGCTCACCGTTGATGAACGCCAGGGCCGAATCCGCTGTCTGCAATGCGTCCGTGGCCTTCAGTACCGACGACACATCCAGATCCGAAACCTTGCGCAGTGTGGCGCTCGCGTCCACCATCGCGGTACCGCCGTTGGCGTCAACACCAAAAGACTTTTCGGAATCCAGGACCAGATAGCCGCTGGACACATAGTTGTAGTTGGCAGCATTGGGCGTCAGCATGGTCACAGGAGCCCCCACCGCAACGAGTTCCTGGTCGCCATCGCGAGCGAACTTTTGCATCGTCACATCGCCCGCATTGGTGACGGCCTCACCAATCATGATGTTGTTGCCGGTCGCATTGGTCAGCATGATGCCGTTGCTGGCGCTGTTCAAGGTAGCCGTGATGCCCGTTTTACTGGTGCGCTCATTGATGGCTGCGGTGGCCGATGAAAGCCCATTGGCCCCCTGCGTGGCTGAGACACCAAAGCTCACGGTTTCCACAGAGGTGGCATCCGAGCGCAGCTCCAGCGTGTAATCACCCACCGCAGAGAAAGTGACACCCACTTCCGTTTTCGCAGTGGCACGCACGCCTGTCTGCGCCGCCACCTGATTGATGGATTCGGCGATCTCTTTGGTCGAGGCATTGACCGCGTAGGTGATATTGGCGCTACCGAAACTGCCCTTGATCGCCACCGTATCACCGGCCAAGGTCCCATTGAACGTAAAAGGATGGTTGGGCGAATACTGCAGTCCGGGGCCGGTCGTCGTCACTCGGTTGTTGCCATACTGGGTGGTTCGCAAGTTGGCTCCCGCAGCCACGATGGTCTGCCCTGCATTGGCGCCCACCTGAAACTGTTGCGTACCGAAGGTACCGTCCAACAACTTCTGGCCATTGAACTCGGTGGTCTGGGCAATGCGGCCCAACTCCTCCACCAATTGGCCGACCTCTTGGTTCAGGGCTTGCCGATCACCCGCGCTGTTCGTGGCGTTGGCTGACTGCACGGCCAGTTCCCGCACCCGTTGCAGGATGTCGCCCGAAGCCTTGAGCGCGCCTTCTGCCGTCTGGGCCAGCGAGATGCCGTCGTTGGCGTTGCGCACCGCCTGGTTCAGGCCCTTGATCTGGCTGGTAAATCGCTCGGAAATCGCCAGGCCGGCCGCATCGTCCTTGGCACTGTTGATGCGCAGGCCCGAGGACAGGCGCTGGATGGATGTGTTGAGCGAGGCCTGGCTGGCGCCCAGGTGACGCTGCGCCGTCAAGGACGCAACATTGCTGTTGATGGTGGATGCCATGCGGGTTACTCGCGCTGTATCTGGTGGCGTTTTTCTGCCTGTAGAGCGGGCCACTGCGGAATGCGCTCAAGAGTTTTTCGGCGGGTGCGGAACGAACTTGAGGAACATCTCCTGACACTGCGCATATACCCGTGCAAGGGATCACCACAGCCATGCAGTCAAGGATTGATAGTCATCCAAATTTCATGAAAGAAATCCATTGACCATCAAAAGCAAAATTTGCCGTGGTCCTGCCGAGAACCCCTCGGCGCCTACACCCCCAGAAACCCCGCAATCACCAGCCCAGCTTCCAGCGTGAACGCCCCCTGGGCCACCCGCTCGCGCACCACCTCCAGAGGCAGCAGGTCAAAACGCTCGACCTCGCCATCCTGGTTGTCGGGCTCCATGCCCTGAGGCAACTGGGCGCAGAACCAGTCGATGCGCTCGACCATGAAGCCCGCGCCACCGCCCTCGCGGCTGGGGCGGCTGAACAGCACCTGACCACCGTGGGCCACGTCGGCCAATGCCTCGACCCGCAAACCGGCCTCTTCCCAGGTTTCGCGGGCCAGCGCCTGCGGCAGTGAGTCGGCGGCCGAGACCATGCCACCCATCAGCGTGTCCCACAGCCCAGGGTTGTTGGGCTTGGTCATCGCGCGTTTTTGCACCCACATGCGGCCGTCGGGCGCCAGGCCCACCAGGTGCACGGCCCGGGTGGCCACGCCCAGCACACGCACCGCCCCGCGTTCCACGGTGCCGACCACCTCGCCCGCCGGGTTGGTCACCGCCAGCTGCTCGTCGCGCCACGGGCCGCACAGGCCCGCATCGCGCAGCGCGGCCGCCAGGGTGTTGAGGGCATCCGTGGTGTCAGCGGACGATGCCTGCAAATGCCATGCACGGCCCGGAGAATGCTCTGTTTCTGATAGCTGGTAGCGCTTATGAATAAAGCGCTCAAGGCGGATTTGGTTTAAAAACCCTGACGCCACCGAGCCCACCACCTGCCCGGCCACCACCAGGGGTTGGCGTGGCTGGACCGGGGGCTGCTGCGACGCCTGGCGCGCCCCCGCCAGCCACTGGTCGAACGTGGGTGTCTGAACAGCCGCGTTCACAGCGTGAGGATGGTGCAGCCGGTGGTTTTGCGCGCTTCCAGATCGCGGTGCGCCTGCTGCACATCAGCCAGCGGGTAGCGCTGGTCGATGTGGATCTTCACCTGCCCACTGGCCACCACGGCAAAAAGTTCATCGGCCATGGCCTGCGTGGCCTCGCGCGTCGCGATGTGGGTGAACAGCGTCTGGCGCGTGACGTACAGCGAACCCTTGGCGCCCAGCGAGCCCGGCGCAAACGGCGCCACCGGGCCTGATGCATTGCCGAAACTGGCCATCAGGCCAAAGGGGCGCAGGCATTCGAGCGACTTGTCCCAGGTGTCCTTGCCCACCGAGTCGTACACCACCTTCACGCCCTTGCCACCGGTGATCTCCTTCACCCGGGCCGCAAAATCTTCGGTGTTGTAGTTGATGGCATGCGCTGCACCGTTGGCCAGGGCCAGTTGGCATTTGGCATCGCTCCCGGCCGTACCAATGAGTTGCAGGCCCAAGGCCTTGGCCCACTGGCTGGCAATCAGGCCCACACCACCGGCAGCAGCGTGGAACAGCACATGGTCGCCAGGCTGCAGGCCTTCCACGGGCAAGGTCTTCTTGAGCAGGTACTGCGCCGTCAGGCCCTTGAGCATCATGGCCGCGCCGGTCTCGAAGCTGATGGCGTCGGGCAGTTTGCACACACATTTGGCGGGCATCACGCGCACTTCGCAGTAAGCGCCAGGCGGATTGCTGGCATAGGCGGCGCGGTCGCCCACCTTCAGGTGCGCGACGCCCTCGCCCACGGCTTCGATCACGCCCGCGCCTTCCATGCCGATGGTGGCGGGCATGGTGAGCGGGTACAGGCCGGTGCGGTGGTACACGTCGATGAAGTTCAGGCCAATGGCGTGGTGGCGGATGCGGACTTCACCGGGGCCAGGCTCGCCCACGGTCACGTCAACGATATGAAGTTCTTCGGGACCACCGTGCTGGCGGATCTGGACGGCAAGGCTCATGGCAAAAGCTCTCCTGAAAATGGGGGATGCAACAACGGCGGCCATCCTGCCACGAATCGTGCGAACGTGCCGCCCGCCGGCCGATGGCACCCAAGGGCCTTATGGCCACCGGCAGCGTGACAGGGCGCGCGCCGTTACAGTCCTGCCCCATGACTCAAAAAATCACACCCGGCACAGCCGTGCTGCTGGTGATACCGCCCCTGCTGTGGGCTGGCAATGCCGTCGTGGGGCGGCTGGTACATGACCTGATTCCCCCGATCACGCTCAACTTCATCCGCTGGGTGCTGGCATTTGCCATCTTGCTGCCCCTGGCCCACGGCGTGCTGCGTGCCGACAGCCCGCTGTGGCCGCACTGGCGCCGTTATGCGCTGCTGGGGCTGCTGGGCATCGGCGCCTACAACGCGCTGCAATACATGGCGCTACAGACCTCCACGCCCATCAACGTGACCCTGGTGGGCTCCAGCATGCCGGTGTGGATGCTGGCCGTGGGGGCGCTGTTTTTCGGAGCCTCCGTGACACGGCGGCAGGTGATGGGTGCGCTGCTGTCGATGTGTGGCGTGCTGCTGGTGCTGAGCCGGGGCGAGTGGTCGCAGTTGCTCGCGTTCCGCCTGGTGCCGGGCGATCTGTTCATGCTGCTGGCGACCATCTCGTGGGCGTTCTACAGCTGGCTGCTGTCGCGCACCAGCGAGCCCTCCCGCATTCGGGGGACTGGGCGGCGTTTTTGATGGCGCAGATGGTGTTTGGGCTGGCCTGGTCGGGCAGCTTTGCGGGGGCCGAGTGGGCCAGTGGCCGCACGCACATTGAATGGGGCTGGCCGCTGATTGCGGCCCTGGCTTTTATCGCCGTGGGGCCCGCCGTGCTGGCCTACCGCTGCTGGGGGGTAGGCGTGCAGCGTGCCGGGCCTGCGGTGGCCGGGTTTTTCATCAACCTCACGCCCCTGTTTGCCGGGATATTGTCGGCCGCGTTTCTGGGCGATACACCCCAGGCGTTCCACGGCGTTGCATTTGCATTGATTGTGGGTGGCATCGTGGTGTCTTCACGGCGCTGATCTGATGGACAGAGGCGGGCGGTTTCAGTAAAAATCGGTTCTAGCGCCCACCCACAAAGCGCAATCAGCTATTAAAAATATAGCAATCATTCCCCAAATCCCTACAAGGTCCGGCCAGGGTGGTGGGCCATGGGCAGGCGGTGGTCACCGCCACATCGTCGCGCGGGTCACCCTTGCACAGCCGCCGGCACAGAGGCTTTCATCAACGCCTCCAGCTCCGCCACAGGGGTGGGTCGCCCCAACAGAAAGCCCTGAAAGAACACACAGCCATATTGGGCCAAGAGGTTCTTCTGGGCTTCTGTTTCAACACCTTCTGCGATCACATCCAGCTCCAGGTTGCGCGCCATGCCCAGGATGGTTTGCACGATCACGTCGTCGGTATGCCGCACGCCGAGGTTGCGCACAAAGGACTGGTCGATCTTGAGCTGGTCCAGCGGCAGCCGTGTGAGGTAGGCCAGCGATGAATACCCGGTGCCGAAGTCGTCCACCGAAAAGCGCACGCCCTTGGTTTTGAGCATGCCGATCTTGGCGATGGTGTCGTCCACGTTGTCCAGCACCAGCGACTCGGTGAGTTCGAGCTTGAGCAGGTGCGGCCTGGCACCCGTTTCGCGCAGGACCTCGACCACACGCGCCACAAAGTCGCGCTGGCGAAACTGCCGCGCGCTCACGTTGACCGACAGTTGCATGTGCTGGTAGCGCTGGTCGCCCTGCCAGGCGGCCAGTTGTTCGCAGGCCGTGCGCAGCACCCAGTGGCCCATGGGCACGATGAGTTCGCTCTCTTCGGCCACCCCGATGAAGGCCCCCGGTGCCACCAGCCCACGCTCGGGATGCTGCCAGCGGATCAGCGCCTCGGCGCCCACGATGCGGCCATCCAGGTGAAATTGGGGCTGGTAGTGCAGCACAAACTGCCGCGCCGTCAGCGCCACTTGCAGATCACCTTCAAGCTGCGCGCGCAGACTGATGACGATCTGCATCTCGGGGTCAAAAAAGCACAAGGCATTGCGCCCTTGCGATTTGACCTGGTACATGGCGATGTCGGCCTGCTTGAGCAGATCGACCGAGGACTGGATCGCCCCCCCCATCAGCGTGGCGCCAATGCTGGGCGTGCTGTGGTGGGCGTGCCCTCCCAGGGTGTAGGGCACGTTGAGCTTGCGCAGAATCTTCTCGCCCACCCGGCGGGCATAGGCGGCGGCTTCAGCGCTGCTGGCCGAGAGATCGCTGAGCATGACCACAAACTCATCGCCCCCCAACCGCGCCACCGTGTCTTCGCGCCGGACACAGGTCTGCAGGCGCTGGGCCACCTGGCGCAGCAGCATGTCGCCCACCTCATGGCCCCGGGTGTCGTTCAGGGTCTTGAAATGGTCCAGGTCCAAAAACAGCAGGGCTCCGTACTGCCCACTGCGCACGCTGGCCGCAATGGCCTGTTGCATGCGGTCCATGAGCAGACGGCGGTTGGGCAGGTTGGTCAGCGGGTCGTAAAAAGCCAGGCTCTCGATTTCAGCGCTGGCCCGCCGCAGGGCCGTGACGTCGTGGTAGCTGATGACGAGTCCGCCATCAGGGGTCGCACGCTCCGTGATCTGGATGGTGCGGCCGCTGGAATATTCTTGTTCGTGGGGTTCCTGGTGCTGTTTTTGCTTGAGCAGACGCTGGTCTACCCAGCGCTGGTGCTCATCATCGGGAAGGCGGGGAAGGTGGTGTTTGACGGTCTCTTCCATCACCCTCCGAAAGGGCAACCGGGGCGCGAGGATGCCTTTGAGCCAGGGGAAAATCAACTCGAACTGGCTGTTCCACTGCACCACGCGGTTCTGGCTGTCGAGCAGCAGAAAACCGCTGACCATGGATTCCAGCGCCTGGTCGAGCGTGGCCTTGGATTGGGCGATGGCCACACGCGCCTGCGACAGGCGATCAAGGTAGCGCAGAGCAAGCACCCCTGCCGCCAGGATCATGGCTTCAAACAGCAGCGCCGTGAGCGCAATGGTGTCACGCTGGCCGCGCCAGCTGCTCAGCGCATCGCGCAGCGGAATGCTGGCGGAAATCCGCAGGTCCTGATAAAGAATGGGCCGAAAAACCACCAGCGCAGGCTCACCGGTCAAGCGTGCACGGGCCTTCCATTGCATTCCCAGATCGGCCAGATCGCCCAAGGGCGGGGCCAGCGTGGGCGCAATGACTTCATCACGGCCAGGCACTCCCAGCAGCAACTGGCCACCCGCCCGCTCCAGCGTGACCTGCAGGCCACTGATATCCACACCCTGCACCAGCACGGAACTCAGCGCCACGACCGGCAGTTCAGCCACGGCCACCACCTGGGTGCTGTCGGCCAGGCGCAGGTGGCGCGCAAAGTAAAGAACCCGCTCGGAACTGGCAAAACTCACGACCGGCGCGCTGACCATCAGGGTGGACACCGGCTGCTCCAGCACGGACTCCAGAAACCCGGCCGGCAATTGCACCGCCAGCGCACTGCCCGACGGATCGGAAGAAGCCATGGTTTTGCCGGAGCCATCCAGCAGGGCCACGTAGCGCACCATCAGGTTCTGCCGGGTGGAACCCCGCAGACGCTGACTGGCAGAGTCTGGGTCCATCCAGGCGGCTGTGGCGTTCGACAGGCCCAGCAACTCGTCCATGCTGGCCAGCAGCACATCGACAGCCAGCAAGGATCGGTTGAGTGCGGCCTCCGCGCCCGCCACGAAGCGCGTGGCCTGGGCCTCGCCGTCATCGAGAGCGACCTTGCGGGCGTTCCACACCAAGGCGGCAGCCACCAGGGCCACGGCCATCACAAACACCACGACCCCTGTCCATACAAAGGCCTTGATACGCCACGGCGTGGTGGTTTCCCTCATTTATTTCGCGGGGGCTGCCAGCAGGCCGCGCGCGGGCCCGATCGTCTGGTTCCAGACCTGGGCACAGCGCGTACCACAACGTTGCACCCAACGTGGCAGCACGGTCGTCGCCAGAATCTCCTGGCGGCTGCGCTCATCCTGCGGCGAGACCGGCACGACCACCATCGCCCCCTTGGTGCCCGCAGCGCATGTGGGTGCACCGCGGTTGCAGGCGATACCGTCAGCGGTTTCGCGCTCGGATTCGGCCCAAATCGCAGCCTCCAGCCGGGGCAATTCGCGCTGCAGCAGTTCACGCAGATCGGGGGGCAAAGCAGTCCAGGCGGCCTGATTGGCCCCAAAAACGGCCAAGCCCCAGGTCACGGGCAGTGTGTGAACGTGAGAGGTCAGTGTTGGCAAGCCCAGCATATTGCCCGACATGGTGCCCGTGATGGCGCACTCGGTATTGCCGGCCGTCAAGCTGGGCACAATCTGAGAAAAACTGGTCAGCACCGGCACTGCACCGAGCGCGCCCACAAAATCGGCCTGCGTGGACGAGGACACGCGGACACGACGCCCGGAGAGGTCTGCGAGCGCTCGCAGCGGCTTCTTGCAAAACACCACCTGGGCGGGATAGACATACACCGCCAAGGCCTCTACGCCATGCTGGTCACGCAGGGCCTTCTCCAGATACGGACGAAATGCCGCCAGCGTGGTCTTGAGTGTGGCGATATCAGGATTAAGGCCCGCCAGATCGGGCGCTGTGTACTCCGGGTACTGCGAGGTGAATGAACTCATCAGGGTGGTGCCAAAGGGCACCACACCCAGTTGCAGCAGGCGCAGCATCTCTGCGCCTGGCACACCCGCACGGTCAAACGGCACGATCTCGGCCTGAAAACGGCCCCCACTCAGGCGCGGCAGCTCTTTGCTCCAGAACGGTTCTTCCTGCCGCACATACTGGCTGATGCCAGCCAGCCCACCCACAATGCGCAGCTTGTACGGCGCTGGGGTCTTCGCAGGCGATGGTGCAGAGGCAGGTTCCGCCGCAAGCGCGCAGCCACCGGCAGCCCACAGCATACAAAGGGGAATCGCCCAGAGGCGAAAGCGGGACATCAGTGGGGCGAAATGAGTAGGCATGGCGAGTGTCGGAACGCAGTATTCCACCAATTTTTCGGCTTGGCGGGCAGGCTGTCGGCAAAACAACACGCACACGCCCCTATCAAGCGGGCGAGTGACGCAACCCGCACAAGTGCGAGCAAAAACGCGCCGCCCACGGGCAGGTCACCCAGCGCCGCACTCGCTCAGCGTCAGAACGTGCCAGGGTAGGCGCCGCCATCCGCCAGCACGTTCTGCCCTGTCATGTAGCCGGCCTGCACGCTGCACAAAAACGCACAGATCGCACCAAATTCATCGGCCGTTCCGTAGCGCCCCGCAGGAATCTGCGCCTGCTGGGCAGTACGCACGTCGCCCACACTCTTACCGGCCTTGCTGGCTGCGGCATTCACCGTTGCGGCCAGCCGGTCCGTGTCGAACTTACCCGGCAGCAGGTTGTTGATGGTGACACCATGCGCCGCAATCTTGCTGCGCGACACGCCAGCGACAAACCCTGTGAGGCCGCTGCGCGCTCCGTTGGAGAGGCCCAGGATGTCAATGGGCGCCTTCACTGCACTGGATGTGATGTTGATGATGCGGCCAAAACCCCGCGTTGCCATGCCATCCACGGTGGCCTGAATGAGTTCGATGGGCGTGAGCATGTTGGCATCCACTGCCTTGATCCATGCGGTGCGATCCCAGTCCCGGAAGTCGCCGGTGGGCGGCCCCCCCGCATTGGTCACAACGATGTCGAAATCACGCCCAGGGCCACCGGCCACGGAAAACACGGCATCGCGCCCTTCGACGGTGGTGATATCTGCAGCCACGGCCAATACGCGAGGTTTGGATTCATTTTGGCCGCTAGTGCCGGACTGATTTGCACTTTCAGCTATCAAACGAATAGCAGCCTGATCCAAGGCCTCAGCGTTGCGGGCATTGATGACCACGTTGACACCCTCGCGCACCAGCGCTTGCGCGCAGCCATAGCCCAACCCCTTGCTAGCGCCGCACACCAGTGCCCATTTGCCTGCAATACCCAAATCCATAACAATCTCCGGTTCCGGTGCTGCACCCTGCAGCCCTGGCAAATCATAAGTGGAGAGTTGCAAGATGAATTGGCTGCACCGTGGAGCCCTGGCCACCTGGTTGGCATGGGCCGCCCTGGCCCCTTTGGCGGGCACTGCACATGCGCAGGAGGCTGCCGTGGTCAAACGCGCTACACAACTGCGCGACAGCCCTGCTGAAAGTGGTGCCAGTGTGGCGCCACTGGAGGCCAACACCGTCGTGACGCGCGGCAGTGAACGCAAAGGCCCCTGGACCAAGGTCAGCACGGCCCAGGGCGCTTCGGGGTGGGTGCATATGTTTGACCTGGGACCCCAATCGGGCTCGGCGTCGGCCAACAACAATACCGCCACCAGCGGCCTGCGGGGCATCGGCGGTCTGTTCGGTGGCAACAGTAGCCCGTCCACCACGGCAACCTCTACCGTGGGCATCCGCGGCCTGGGTGCAGAAGACATCGCCAAGGCGCAACCCAACCCTGCGGCCGTGGGACAAGCCGAGGGCATGCGGGTCAATGCCGACCAGGCCCGCCAATTCGCCAGCAACGCAGCGCTGCAACCGCGCACGGTGTCGCCTCTGGCCGAGCCACCCCGCCCATCGTCGAGCAGCGGATCGGGGGCCACAGGCTCTTCGAACAATCCGTCAGATCCCAACTTCAGCCCCAACTAATCAAGAGCCGCCATGCGCCTGCCCTTCCGCCCCTTCCGCACCCGGCTGCTTGCAACGGCCTGCACGGCCCTGGCCCTGACCCTGCTGCCCAGCCAGGGCCAGAGTCAGGGTGTGATGAACCTGCTGAACGCCCTGGGTGGCGGCAGCACCAGCAGTAACTCAGGCGGCGGCCTGCTCGGCGCCATCACAGGCGGTGGTAGCCCCGCCAGCCAGGGCGACGACCTCGTCAGCCTGCTGACGCGCTCCGTCGAAAGCATTGACGAGCCGCGCGAGATCGAGATTGGCCGCCAGCTGGCGGCGGTGCTGCTGGGCAGCAAACCCCTTCACCCCGACATGGCGCTGCAGCGCTATGTGAACCAGCTGGGGCGCTGGATCAGCCTGCAGTCTCCGCGTCCCAACCTGCCCTGGACGTTTGTGGTGCTGGATGATCCCGGCTACAACGCCTTTGCGGCCCCGGGGGGTTATGTATTTGTGACCAAAGGGCTCATTGACCGGTGCGCGGACGAAGCCGAACTGGCGGGCATCCTGGCCCATGAGATCACCCACGTCACGGCCAAGCACCATCTTCTGGCCATGCGCAAGACAGCACAGTCAGGCATGCTGACACAGCTGATGGCGTCACAGATCAGGTCCAACGCGGTTGGCAACATGGTGGCCTCTCAGTTCCTGGCCCTTGGCCGCAACCTGTATGCCCGCGGGTTGGACCAGACCGATGAATACGACGCCGACCGCACTGGCGTGGCGTTGGCCACCCGGGCGGGCTTTGACCCCTATGGACTGGTGTCGGTACTGCAACAGCTGCGCACAGCCACCCCCGACAACCCCATGTTCGCGCTGGCCCTGGCCACCCACCCGCCAGCACAGGCGCGTCTGGAGCAACTGGAACTGGCCATGGGTAAAAACCTGGACGGTTTCACGGGCGGCACCGCAGTGACGGTCGCCCAGCGCATGCACCCCAAGGCAGCCCCTGTGGCACCCACCGCCCCGGCGGAGGCGCCCACACGCAAAACACCGCCAAAGAAAAAGACGTCATAACCCCATGCGCCGCCAGGAGCACGACCGCGACTGAGCAGGAGGCCCTCAGTCCGGCCGCCGTGCCATGCGGGTAAAGACAAAAATACCCGCAACCACCAAAACCGTTCCGGCAGCCACCCAGGCGGTGAAAGGCTCGCCCAGAATCCACACACCCATGAGAATGGTGGACAGCGGCCCCACCATGCCAGTCTGCGCAGCCATACCAGCACCGATGCGCTCAATGGCCATCATGACCATCAGCACCGGTACAGCGGTGCACAGAGTGGCGTTGAGAATCGACAACCAGATCACCTCGGGTGCCACCACCGCTGCGCTCAGCGGGCGAAGCACCACAAACTGGGCCAGACAACACAGACACGCCACCGTGGTCGCCAGCCCCACCAGGCGCAGCGAGCCCAGGCGTTGCACCATCTCACCGCTGTAGACGAGGTAGATGGCATAGCTCACCGCGCTCAAGAACACCAGCAAGGTGCCCCACGCGGCATCAGCACCTTGCAGATTGGCTTCATGGCCAAACACCAGCACCACGCCGCTGTAGCTGACCAACATGCCCGCCGCCTGAGCCCAGCGGATGCCACGCCCATAAAGCAGCCAGCCCAGCACCATGACCAGCGTGGGGTTGAGGTACAGGATGAGCCGCTCCAGGCTCGCGCTGATGTAGGCCAGGCCCGCAAAGTCCAAAAAGCTGGCCAAGTAATAGCCGGTCACACCCAGGCCCAGAACGCCCAGCCAGTCCTTGAGCGTCAGGGGCGGTTTGCCCCGGCTCGCCCACCAGGCCATCGCGGCAAAAATAGGCAACGCAAACAACATGCGGTACATGATCAGCGTGACTGCATCCACACCGTAGCGGTATGCCAGTTTGACGATGATGGCCTTGCCGCTGAACGCAATGGAACCAAAGAAGGCCAGCAATAGGCCGGGCAGCATGCTCTTCTTCGCTGCTTGCGTGGGTGAAAAGGAGGCTGAAGACACCGGGTTCTAGTTCCTGTCAAAAAACGGGTTCGGAGCAAATTCGCACCAGGCCATATGCAACAACACCGCACCCCCCAAAGATGGGCAGCGTGATCGCACCGAACACACGAACGCAGCGCATACCTCCGGGGTGCCACCCAGCGCGATGGCCGCTGACCGCCGGGTTTGTTGTTGCATCAACGGCCCGCCATGCCGCAGACATGCTGACTAGTTTGGCATGGGAGCACTGCCCACCGCCATCGGACCTCTGCGCGGGCGTCGCCTTCATCAACGATGGCAAGGGCCTTCCACAACCCAGCGCGGTCAGTCGTGTTTGTGAAACACGCGGTGGTGCAAGCGCCTGAGCGACCACCACACCCCGATCGCCACTACAGGAATCGCAATGGCTGCCGTGGTCTCTGGGGATAGGGGCCATCCCAGCTTCTGCGCCCCCTTGGCCAGATAACTCACCAACCCCACGATGTAGTAAGTGATGGCAGCCACAGACAACCCCTCGACGGTGGACTGCATCTGGAGCTGCAGGTCTTGCCGGTGGTTCATGGTGGTCAGCAGCGCCTGGCTGCTTTGTTGCTGCTCGATTTCCACGCGGGTGCGGAGCAGATTGCTCATGCGGGACACACGCTGGGACAGCGCATCCTGTCTGCGGGTCGCCCATTCGCAGGTGCTGCGCGCGGGCGTAAGACGCCGGTCCATGAACTCGCGGATGGTCTGCATGCCCGCAAGACGAGACTCAGCGATGTCCTCGATGCGCTTGTCCAGCAGCTCAAAGTAGGCGCTGCTGGCCGAGAATCTGGAATGGGTCGCCGCGTATTGACTCTCCACCTGCCCGGCCAAACGCGTCAAGCGGTCCAGCAAAGCCGGTTCATCGTCACGGTTGGCCGTACGGATGGCATTGGCCAGCTCAGCCAGTTCACGCTCGGCAAAGGCCAGCTCGCTGGCTGCTTCCCGGGCTGCCGGCAGCCCCAAAAGTGCCGCCATGCGATAGGTTTCGATCTCCAGCAGACGCTGCACCAGGCGACCCAGACGGCGTGGCGTCATGCCACCTGCCAGCAACACCATGCGCGAAAAACCGTCAGCATGGATCGCAAAGTCGGTGTAGATCTCCCCATGCCCATCGGCCACGGTGGCTGCCACCAGGGTGTCTTCGTGCAACACATGTTTGACCAAAGAACCCGAGCCGAAGGTGTGTGTGGGCAAGACCCACAGGTTCAGGCTACACAGGCACTGCCCGGGCAGTGCCGCCAGCCATTCGCGGGGCACAGAGCCCACTGCGCTCACGGGCTCGCGCTCGCCAAAGGCGTCCGCCAGGGCGGGCACCATGAAGGTCCAGGACACAAACTCGGTGTGCAGCTCCCAGCGCATGCGGAAAGCACCCAGATCCATCCGCAAGTGGGTGGTGTGGGCATCAGGCAGGGCCATGTGGTGGTCCCGCAAGAGTGCGGCCACATGGGCACGACTGGCTTCACGCTCGGCAGCATCCGCCAGCATCACGACATGGGCAATGGCCAGGGGCGCTGCCATCGCCTCGGGCGGGCGGGCGTGGATTTCGTTGTGCAGCATTACCCGATGGGGGTGCTGCGTCGGACGGACAGGAGTTGACATGCGGACCTCTGCCCGCAATTGTGTACCGGCCTAGATGGCACGGAACGGAGTCGACTCTCCAAAAAACAACGGCACCCGAAGGTGCCGTTGCAGAGGAATACCGGAAAACCCGATAGCGATCAGTCTTCCACGAACGCTTCTTCGCGCTTGTTCTTCACCGAGGGCAGCAGCACGATGATGAGCAGCAGAGCAGCCGCTGCCAGCAGGCCGGCCGATAGCGGACGGGTGACAAACACGCTCCAGTCACCGCGGGACAGCAACAGGGCACGGCGCAGATTTTCTTCCATCATCGGGCCCAGAATGAAGCCCAGCAGCAGAGGCGCTGGCTCGGTGCCCAGCTTGTGGAAGATGTAGCCAATCAGGCCAAACGCACCCACCATCCAGATGTCAAAGGTGTTGTTGTTCGTGGAGTACACGCCAACGGCACAGAACAACACGATGGACGGGTACAACCAGCGGTAAGGCACGGTCAGCAGCTTGATCCAGATGCCGATCAGCGGCAGGTTCAGAATGATCAACATGGCGTTGCCAATCCACATCGACGCGATCAGGCCCCAGAACAGCTCCGGGTTGCTCGTCATCACCTGAGGGCCAGGCTGGATGTTGTGGATGGTCATCGCGCCCACCATCAGCGCCATCACCGCGTTCGGGGGAATACCCAGCGTCAGCAGCGGAATGAACGAGGTTTGCGCACCAGCGTTGTTGGCAGCTTCAGGAGACGCCACACCACGGATGTTGCCTTGGCCGAAAGGCACTTCGCCTGGCTTGAGCTTCGTTTTCTTTTCCAGCGTGTAGGCTGCGAAGGCGGCCAGCAGAGCACCACCGCCGGGCAAGATACCCAGGGCAGAACCCAAGGCGGTACCGCGCAGCACTGCGGGAATCATGCGCTTGAAGTCCTCCTTGGTGGGGAACAGGCCTTCCACCTTGGCGGTGAACACTTCACGTTCGTCGTCGGGACGCGAGAGGTTGGCGATGATTTCACCGTAGCCGAACACGCCCATGGCGATGGTCACAAAACCAATGCCGTCGGTCAGTTCAGGAATGTCGAAGCTGAAACGGGCGACACCCGAGTTCACGTCAGTACCCACCAGGCCCATGAGCAGCCCCAGCACGATCATGGCCACCGCCTTGAGCAGCGAGCCCGAAGCCAGCACCACGGCACCAATCAGGCCCAAAATCATCAGCGAGAAGTATTCGGCAGGGCCGAACTTGAAAGCCACTTCGGTCAGCGGGGGCGCAAAGGCCGCCAGGATCAGCGTACCCACGCAACCCGCGAAGAACGACCCCAGTCCAGCAGCCGCCAGCGCCGGCCCCGCTCGCCCTTTGCGTGCCATCTGATAGCCGTCAATCACGGTCACCACCGACGAAGACTCGCCGGGGAGATTCACCAGAATGGCGGTGGTCGAACCACCGTACTGGGCGCCGTAGTAAATACCAGCCAACATGATCAGCGCAGCCACGGGGGCAGCGCGTAGGTGGCGGGCAACAGCATGGCGATGGTCGCCACGGGGCCAATGCCAGGGAGCACGCCAATCAGCGTGCCCAGCAAACAGCCCACAAAACAGTAAATCAGGTTCTGGAAGGTGAACGCAACACCAAAACCCAACGAGAGGTTATTAATAAGATCCATGGTCGGTGCTCCTGCTTAACCCGTGATGAAACTCGGCCACACAGGGAACTGCAGCTTGAGCGCCCAGACAAATGCCACATAACTGCCAATGGCAAGCACCGTGGAAAGAACGAACACGGCTTTGGCATTGAACTCATTGCCAGCCAGGCTGGAAATGAAGGTCAGTGCATAAATGCCCACGATCAGGCCCATCGCCGGGATGCCCATGCTCGGCAGGCCCCCCAGCAAAATGCCGAAGGCAAAGTTGGCGGCCAAGATGAAGAACAGCGGCTTCCAGGCCCACTTTCCGATCTTGTCCCCGTCTTGCGTTTCCACCGTAGTGGCCTTGAAGGTGATCACGCTGCCAATGATGGCAAGCAAGATACCCAGCAGCAGCGGGAAATAGCCCGGGCCCATGCGGGCACCGTTACCTACGTTGTACGTGGTTGCACCCCACGCAAACGCCACACCAACCCCCATGAACATGAGGCCGGCAAAGAAGTCTTTTTGACTCTTGATATTCACGAATTGTCTCCTTGACGGAATCTCGACTGCGCGATTGTGGGGTCAACCGAAGCGCTCGCGGATGTGGATTCCACCTACATCCGGTAACGCCTGATTGTCTTTCCAAGCGGCATGAGAGCCACTCAACAGACTGCAATGACTGCACACACACCAAAGTAGAAGCCCCTCCTGGGCCATCACTCCAGAGGTGGCGTAGCCGCGATCACCTCTTCCATGGTGGTCAGCCCCTCAGCCACCCGCAGCGCGCCCGCCAGACGCAAAGGGCGCATGCCGTCCTGCACAGCCTGACGGCGCAGCGTGTCGATGGAAGGAGCCTGGGTGATTTTGTCCTTGAGCGCTTCACTCACCGTGAGCAACTCATACAAACCCATGCGCCCCCGAAAGCCGCCCATGCGGCAATCCACGCAGCCAACGGGTTTGTAGGGGTGGTAGCTGCCATTGATTTTCCAGGGCTTGACCACTTCCGCCAACGCATCGCGGCTCGCCGCCTCGTCCTTTTGCTTGCACTGCTTGCACAGCGTACGCACCAACCGCTGGGCCAGCACACCGAGCAGGGTGGCGTTGAGCAGATACGAAGGCACACCCAACTCCATCATGCGGGTGATGGCGCTGGGCGCATCGTTGGTGTGAAGTGTGGAGAACACCAGGTGGCCCGTCAGCGCCGCCTGGATGGCCATCTCGGCGGTTTCCAGGTCGCGGATTTCGCCCACCATGATGATGTCCGGGTCCTGTCGCATCAGGGCGCGCAGGCCTTCGGCAAAGTTGAAATCGAGCTGCGGCTGCACCTGGGTCTGGTTGAAGCTCGGCTCGATCATTTCGATCGGGTCCTCTACCGTGCTCACATTGACCTCTTCGGTCGCCACGCGCTTGAGCGTGGAGTACAGCGTGGTGGTCTTGCCCGAACCCGTGGGCCCCGTCACCAGGATGATGCCGTGCGGGCGCTTGACCAACGCCTCCCAGCGCTGCGCATCGTGCTGCGCAAAGCCCAGGGCATCGAGGTCCTTGACCGCGTTGTCGGGGTCAAAGATGCGCATCACCATCTTCTCGCCAAACGCGGTGGGCAACGTGGACAGGCGCATTTCCACCTCTTCGCCACGCTGGTTGCGCGTCTTGATGCGGCCGTCTTGCGGGCGGCGCTTTTCCACCACATCGATGCGGCCCAGCAGCTTGATCCGCGCCACCATGGCGTTGTGCACACCCATGGGCATCTGATAAACGGGATGCAGCACGCCATCGATGCGAAACCGGATCACGCCCTGCTCTCGGCGTGGCTCGAGGTGGATATCGCTCGCGCGCTGATCAAACGCGTACTGCCACAGCCAGTCCACCACCTTGACCACGCCTTGATCATTGGCATCGAGCTGCTTGTTGCTTTTGCCCAGCTCCACCAGCTGCTCGAAGCTGCTACCGCCCGAGTTGCCTCCTGCCTTCTGCGCCGCGCGCACCGACTTGGCCAGCGCAAAAAATTCCGCCGTAAAACGGTGGATGTCCTGCGGGTTGGCCACCACGCGGCGCACCGTACGGCGCGACTGGCGCTCTACCTCGGCCACCCAGTCATCAATGAAGGGCTCGGCCGTGGCCACTACCACCTCTTTGGCCGTTACCTGCACCGGCAGCACCTTGTGCCGCTCGGCGTACGTGGCGCTCATGGTGTCGGCCACGCGGCCCACATCCACCTTGAGCGGGTCGATGCGCAAATAGGCCAACCCGGCCCGCGTGGCCAGGTACTCGGACAGCGCCTCAATGTCGAGCGGCTTGCCATCGGCAGCGCGCTCCATGGCCACGCTGGCCAGCCGCACCAGCGCGTGCTGGGAACTTTCCGCCTGCGAGCAACGGGCGATGGTGCGCTGAGCCTCTTCACGCGAGATGACCTTGTCATCACTGAGCCACTGCACCATGCGGCGCCAGTCCACGGGGCCGATATGGGGGGGCGCTTTCACGCGGCCAGGGATATCCACAGAAGCACTCATGTCAAAAACCTTTCAGGGCGCCACCGGTTTGAACACCCGCAGCCATTTGGTGGTGGGCAGATCCCAACGCGCCTGGATCGCCTCGGCCCGCTCGGCCAGTTCTGCGCGTTTGGGTCTTGTGGGTGTGCGCTGCGCCAGCACCACGGTATTGCCTTCGCGCGTGGGCTTGAACGCCCAGAGCGCGTCATCGCCAAACGCCTGCGCCATGCTTTTGAGGCTGCGGTCAAAACTCGATGCCCGACCGAACAAATTCACCGTCATGCTGCCTGTCTCGGTCAACAGCGCGCGGCAATCGGCGTAAAAGTCCGGGCTGTCCAGCACGGGTGCCGCTGCTTCGTGGTCATACAGGTCCACCGCCAGCGCATCGACGGTGCCTAGCCACATGGGGTTCTTGATTTCCTGCGCTGCATCGGCCAGAACCACCCGCAGTTTGGGGCCATCGGGCGGCAACTTGAACCATTGCCGACATACCGCCAGCACCTGTGGATTCAACTCAATGGCCGTGGTGCAGATGCGCAGTTTCTTGTGGCAGAACTTGGTAATGGCGCCGGCCCCCAGACCCAACTGCATCGCGTGCCCCTTGGACACCTGCGCAAGGTCGGCAAACAACAGCCAGGCCATCATGCGCTGCACGTATTCCAATTCCAAGGCAAAGGGCTCGGCAATGCGCATGGAGCCCTGAATCCAGGGCGTTCCCAGGTGCAGGTGGCGCACCTCGGTGTCGTCAGACACACTGACTTCGGGGAGTTCTTGGGATTTTTCTTTTTTGCGTGTCATTCAATGCAGTCAAAGCAGGTGATGGGCCGACATCAGCGCCGCCCAGTCCACCAATTTACGGTCAAAGCTCCAGGAGGCATTGGCCGGACTTGTCGATGGCAGCCGCACCGCCTCGATAGGCTCTGAATGGAATGCTCCTCTCCCTGTCCCGCTCGCATCATGCGTCAACAGGGAAGGCTGGAGCGGCAGATTCAGGTTGCCCAGCACCACGCCGGCATGCTTGAAACTCTCGCCGCCGTTGTGGGCCACCGCCGCCAACCGGGGGCAATGGCCATGCAACCGGGCAAAGTCATTGAGACGGGCGTTGCGGATGCTGGTGTCCAGGCTGCCCTCACGCTCGCAGCTCTCGTAGACGTCCCACAGGCCCAGGCCACGCGCCAACAGCCATTCGCACCGGGCCAGGTATCCATCGGACCCGGCGCACGGCAAGGGATGCTGCGGCCACAGGGCCTGCAAAATTTTCCAGAACTGATTTTGGGGGTGCGCGTAGTACTGGCGTGCGCGCAGAGAAGCTGCACCCGGGAAACTGCCCAGTATCAGCACCACGGTCTGCGCAGAGGCCACCGGGGGCAAGCCGTACCAGCGCACCGGCCGCCCACTGGCGCCGGTTTCAGGCGCCGGGAGAGTCCCCGCTGGAGTATTGGCTTCAGGCATCTTTCAATTCTGGACCGAAACCGCAGGCACGCCCTCCGAGGCCCATAAAAAAAGATAGCTGCGAATCCTTGGCCAAACAGCGCAAATCTCCCAAATAACTCCTAAATCAACCCCTTCAAACGGGGAAGCGCCGCCATGGCATTGGCGGTGGTGCTCTCCGCCCATGCCTGCAACGACTGACCGCGCAATTGGGCCACCACAGCGGCAATACGAGGCAGCTCTGCAGGGGTGTTGCGCCCCTGGGGCAGGCCCTGCTCACGCTGTGCGGCAGTGGCGTAAAGCCAATGGGGAGGAATGTCGGGTGCGTCGGTTTCCATGACCAGGGCTTCAACGGGCAGCTCGGCGGCCAGGCGCCGCAATTGCAACGCGCGGTCATACGTCACGGCACCACCGAAGCCGAGCTTGAACCCCAGCGCAATGAACGCCCGCGCTTGCTGCAGGCTGCCATTGAACGCATGCGCGATGCCGCCCTGCACGGGCAGATCGCGCAGCCCTTTGAGCAGCCTGTCGGCCGAGCGGCGCACATGCAGGATCACCGGCAGATCAAAGCGGCGCGCCAGTTGCAGCTGGGCCCGGTAAAACCACTCCTGCCGCTCGGGGTCGAGGCCCGGAACAAAGTAGTCGAGCCCTATCTCTCCGATGGCCACCAAACGGGGGTCGGCATGGTGCTGCTGCAGCACCTGCGCCAGAAAATCCACATCACCGACCTCCGCCCGCCCGGTATAGAGCGGATGGACGCCCAGCGCGTAGCTGTCCCCATGCTGGTGCGCCAGCAGGCGGACAGTGTCCCAGTTGCTGCGCTCCACGGCTGGAATCACGCAGTGCGCCACTCCCAGCGCTGCAGCCTGGCTGCGCACCACACAGCGGTCGGCATCAAATTCAGGCGCATCAAGGTGGCAGTGGGTGTCGATCCAGGCAGTCATGCGCGGATGATGCCCGATCAGCGTCCGTGTAGCCCTGCGTGTGCATTGGCAGGAAAACCGTGCTACCGTCATTTGCGTGCGCCAGCCCCTGGCGTGTACGAGCAAAGGTGACAGGATGCCCCGGCCCGCCCTCTACAGCAGCTCTCGCGCCGCCCGCAGCCTCCCTGCAGCGGCGACCACCGAGGCAACTGCGCCCGTCACCCCGCCCCCCAACAGCGCCGAGCCACCGCTGTTGGCCGCTTCAGCGGCAGCGACTCCTGTGCCCCACATTCCCACGTTCAAGCGCCAGCTGCGCGTGTTGTGGGCCGTCGTGCTGCTGCTGGCGGCGCTGCTTGTGGCCAGTGCCTGGCAACGTCACCACACGGCCGGGCGCCAGATCACCCAGGATGACATCGACGCCGCCGTGCTGCGCACACTGGAAACCACCACGCCACCGTCCGCCGCTGCACGCGCCGTGGAGAGCATCGGGCCTTCCGTGGTGCGCGTGGTGGGCTATAGCCGCAGCAAAAACGGCAAGGAAGACATCGAGCGCGGTATCGGCACGGGCGTGGTGATTGTGGACAAGGGCATCATCCTGACCAACCTGCATGTAGTGGCGGGAGCCGATCGGATTGGCATCACCTTCCATGATGGACTGGAGACCACGGCCAGCGTCACCGGCGCGCAGCCTGAGAACGACTTGGCCGTTTTGCAGGCCCACAAGGTGCCTGATGACCTGGAAGCCGCCACCCTGCGCTCCACGCAGAACCTGCGCCCGGGCGACCATGTTGTGGCCATAGGATTCCCTTTCGGCATTGGCCCTTCGGCATCGGCCGGTGTGGTGTCGGGCCTGGGGCGCGAGTTCACATCGCCCGAGGGCAAGCGCCAACTGAGCAACCTCATCCAGTTCGACGCCGCCGCCAACCCCGGCAACTCGGGTGGCCCGCTGGTCACACTGGATGGCGAGGTGGTGGGCATCGTCACGGCCATCCTCAACCCCACACCGGCGCGCACCTTCATCGGCATCGGTTTTGCGGTGCCCATCGAAAACGCAGCGGCTGCCGTGGGCATGCCCCCGTTCTAGCATGACACGCCCCCTGAACCGTTTTGCGCCCTCCCCTACTCCCCTGAGAGGAGGACGCACCCGGTGGCCTGGCCAAGCCAGTCCCACGGATGCACTGGTCTGGGCCGCGCCGGTATCGTGGGCCGCGCAGAGCTCGCCGCATTGTTGATCACTGACAAGAAAGGAAACCCATGGAAGCGACACCCAACACCGCCACACTGATGGAACAGGTGCTCTATGAAGTCAAACGCGTGGTGGTCGGGCAAGACCGCTTTTTGGAGCGCGTCATGGTCGCCATCCTCGCCCAGGGGCACCTGCTGGTCGAAGGCGTTCCGGGCCTGGCCAAGACTCTCACGGTGAAGACGCTGGCCAGCACCATCCAGGGCAGCTTCAAGCGCATCCAGTTCACGCCCGACCTGGTGCCCGCTGACCTCGTGGGCACGCGCATGTACAACCAGAAGACCGGCGAGTTCAGCACCACGCTCGGCCCGGTGTTCACCCACCTGCTGCTGGCCGACGAAATCAACCGCGCCCCCGCCAAGGTGCAGAGCGCGCTGCTCGAAGTGATGCAGGAGCGACAGGTGACCATTGCGGGCGAGACCCACAAGGTGCCCGAGCCCTTCCTGGTGATGGCCACGCAGAACCCCATCGAGACCGAAGGCACCTACGCGCTGCCCGAAGCGCAGGTGGACCGCTTCATGATGAAGGTGCTGCTGGGCTACCCCACGGAGGAAGAAGAATTTGTCATCGCCCAGCGTGCGCTCGACCTGCCCGTGCAGGTGCTGCCCGTGGCCACCACGGCGCAGCTGGCGGCGTTGCAGGCCGAATGCCGCACGGTGTATGTGGACCCATCGATGCTGCAGTACGCCGTGAAGCTGGTGGCCGCCACCCGCGAGCCCGCGCGGCATGGCCTGAAAGACCTTGCCAGCTACATCAGCTGCGGTGCTAGCCCACGCGCCACCATCGCCCTGGCCGAGGGCGCCCAGGCCCTGGCCATGCTGCGCGGGCGCAACTACGTGCTGCCCGAGGACATGACCGACCTGGCCGCCGATGTGCTGCGCCACCGTGTCGCACTGTCGTACGAGGCGCTGTCCGAAGGGCTGGACGCCGACGCGCTCATCCGGCGCATCATGGCGAAGATCCCCGCCCCTGCGCGGCCGTTGCACCACGAGCAAAAAGCAGCTTGAGCCCTCACCATGAGCAAGAAGCCGCCTGAAACCTCTTCGTCGGCCACAGTCCACATCCTGCCCACCCTGCCCGGACAGGCAGACCGGTTGCTGCGCGAACTGGAATGGAAGGTGATCCGCCGCCTGGACGGCCTGTTGCAGGGCGACTACCGCACGCTGATGCGCGGCAGTGGCCTCGACCTGGCCGATCTGCGCGAGTACCAGCCCCACGACGATGTGCGCCACATCGACTGGAACGTGACCGCACGGCTGAACACCCCCCATGTGCGCGTGTTCACCGAAGACCGCGAAATGTCAGCCTGGTTCCTGCTGGACCTGAGCCCGTCCATCGACTTCGGCCCCGCAGGCCACACCAAACGCGACATCCTGACCGGCTTTGTGGCCGTGCTCTCGCGCCTGCTCACGCGCCACGGTAACCGCGTGGGTGCCATGCTTTACGGCGCAGGCGATACGGCCGTTCGCGCGGTAGACACCGTGCTGCCCCCGCGCAGTAGCCGCGCCCATGTCCTGCATCTGGTGCATCGGCTGTCGTCACCCCCCGCCCGCATCACGGCACCCAGTGCCCCCAAAAAGCAACGCACCGGCGCCACCGAACTGCATCTATTGCTTCAGACCGGCCTGGCCAATCTGCGTCGGCGCTCGACGGTGTTTGTGGTGTCCGACTTCATCAGCGCCCCCGGCTGGGAGAAACCCCTGGCTCAGCTCGCACAGCGCCACGATGTCGTGGCCGTGCGTTTGCTGGACCCCTTGGAGCTGGATCTGCCCGACGTAGGCCTGGTCACGCTGCGCGACGCCGAAAGCGGCGAGCAACTGCAGGTAGACACCCACGACGCAGGCTTTCGTCGCCGCTTTGCCCGCCTGGCTGCCGAGCGCGAAGCCGTGCTGCGTGAGGGGCTGACACGGGCTGGAGCCGACACTCTGGAGCTGTGCACCGACGATGACCTGGTCGATGCCCTACTGCGTTTCATGGACCTGCGAAAACGCCGCGTACGGAGGCCGCGCAACCCTTCCAAGTCGGCAGGAGCCGCCACACAAGCCGCCGCCTGACCCCCAAGCCACCAAGGACATACACCATGGTTTTTCTCTGGCCCACCCTGCTCTGGCTGTTGCTGGCTGTGCCCCTCTTGGTACTGCTGTACTGGTGGCTGCTGCACCGGCGCAAGAAAACGGCGCTCAGCTACTCCAGCCTGTCCCTGGTGCGCGAGGCCATGGGCCCCGGCCAGCACCTGCGCCGCCACATCCCGCCCGCGCTGTTCCTGCTGGCGCTGGTGGCGCTGTTGCTGGCGGCAGCCCGCCCGTTGGCCATCATCACCCTGCCCTCGCAGGACCAAACCATCATGCTGGCCATGGACGTGTCGGGCAGCATGCGCGCTGCCGACGTGGAGCCCGACCGCATCACCGCCGCCCAGAACGCCGCCAAGGCCTTCATCGCCGACCTGCCGCGCCACGTGCGGGTGGGCATCGTGGCCTTTGCCGGCAGCGCGCAACTGGCCCAGCTGCCCACCCAGAGTCGTGAAGACCTGGTGAAAGCCATCGACAGCTTTCAGCTGCAGCGCGGCACCGCCACGGGCAACGGCATCATGCTGTCGCTGGCCACCATCTTCCCCGACGCTGGCATCGACATCGCCGCCCTGGGCGGCCGCCAGGCCATGCGCCCTAAGCCCATCGACGATCTGGGCAAGCAGCAGGACCCGGCCAAGACCTTCACGCCTGTGGCGCCTGGCTCCTACAACTCGGCCGCCATCATCATGCTGACCGACGGCCAGCGCACCACGGGCGTGGACCCGCTGGAAGCCGCCAAGTGGGCGGCCGACCGGGGGGTGCGGGTGTACACGGTGGGGGTGGGTACGGTGCAGGGCGAAACCATTGGGTTTGAGGGCTGGTCGATGCGCGTGCGGCTGGACGAAGAAACCCTGAAGGCCGTGGCCGCGCGGACCAATGCCGAGTACTTTCATGCGGCCACGGCGGCGGACCTGAAGAAGGTGTACGAGACCCTGAGCTCGCGACTCACGGTGGAGAAGAAGGAGACGGAGATTTCTTCTTTGCTGGCGTTGTTGGGGGCGGTGCTGGCGTTGGTGGCGGCGGGGTTGTCGGTGTGGTGGTATGGGCGGGTGATGTGATCTTTTTCTGGTGATTTTGGCTGTATGCGCTAGTGGGATATGCGCTGGTAGCTATTGATTTTGTAGTGTTTGGTTGCGTGTGCTGACTGAGCCGCATGCCTTTGTTGAGGGCGGAGGCCGGGAGTCGCCCGGCATGCGAGTCCCTTTCTTTCGCGTCGCCGAAAGAAAGGAACCAAAGAAAGGGCGACCCCACTGTCTGCGTCCCCTGCGCTTCGCTCCGGGGCAACCTGCGGTGCTCGGGTTTGACGGGGTCTCGCTCGAACTCGCTCCGTTTCACTTCGCTCAGACAATCGCGAGCCCTGATCCGCCAAACCCTGCGCTCCTCGGCGCATCCAGAGGGGCACGGGGAGCAGAACATCCGCCCGGGCCTTTGCTTCGCTCGGCCTCTCTCGCGGGCGCAAGCGCCACGCGCTGCGCAGCCTGGGCCGAGCGCAGCGATGGCACGAATGGATGTCCGGGTGTTTGGCTGTTCGGCGGTCCCACCCCTGCTGGCTGCGTCTGCGGCGGGGCGGTTGTGGGGTGAGCATGGGCGTCGAAGCGTCCATGCCTCGTGAACTGACTCGCCGTGGCTGTCTGAACGAAGCTGCAACGCAGCGCAGTGAGTTCCACGGCGCACCCCGCAACCGCCCCGCCGCAGGTTTGCCCCGTAGCGAAGCGCAGGGGTCGCAGACTGGGGGTCGCCTTTCTTTTGGGTACTTTTCTTTGGCGAAGCAAAGAAAAGTACCTCGCATGCCGGGCGACTCCCGGCCTCCGCCCTTCATCAAGGCATGCCGTTAATCAGGCAAACAGCTCTTTGCACGGAGGGAGAGTGATTCAAAAAGCATAGCTGCCAGCGCATATCCCCCTAGCGCATCCAGCCAGAATCACCCCAAAACCCCAGACACCAGCCTCACCATCCGATCACACCGCGCCGCCAGCGACTCATCGTGCGTGACCATCACAAACGCCGTGCCCTGGTCCCGCGCCAGCTGCAGCATCAGGTCGAACACCCCATCCGCCGTGCTTCGGTCAAGATTGCCGGTTGGCTCGTCGGCCAGCACACACGCAGGCCGCGTCACCAAGGCCCGCGCAATGGCCACCCGCTGACGCTCACCACCCGACAGCTCGGCCGGCCGGTGCATCAGCCGCTCCTTCAAACCGACCGACGCCAGCACCCGCTCCGCCTCCGCATGGCACTGGGCCAACGGCAGGCGCCGGATGCGCAGCGGCATGGCCACGTTGTCCAGCGCACTGAACTCCGGCAGCAGGTGGTGGAACTGGTAGATAAACCCCAGGTGCTGGTTGCGCAACTGCCCCTGGCGCTCTGCTGACAGCGAAGACATCTCCTCGCCCTTGAGGCGCACCGTGCCCGCCGTGGGCGCGTCCAGCCCGCCCAGCAGGTGCAGCAAGGTGCTCTTGCCCGAGCCCGAGGCGCCCACGATCGCCAGCGTTTCGCCCGCATGGATCTGCAGGTCCACGCCCTTGAGCACGGTCACATCCAGGCGGCCTTCGGTAAAGCGTTTGGTCAGGCCCTTGGCCTCCAGCACCACCGGGTGGTGGTTGGTATGGGGGGTGGGGTTACTCATAACGCAGCGCCTCGGCAGGGTTCACACGGCTGGCGCGCCAGCTGGGGTACAGGGTGGCCACAAAAGCCAGCACCAGCGAGATGACCGCAATGGGCACGATGTCGCTGCTCTGCGGCTCGCTGGGCATCTTGCTGATGAGGTAGATGTCCTTGGGCAAAAAGCTCGCGTTCAGTGCGCGCTCGATGGCCGGCACGATCACGTCGATGTTGAACGCGATGCCCAGGCCCAGCAACAAGCCCACCAGCGTGCCAATGACACCCACCATGGCGCCCTGCACCACAAAGATGCCCATGATGCTTTGGGGGCTGGCACCCAGCGTGCGCAGGATGGCGATGTCGGCGCGCTTGTCGGTGACCGTCATCACCAGGGTGGAGACCAGGTTAAACGCCGCCACCGCCACGATGAGCGTGAGGATGATGAACATCATGCGTTTTTCGAGCTGCACGGCGGCGAACCAGGTGCGGTTTTGCTGCGTCCAGTCACGAATCAGCAACTGTCCGCTCAGGCTGCGGGCCAGCTCTTGCGCCACCTCACGCGCCTGGTGCAGGTCCTTGAGCTTCAGCCGCACGCCCGTGGGGCCTTCCAGGCGGAAGATGCGTTGCGCGTCCTCATGGTGCAGCAGCACCAGGGCCGAGTCGTATTCGTAGTGGCCCGAGTCGAACGTACCCGCCACCGTCATCTGCTTGAGGCGCGGCACCACTCCGGCGGGCGTGACCTGGCCTGCGGGGGCGATCAACGTGACCACGTCGCCAGCGCGTACGCCCAATGCCCGGGCCAGCTCGCCGCCCAGCACCACGCGGAATTCGCCGGGTACGAGCAGGTTGAGCGTTTTTTCATTGGTGGCGGCCAGATCGGTCACCGCGCCTTCCAGGGCCGGATCAATGCCGCGCACCAGCGCACCCTTCATGTCTTCGCCACGCGCCAGCAGGGCCTGGGCCGACACAAAAGGCGCCGCCCCGATCACATTCGGGTTCTTTTTGGCCTCGGCCAGGGTGAGCGCCGGGTCGGGCAATGCGGCCCCCAGGGGTGCAAAAATCTCGATGTGCGAGACCACGCTGAGCATGCGGTCGCGCACATCCTTCTGAAAGCCGTTCATCACCGACAACACGATGATCAGGGCCGCGACACCCAGCGCAATGCCCAGCATGGACACGCCCGAAATGAACGAGATAAAACCATTGCGCCGCGTGGCGCGGCCGGCGCGCGTGTAGCGCCAGCCCAGGGCCAGTTCGTAGGGAATTTGCATGGATAAGGAAAGATGGGCCCGCATGGTGCGAAATGCACGCCCCGGGCCGGGCAGATTGTGGCATCCCGGACAATAGACCCATGTCGGACACCACCCATTTGCTCATTCCTTACGCTGCCAGCGCCTCCGAGGGATGCCAGCAAGCCTTGCAGGGCCTGGCCCTGCCCCACCTGGACCGGCTTCTGGCCCGGCTCAGCCCCCATCCCGACCACACCGACAGCGGCGAAGAAACCAGCTTCTCGGCCCCCCACGAACGCGCCCTGGCGCGCGCGCTGGGTTTGCCTGTGGAGGACGGCCGCATCCCCTGGGCCGCCGGGCATCGCCAACAACAGGGCCTGCCGACCGACAGCCAGGCCTGGGCCTTTGTCACGCCGTGCCAATGGCAGGTCAGCACCGACCATGTCACGCTGCGCGGCCCCGAACAGTTGGCCCTGGACGAAGCCGCATCGCGCGCGCTGCTCGCCATCGTGTCGCCCTGGTTTGCCGAAGACGGCATCACCCTGCACTACGACCAGCCCACGCGCTGGCTGGCCAGCAGCCCGCTGTTTGCCACGCTGGCCACCGCCTCGTTGGAGCGCGTGCTGCAACGCGATGTGCGCGCCTGGATGCCCGATGCCAAAGCGGCGCGCACCCTGCACCGCCTGCACAGCGAAATGCAGATGCTGCTCTACACCCACGCCTTCAACGACGCGCGTTCGGACGCCGGGCTGCCCGTGATCAACTCGTTCTGGGTGCATGGCACCGGCGTCCTTCCCGCGCCCGCTCCATCACCCACCAGCGCACCGACCATGCCCACCACGCTGCGCGACGCGGCGCTGAACGAAGACTGGCGCGCCTGGGCCGCCGCCTGGGCCGCGCTGGACGCGGGCCCTGTGGCCAATCTGCTGCGCCAATCCGAAGGCGGCGCGCCCGTACAACTCACGCTGTGTGGCGAGCGCAATGCGCTGGGCTTTCACACTGCGCCACGCACGCTGGCGCAGCATTTTCAAAGCCTTTTCAGGCCCCAGCGCTTTATGCAATTGCGCGACAAGCTATGAAAATAATAGCAAGAGACATTCCCCCCCGTGCTGCCTGGACGCTCGAGCAAGCCGGTGTGCATCCGCTGCTGGCCCGCCTGTACGCCGCACGCGGTGTGCGCACCCAGGATGAACTGGACGATGGCCTGAGCCGGTTGCTGCCGCCTTCGGGGCTCAAAGGCATTGACACCGCCGCCCGCCTGCTGGCCGACGCCATGGCCGCCAACAAACGCCTCGTCATCGTGGCCGACTACGACTGCGACGGCGCTACGGCCTGCGCCGTGGGCGTGCGTGGCTTGCGTTTGCTGGGCGCCCAGAACGTGGACTACCTGGTCCCCGACCGCGTGACCGATGGCTACGGCCTCACTGCGCCCATCGCGCGCCGCGTGGCCGAGCGTGGCGCCGACATGCTCATCACCGTGGACAACGGCATCGCCAGCGTGGACGGCGTGGCCGAGGCCAAGGCCCTGGGCCTGCAAGTGCTCGTCACCGACCACCACCTGCCCGGCCCCGAGCTGCCTGCCGCCGATGCCATCGTCAACCCCAATCAGCCCGGCTGCACCTTCGAGAGCAAGTCCATGGCCGGTGTGGGCGTGATGTTTTACGTGCTGCTGGCGCTGCGGGCCGAGCTACGGGCACGCGGAATATTCGATGCGTCCACCCAACCCAAGCTCGACCCGCTGCTCACGCTGGTGGCACTCGGCACGGTGGCCGACGTGGTCAAGCTCGACGCCAACAACCGCCGCCTGGTCGCCCAGGGCTTGAAGCGCATCCGCGCAGGGCAGATGCCCGCCGGGGTAGCCGCCCTGTTCCACGCCGCAGGCCGCAAGGCGCCCGTGGCCACCACGTTTGACTTTGGCTTTGCCCTGGGCCCGCGCATCAACGCCGCAGGGCGTCTGGCCGACATGACGCTGGGCATTGAATGCCTGCTGACCGACGACGCAGGCCGCGCCGCCGAGCTGGCGGGCCTGCTGGACGGCATCAACCGCGAGCGCCGCGAGATCGAAGGCGGCATGCGCGACCAGGCCATGCTGATGGCCGAGAGCCTGTTTCAGGAAGACGAGGAGCCGCCCCCGGCCATCAGCGTGTTCGACCCCGACTTCCACGAAGGCGTGGTCGGCATCGTGGCCAGCCGCATCAAGGACAAGCTGCACCGGCCCACCTTTGTGTTTGCGGCCAGCAGCGCGCCGGGCAAGGAGCATGAACTCAAAGGCTCAGGCCGCTCCATCCCCGGCTTTCACCTGCGCGACGCGCTCGACCTGGTGGCCAAGCGCCACCCCGGCGTGTTGCTCAAATTTGGCGGCCACGCCATGGCAGCGGGCTGCACGGTGGACGCTGATTCCTTCGACACCTTCGAGCAGGCGCTGGCCCAGGTCGCGCAGGAATGGCTGGACGCCGCCACCCTCACCCGCCGCATCGAAACCGACGGCCCCCTGGCCCCCGAATACTGCCGTGCCGACATGGTGGACACCTTGCACCACGAAGTCTGGGGCCAGGGCTTTTTGCCACCCACGTTCAGCGAAGAAGTGCAGGTGCTCAGCCAACGGCTCGTGGGCGAATCCAAGAACCACCTGTCGCTCAAACTCTTGCACCAAGGCAGCCCGGTGGACGCGATCTGGTTCGGCCACACCGAGCAACTGCCCGCACGCGTGCTGCTGGCCTTCCGGCTCGATGTGAACGAGTGGAAGGGCGAGCGCAAGGTGCAGTTTCTGGTCGAAGGGGCTCAGATCTGAGTCGACGCCCGATCCCGCTCAGGCCTGGGCTGGGCCCTTGCTGCGCTGGCGGATCACAGTGACCGGCTCGCCGCCCTGGCCCCAGTTCTCGGGATCCACCTCGTCGATGATGACGGTGACACTTTCAGGACGCTTGTCCAGCACCTGCTGCATGAGCGCGGTGACACCGGCAATCAGTGCAGCTTTCTGGGCTGCGGTGGTGGGCAGATCGCGGCGCGCAAGCCGGATGTTGACCAAGGGCATCAGAGAATCCTTTCGTGGGGCACCAAAGCAAAAGGCAGCCAAAGCTGCCTTGCTGGACATATCGGCCGGAATGCCAGCTCCATGAAACAGCCGCCAGCGCTTGATGGAAAAGCGCCGGCAGCTATCAGTTTAGAAGCTCTCCCAATCGTCATCGCCCCCTTGGGCCGCCACCTTGGTGGCGGGTGCAGCCGATGGCGCGGTGGCCGGTGCCTTTGCAGGCGGCAACCGCCCAGCGGGAGACGCTACCGCGGCCCTGGCGCTGGCGGGCTTGGCGGCAGCCACACGCAGGGTGCTGGTAGCGGCCTTTGTCATCGCGGGCCGGGGTGCACTGGCAGGTGCGGCCCTGGGCGCCGCTGGCGCACGCGCGGCCACCACCCCCACGTTGAACATGGACACCACTTCCGCAAGTTTCTGCGCCTGGTCGCGCATCGAGGTCGCCGCCGCTGTCGATTCCTCCACCAGCGCCGCGTTTTGCTGCGTCATCTGATCCAGGTGCGTTACCGCCTGGTTCACCTGTGCTATGCCGTCGCGTTGCTCTGTCGAGGACGCCGTGATCTCTCCGATCAGGTCGCTCACGCGCTGCACGCTGGACACTATCTCTTGCATGCTTTGCCCGGCCTGTGCCACCTGCGCTGAGCCTGATTCGACGTTCTCCACCGAGGCGCTGATCAGCGTCTTGATCTCTTTGGCCGCTTCGGCGCTGCGCCCGGCCAGGCTGCGCACTTCGCTGGCCACCACGGCAAAGCCCCGGCCCTGCTCACCCGCCCGGGCGGCTTCCACGGCGGCGTTGAGCGCCAGGATGTTGGTCTGGAAGGCAATGCCGTCGATCACGCCGATGATGTCGTTGATCTTGCGGCTGCTGTCGGTGATCTGCTGCATGCTGGTGACCACTTGGCCCACCACTTCACCGCCACGTGCCGCTGCCTGGGCTGCCGTACCGGCCAGTTGGTTGGCCTGGCGGGCCGTGTCGGCCGATTGGCTCACGGTGGCCGTGAGTTGTTCCATGCTGGCCGCTGTTTCTTCCAGGTTGGAGGCCGTCTGCTCTGTGCGGGCCGACAGGTCGTGGTTGCCGTTGGCAATCTCCACCGACGCCGACGACACCGAATCCACTCCCGATCGAACCTCGCTCACCACACCCCGCAGCCTCGCAGACATGGCAGACAGTGAGCGCAGCATGTGACCAAACTCATCCTTGCGGGTGGACTGCAACTCCTGCGTGAGGTCACCGGCAGCAATGGCATCGATGGTCTCGACCGCTTGGTCCAGCGGCACGGTAATGGAATGCACCAGCTTCCAGGCCAAAAAGAGCCCCACCGCCAGCAACGCTATCGAACTGACGATGCCCGTGATCGCGTATTCAATGCGGCGCGCCGAAGCGTCGGCACGGATGGCATCCCGGCGCTTTTCGAGCGCGGCCACAAAGTCGTCCTGCGCCTTGAGGTATTTGGTGACGAGCGGGGCGAATTCATCGTCCGCAAACCGTTGGGTGGCCACGGCGTCGCCGGCGCCCTTCAGTTCCCAGGTCTTGGCGGTGGCCGCCAGCACGGCCTTGCGCGCCTCTAGCACCTTGTCGAGCAATGCCTTCTCCTCCGGTGCAGTGGCCGATGCCACGATGCTTTCCTGCACCTTGTTGATGTTGCCAATGATCTCCTTGACCTTGGCGCCATACTGCTCGGCGAGCACAGAATCGGTGGTCACCGCGCCGCCCATGACCATGGTGACAGCGGTTTCGGTAGCGCCCCGCCAGCGCACGGCGGACGAAATACGCCCTTCAATTTCGACCACGGCATCCATCGCCGAAGACATGGAGGAGTTGGCCCGGTTCTGCGCGAACCCGGACAGCAGCAGCATGCCGATCATCAGCCCCAGAAATGCGCCCCACAGCTTGCGGGAAACGCGAATATTGTCAAATTGCATGGCTATTTTTTCCTCGTGGACCTGTGATGTCTTCATGTTCGGCGATTCATCCGCCGGAAACATTCGATTACATCAAAAACAAGCCATAGCCTACGCCAGCCCAATGCATCGCCACGGCCGCCCCCACCGGGAGAAACCCGCAGACCACCACCACCGGGTGTCAAAACCCTGGATTAACCCTGGCAGAAACAGCACTTCGTCGCGCTGCCGCCATCACGCCGAAGGCTGGCAACACAACGCGACAATCCAGTCCGCACACATTTCGGCGTTTGGGTATTGGTGAGCCAAAGGCATTGCTCAGCAACAGATACCAAGCAGAGATGGCGAAGGCCCGCAAGCACTGCGGCTTGAGGCCTTCGTCTTCAGAAAAATTAAGATCAAATCAACCGCCAGCGCCTATAAAACATGCGCTAGCTGCTATCTATTTAGAAGCATCGAACGACGGTGACCGTCGATTCAGAAGCTCTCCCAATCATCGTCACCGCCCTTGGCCATAGCACGCGGCGCCTGGGTGGGAGCCGAAACCGGTGATGCAACACTCGTCGATGACAGGCGGGCCGTGGCAGGGGGCGGCGTCTTGGCCGTTTTTGCCGCTGGCTTGGTGCCAATGGACCGGGGGGCAGCGCCTCCCACTTTGAAGGAGGGGCGGGGAGCCGTGTTTACAGGTGCGGCCCTGGGCGCCGCTGGCGCACGCGTGGCCACCGCTCCCACGTTGAACATGGACACCACTTCCGCAAGTTTCTGCGCCTGGTCGCGCATCGAGGTCGCCGCCGCTGTCGATTCCTCCACCAGCGCCGCGTTTTGCTGCGTCATCTGATCCAGGTGCGTTACCGCCTGGTTCACCTGTGCTATGCCGTCGCGTTGCTCTGTCGAGGACGCCGTGATCTCTCCGATAAGGTCGCTCACGCGCTGCACGCTGGACACTATCTCTTGCATGCTTTGCCCGGCCTGTGCCACCTGCGCTGAGCCTGATTCGACGTTCTCCACCGAGGCGCTGATCAGCGTCTTGATCTCTTTGGCCGCTTCGGCGCTGCGCCCGGCCAGGCTGCGCACTTCGCTGGCCACCACGGCAAAGCCCCGGCCCTGCTCACCCGCCCGGGCGGCTTCCACGGCGGCGTTGAGCGCCAGGATGTTGGTCTGGAAGGCAATGCCGTCGATCACGCCGATGATGTCGTTGATCTTGCGGCTGCTGTCGGTGATCTGCTGCATGCTGGTGACCACTTGGCCCACCACTTCACCGCCACGTGCCGCTGCCTGGGCTGCCGTACCGGCCAGTTGGTTGGCCTGGCGGGCCGTGTCGGCCGATTGGCTCACGGTGGCCGTGAGTTGTTCCATGCTGGCCGCTGTTTCTTCCAGGTTGGAGGCCGTCTGCTCTGTGCGGGCCGACAGGTCGTGGTTGCCGTTGGCAATCTCCACCGACGCCGACGACACCGAATCCACTCCCGATCGAACCTCGCTCACGACCGCCCGCAAGCGGGTGGCCATGCCAGACAAAGCCCGCGTGAGCAGGCCCAGCTCGTCCTTGCGGTCGTCGTGGATGTCCTGCGTGAGATCTCCGGCCGATATGGCCTCGGCCAGCGCCACGGCCCGGTCCAGCGGGCGCGTGATGGAGCGCACCAGCATGGCTGCCAGCAGCATGCCCAGCACCACCACGGCAATGGCCGCAGCTGCCCCGATCAGCACCAGACTGCCACTCGTCGCACGCGCAGCCTGCACAGCCTCGTCACGCTGGCGCTCCTGCGCCGCCACGAACTTGTCGATGGATGCCAGGTACGCCACGACTTTCGGGCGGTACACATTGGCCAGATACGCCTGCTTGGCCGCAGCGTCTCCCGCATCGGTAAGCTCTTTGAGCTTGTCGGACTGTCCACGCACATCGGCCCGCGCAGCCGCCACCAGGGCCAGCGCGGCCTTGTCATCGGCCGATACGGAGGCCTTGTTGATTTTTTCCTGCACGGGGGTGATGCGTGCGGTGAGCGCCGCGACCCGTTCATCAAAGTCGGCTTTGAGGGCCTGGTCGGTCGTGACAAAACCGGCCATCGACATGGTGACGGCCACTTCGGCCAAGCCTCGCCAACTGACCGCCGTAGTGATGGCGGACTCGTACTTGTTGACGGACTCTTCGGTCGCGGCAGTGACCTGCCGACCGTACCATTGGGTCCAGATAGCGGCTACCAGCATCAATGCCAGCAGACCGAGGATGACGCTCCACATTTTGTGGGCGACGCGCAGGTCGTTGAATTTCATGGTTGCTCCTGATGCTCTGCGGAAAGCCAGAGTGCTCCGCGTTGTGTTTATTGCCCAAGGAAAACCGTCAATCAGTCATCGGTCACTGCAACGAACCCTGACGCCCATTGGTAAAAGTGTCAAGTTCTTGTAACAAGTGTTCCCTGATTCTATGGGGCATGTTATCGGTACAAGCCCTAAAATGAACCGGTGACGACCATACTCAACGCCGACCTGCACTGCCATTCCGTTGTTTCCGACGGGACCCTGACACCCGAAGACTTGGCCGCGCGGGCCAAAGCCAACGGGGTGGAGTTGTGGGCGCTGACAGACCATGACGAAATTGGTGGTCAGCACCGCGCGGCTGCGGCGGCTCGTGCGCAGGGCATGGCCTACCTCACTGGCACGGAGATTTCCGTCACGTTTGCCGACACCACGGTCCACATCGTGGGTCTGGGGTTTGATCCTGACAATGCCCAACTGGCGCAGGGCTTGGCTGCCACGCGTGGCGGGCGCGGCGAACGGGCCCAGGACATGGCAGCACAACTGGCCCAGGCAGGCATCCACGGGGCCTACGAGGGAGCCTTGCAATTTGTGGGCAACCCAGCCCTGATCTCACGCACCCATTTCGCACGTTTTCTGGTGGAAAGCGGCGTGTGCAAAGACACTTCTGAGGTTTTCCGCAAGTACCTCATCGAAGGCAAGCCCGGTTATGTCCCCCACCGCTGGGCCAGCCTGGGTGACGCCGTGCGCTGGATCACCGAAGCCGGTGGCATGGCCGTGATCGCCCATCCTGCACGCTACAAATTCAGCGCCAATGAAGAGTTTGCGCTGTTTTCTGAATTCAAGACCCATGGCGGGCGCGGGGTGGAAGTGGTCACGGGCAGCCACAGTGCTGCCGAATATGTGACCTATGCGGCCATGGCAAAAGAGTTCGGCTTGGCTGCCTCGCGAGGCAGTGATTTCCACAGCCCCGATGAATCCCACACCGACCTGGGTACCCTGCCCCTGCTGCCCGGAGCGTTGACGCCTGTGTGGGAGCTGCTGGCCGACCGAATTTGGCGATGATCCCTGTATCGCCTTCGGAGCCATCGCTGCAGGGCGCTCCTTGTTTGGCGCCTTCCTCCGGCGGGTGCCCATGTCCTGCGCTGGCGCGCTGCTCCATGGATAACTAAGATTTTTTCCCAATGGCCCAGTACTTCGAAGTTCACCCCGACAACCCACAACCCCGCTTGCTCAAGCAGGCGGTTGCCTTGCTGCAAAAAGGCGGCATCGTGGCTGTGCCCACCGACTCCAGCTACGCACTGGTCTGCCACCTGGATGACAAGGACGCCGTAGACCGCCTGCGCCGCATCCGCCAGGTGGACGACAAGCACCACCTCACCTTGCTGTGCCGCGATCTGTCGGAGCTGGCCAACTATGCCCGCGTAGACAACCGGCAATACCGGTTGTTGAAACTGGGTACGCCGGGGCCGTACACCTTCATCCTCGAAGCCACCAAAGAAGTGCCGCGCCGCGTGAGCCACCCCTCGCGCAAGACCATCGGCCTGCGCGTACCCGACCGCAAGGGCCTGCAGCTGCTGCTGGAGCTGCACGGCGCGCCGCTGCTGGCCACCACACTGATCCCGGCGGGCGAGACCGAACCGCTGAACGACCCACAGGAAATCCGTGAGCGCTATGAAAAGCTGGTAGATGCCGTGGTGGATGCCGGTGCCTGCCCACTGGAGCCCACCACGGTGGTGGATCTGACCCCCATGGGCGCGGGCGGGGAGCCCGACGTCGTGCGCGAAGGCCGGGGCAGCCTGCAGGCGCTGGGACTGTAAAGCGCAGCGCGTTGTTCGCGGCGTCCCTCACAAGACGCACGACCTGCCTCTGCCTTCGCGCAGGGCGATCCTTTGGGCGCTGAAGCGCCACCGCCACCAGCTACCGCCGCGCAAGGGCGCACCATGGCCCGGACAAAACCGCCTACGGGAGAAGCGGCGTAGCCTTGCTCAGGGGTGTTACAACCGAAAAGCTCCCACGGCCTGCTCCAAATCACGGGCCTGGGCCGTCAGCGCCGTGGCCGTGGAAACGGCGCTTTGCACCAGCGCAGCCGTGTCCTGGGTGGTGCCGTCCATGTGCGATACGGCTTGGTTCACATGGCTGATGGCCTCGCTTTGTTCGCGCAATGCGATGGAAATTTCGCCCAACAAGGCGCTCACCTGACCCACGGCGGTCACGATCTCCTCCATGGTCGTGCCGGCCTGTCCCACCTGGCCGGCACCACTTTCGACCTGTTCGACCGACGCGCTGATCAGTGCCTTGATCTCGCGCGCTGCCACCGCGCTGCGCTGGGCCAGGCTGCGCACCTCGCTGGCTACCACAGCAAAACCACGGCCCTGTTCGCCCGCACGCGCAGCCTCCACCGCAGCGTTCAGGGCCAGGATGTTGGTCTGGAAGGCGATACCCTCGATGACCTGGATGATGTCCACGATCTTGCGCGAGCTGCCGCTGATAGCCTGCATGGTCAACACCACATCGCCCACCACAGTGCCGCCATGCCCGGCGATGGCCGAGGCCTTCACGGCGAGATTGCTCGCAGAGCTGGCACGCTCGGCGTTTTGGCGCACGGTGGCAGTCAGCTGTTCCATGCTGGCGGCGGTCTGGGTCAGCGACGACACCTGGTCTTCGGCGCGACGCGACAGGTCGGCATTGCCATGGTCGATGTCGGCCGCAGAGGTACTGATCGAATCCGCGTCCTGCTTGATGCGTGAGACCAGATCGGTCAGCGTGTCCTCCATGGTGCCCAGTGCACCCAGCAGCCGGCCGAAATCGCCCTGCAGGTCAGAGCTGAACTCCTGGCTCAAGTCGCCCGAGGCCACGGTTTCGGCAATCAGAATGGCCTGGTTAAGCGGCGCCACAATGCTCGCCCGCAGGCTGATCACGGCCAGCACCGCCAGGATGAACACCCCCACGCTGCAGCCCACAACCCACCCCCTTGCGCTCTGCAGATGCGCCTGCGCAGCCTGGACCCCAGCGGCCGACCCGCCCTGCAAGGCCTGCTCGGCCCCACCAATCCCTGACAGCGCCACGGCCATCAACAGCAGCACCAGCAACGCCATACTGCCAAACGCCAGCACCAGCCGCGTTCCAATCTTCAGGTTGTTCAACATTCGTCAGTGTCTCCAGAACTGTTATGGTGGTTTTGCGGGCCGCCCGGTACGCGCCGCCGCCCTAGGCGGTGCCCGGAGGGGATCACCCGATGAATGCAATGATCGCTCCGCCATGGGCACCCTCGACATACGTACAACCCACAATCGCGTGGCCTTGCCGCTGGCGGGTGACCCCGATCGCTGCGGGTGCTGCGGGCGGTCTGAGACAATCCTGGGGTGGAAACCTCCAATCTCATCCAAACCGTTCTGATCTACGCCCTGCCGGTGCTGTTCGCCATCACCGTGCATGAGGCGGCCCATGGCTACGCTGCGCGCCACTTTGGCGACAACACGGCGTACATGATGGGGCGCATCACGCTCAACCCCTTCAAGCACATCGACCCGGTCGGCACCATCCTGATGCCGCTGCTCCTGTACTTCGCCACCTCGGGGGCCTTTCTGTTCGGTTATGCCAAACCAGTGCCGGTCAATTTTGGCAACCTGCGCAATCCCAAGAAACACATGGTGTGGGTCGCACTGGCGGGGCCAGCGTCCAATTTCATCCAGGCCGTGGCCTGGGCCGTTGTGCTGGTGTCCTTGGTGGGGTTTGGCGTTGACGAGCGCTTTTTTCTGGAGATGGCGCGCGCCGGTGTCATGGTCAACCTGGTCATGTGGGCCTTCAACCTGTTCCCGCTGCCGCCCCTGGATGGTGGTCGCATCCTGGTGGGACTGCTGCCCTGGAAGCAGGCGCACATGGTGTCCCGCATCGAACCTTGGGGCTTTTTCATCGTGATGGGCCTGGTGATCGCCGGGGTGGTCGGCACGCTGTGGCTGCGCCCACTCATGGCGGTGGGCTACACCGCCATCAATCTGCTGCTCACACCGCTGACGGCGCTGGTGCGCTGATCCGTTTTTCTCTTTTCTGCTGACTTCGTCCCATGAGCATCACGCGTTTTCTCACCGGCATCACCACCACCGGAACGCCCCATCTGGGCAATTTTGTGGGGTCCATTCGCCCTTCGGTGGCGGCCAGCCTGCAACCCGGCGTGCAAAGCTTTTACTTCCTGGCCGACTACCACGCACTCATCAAGTGTGAAGACCCGGCGCGCATCCAGCGCTCCACGCTGGAGATCGCAGCGAGCTGGCTGGCTGCGGGCCTGAACCCCGAGCAGGTCACGTTCTACCGCCAGTCCGACATCCCAGAAATCCCAGAGCTGACCTGGCTGCTGACCTGCGTGACGGGCAAGGGCGTGCTCAACCGCGCCCACGCCTACAAGGCCAGCGTGGACAAGAACACCGCCGCCGGGCGCGAGCCCGATGACGGCGTGACGGCGGGCCTGTTCATGTACCCCGTGCTCATGGGCGCCGACATCCTGATGTTCAAGGCCCACAAGGTGCCAGTGGGCCGCGACCAGATCCAGCACATCGAGATGGCACGCGACATGGCCGCCAGCTTCAACCACCTCTACGGCGAGCATTTCGTGCTGCCCGAGGCCGCCATCGACGACCACGTAGCCACCCTGCCCGGCCTGGACGGCCGCAAGATGAGCAAGAGCTACGACAACACCATCCCACTGTTCAGCTCGCGCGAGCAGCTCAAGAAGCTCATCGGCTCCATCCTGACCGACTCGCGCGCGCCCGGTGAAGCCAAGGACGTTGAAGGCTCGGCACTGTTCCAGATCTATCAGGCCTTTGCCACGCCCGATGAGACTGAGACCCTGCGCAAAGCCTACGCGGATGGCATTGCCTGGGGCGATGCCAAGCAGGCGCTGCTGGAGCGTGTGGACCAGGTGATTGCCCCCATGCGTGCGCAGTACGAAGAACTCATCTCCAACCCCGCCCGCATCGAGCAGACCCTGCTGTCGGGGGCCGAGCGCGCCCGTGCGCTGGCCACGCCGTTCATCCGCGAACTGCGCTCGGCCGTGGGCTTGCGCAGCCTGGCGCAGATCACTACAGCAGCCAAGCCCGTGAAGGCGGCCAAGGCGGCCTTGCCTGCCTTCAAGCAGTACCGCGAAGCGGATGGCAAGTTCTACTTCAAGCTCGTGGCCACCGATGGCCGCTTGCTGCTGCAAAGCACGGGTTTCGATGCCCCCAAGGAGGCAGGCCAGGCCATTGCCTTGTTGCAAAAGGACAGCGCCGCGCTGCAAACCCTGGCCGCACGCCTGGCCCCGGTAAATGGTGTGGAAGCCGCCGAGGTGACAGCCGCACTGCACGCACTGGCCGAGGCAGCGGCAGCCGCCTAACCCGCCCTTACGCACTCATCTGCAAAGCCCCGGCCCCATGGCTGGGGCTTTTTTATTTGCTCACTTATTAGTAGCAAATGGCGCTTATGCAACATGCGCTACCGGCCAAAAAGACTTCAATCCTGGTACCGCACCAGCGCCCACAGTTTGCGCTGCTCGCGCTGGCCCTGGCATGCCTGCAACGTGCCAATGAACCTCCAGGGCAGAACTCCAGCCCGACAGGCCCAGCACGATGTGGCGCGCTGGAAGATGCCTCTCATCGCTGGCAGATCGATCGCCCGGAGGGCCCCGCGCGTGTTGTCCAGACCCTGGCCAGACGTCTGGTGTGACCAGTGCTGGCGCGCTCGTTATCCCGCGATTTTCGTCGGCCTCAAGCCGCAATACAGACCGCGCATACTGTGGCGTGCCCCTCCCCGGAATGAACAGCGGGAATACACGGAAAAACACGGAGGGCGCAGCCTTATAAACTGGGCGCTTGGACCTGTTCTGGAGAATCCCATGAAGCTGCTGTGTATCTCAGTCTCTGTGCTCGCCCTGCTCGCCGGTTGCAACGCCACCAACCCCTACGCCCCCTCCGGCCCCATGGCATCGGGCCGTGATCGCACCTTCAGCGTGCCGGTCTATGGGCCTGACACTTCCCAGGCTTATGCGGCCGCCAGCCGCGAATGCCAGCGATTGGCGTTGCACGCCAAACTGTTGCGAAACGACGGCCCGCGCCTGGTCTTCGAGTGCGTGAGCGAATTGCCTGACAAGCCTTGATGCTTTCATCCCGCCCCGAGTCACCCGGCGTTATGGGCAGCGGCGTGGCCATTCTGGCCCTGGCCGCGCTGCTCGCAGGGTGCCAGCACGCGCCACCGGCAGAGCCCCCTTCAGGCCCGACATGGGTCAATCAACTGGGCATGGTGTTTGTGCAGGTGCCAGCCGGCACATTTCAGATGGGGGGCGTACCACCCATCGAAACGCTGGCCAGAACCTATCCCTTGCTGGAGACCAAGCGCTTCACCGACCTGTTTGACGAGGCGCCCGCGCACGAGGTGAACATCAGCCAGTCGTTTTACCTGGGTCAGCACGAAGTCACGGTGGGGCAGTTTCAGCGCTTCGTCGAGGCGTCGGGCTATCGGCCAGAATCCGAGGCCGACGGCACCGGCGGATATGGCTACAACCCACGGTACGACCCAGCCACCACACGGCGGGGCGATGCCTTCGAGGGTCGCGCGCCCCAGTATTCATGGCGCAACCCTGGCTTTGCGCAAGGCGCAGACCACCCGGTCGTCAACATCACCTGGAACGACGCCCAGGCCCTGGCCCGCTGGCTGAGCCACACCGAGGGCTACACCTACCGGCTGCCCACCGAGGCCGAGTGGGAATATGCCTGCCGCGCGGGCACCCACACCCTCTACCCCCAGGGCAACAATCCGCAAAGCCTGGTGCAAGTGGCCAACACCTTTGACCAGGAAGCTGCTCCCCTGTGGCCCCGCTGGCAACAGCATGCGCTGGAGGGCAGCGACGGCCATGCCTTCACCGCGCCCGTGGGTAGCTACACACCCAATGCGTTTGGCCTGCATGACATGCTGGGCAACGCCTGGGAATGGGTGGCCGACTGGCATGAAGACGGCTACTACGCCACTTCGCCACGCAACGACCCGCAGGGCCCGGCCGAAGGCAGCGTCAGGGTGCGCCGGGGCGGTTCGTGGCACACCTGGTCGTTTTACGCGCGCTGCGGCTATCGCAACTGGAACACACCACAGACACGCTACCCACTGGTCGGGATGCGACTGGTGCGCGAAATGGCACTGCCGCCGGGGGCCCGGCCAGGCCCATCGCCTTGATGAACCGCCCCAACGGCGGCAGCGCCGCGCATGTCTCGCAGACCACAAAGAGTCAACAAATGTCAAAACACCCGAAAAGTGCCAGCGCAGGGGCAGATCCGGCGAGGGATATCGCAAATAATCCGCGACTGCATTTCCGACGGGGAGAACCATGCGCATAGCCGCACTGGACGACGATGCGCTTCAGCTGGATCTGATCAAACAGGCCACCGAGGCCATGGGCCATGTCTGCCACACGCATTTGACGGGCGCCGAGTTGCTGCGCACGCTGCGCCGTGAAACCTTTGACCTGCTGATCGTGGACTGGCACCTGCCCGACACCACGGGGCCCGAGGTGGTGCGCTGGGTGCGCAAAAACGTGGCAGCCCAACTGCCCATTCTGTTTGTCACCAACCGCCAGGAAGAGCGCGACATTGTCGAGGGACTGGAAAGCGGGGCCGATGATTTCATGGTGAAACCCGTGCGCATCGGAGAACTCAACGCGCGTGTGGCGGCCTTGTTGCGCCGCGCATACCCCGACAACGCCGCCAGTGTGGCGGAGTTTGGCCGCTACCGGTTCCTGCCCGAAACCCGGTCCATCGAGATGGACGGTGTGCCGGTGGACCTGAAGAACCGCGAATACGACCTCGCGCTGTTCCTGTTCCAGAACATGGGCAGACTGCTGTCGCGCGACCACCTCAAGGAAATTGTCTGGGGCCAGGTGGCCGATGTCATTTCGCGCTCGCTGGACACCCACATCTCACGTTTGCGCACCTTGTTGGACCTGCGCCCTGCCAACGGCTTCATCGTCACGGCGGTGTATGGCGTGGGCTACCGGTTCGAGGCTGTCGAAGCCCAGCGCAAAGGCTGAGCCAGCAAGCCGCCACTGGCCCAACGCCCCACAGAAATTGCCGTGGACGACAGCGGCTGTCCCGGGCCACACACAGGAGATTTGACTTGGTAGCTACGATCCCACATGTCCGCTGGACTCCATGCACTGTGGCAGCACTTGCCCTGGCAGCCATCGCAGGGTTTGGTGGCCGAGGTGCGCAAGCAGCCCTCGCAGTGCCAGCAGGGGACGAAATTGCCCACCTCGTCAAAGAAGGTGACACCCTGGAGGGGCTGGCACGCGCCTATCTGGCAGCCCCCCGGCAGTGGCAGCTATTGCAGGCCCGCAACAAGGTGGCCGACCCGCGCCGCCTGCAGCCAGGCTCCGTGGTCTGGATTCCCGTACGCCTGCAGCCCAGCGAGTCGGCCACCGTGCAATTTGTTCAGGGAACCGTCACATCGCGGGCCCGCACCAACGACACGCCAGCAGCCGTCACCCCCGGTGGCAAGCTCGAAGAAGGCACTGAACTGCAGGTCGGCCCTGAATCCTTTGTGGCGGTCAGACTGGCCGATGGCACCGTGATCAGGGTTCAGGCGCAATCTGACCTGCAATTGCGACAATTGCGCCGACGTGGCCGTGCAGGCAGCGTGCAGTCGGTGCTGGAGATGCGCGAGGGGGGCATGGAATCGACCGTCCCTCCCAACAGCGACCCCCTGCGCCGGTTCGAAATTCGCACCCCACTCGCTGTGACCAGCGTTCGCGGCACCCACTTCAGTGTGGTCATGGCCGATTCTGGCCAGACCACTGCGTCGGTGCTCAATGGATCGGTGGCGGTGCAATCAAGACGCGATACCGACAGCAAGCCCGCCGCATCGCTATCGGCCCCGACCTCCCTGCTGTCGCCGGGACAGGGCCTGGCGGTGACCAGCGATGGCACGGTGGGCCCAGCACGCCCCCTTCTGCCGCCCCCTGATACCTCGGGCATGCCAGCCATACTGGGAGACGCAGGACTCCTCGCCATTGACATCCCCTCAGCGCCCGGTGCAGTTCGCTACGCAGCCCAGGTCGCAACAGACGCAGAGTTCACCCAGGTAGTGCGCAATGGCAACTTCGCCAGCGGGCAATTGCGCTGGAAGGTGCTCGACGACGGGCGTTACTACCTGGCAGTGCGGGCCATCGACGACGCGGGGATCGCCGGTCTGCCCACGGTGCAACCATTCACCGTCAAGACACGGCCCGTGGCGCCGCTGTACCAACACCCCGCTCCGGGCGCCGTGGTGCCCCGTGGCGCAGCGGAACTGCGATGCACCGAAGTACCCGGCGTACGCTGGTACCGGGTGCAAGTGGCCACCGATGCAAAGTTCACGACTCCCGTGCTGGACGAACAGCGCCTGGGTGAATGTCGACTTCCTGTCGGTGCTCTGCCCGCAGGCTCCTACTTCTGGCGCATTGCCAGCCTGCTGCAATTGCCTGAGGGCCAGGCCGACCAAGGGCCTTTTGCACCACAGCAGCCGTTCACGGTGGCAGACCGCCCGGCCACGCTGTCGCTGCAGGCGCTGCAAGCCCAGGACGGCGACCCCACAGTACACCTGCACTGGCCCGCCCAAGCAGGGCAGCGGTTCCAGCTGCAACGGGCTGCCGCTGCGGATCTCGCCTTCAACACGGTCATCGAGGACACCTTGCTTGAGACACCCACATGGACGGCGAGCAACTTGCCTGCGGGCGAGTACCTGATACGCATTCGGGTGCTGGACCCCAGTGGCCTGGAAAGCGATTTTTCGCCACCACGCAAGATCCGCGTGGGGTCTGGTCTACGCACCGGAGCCGGCCTGCCGTTGTCCACCTCCGGCGGCGAGCAGGTGGGTCGCCCTTGAGCCGCGCAGAGTCCGCCCCGCAGACCTGCGCGGGTTTTCCCGCCGTTGGCTGACGCACCACCATGCAGAACATCGCGCACAGCCGCCGCCTACGGCGCCGCCTGGAGTGGATGGTTCTGAGCATTGCACTTTTGGGGCTGGTGGCCTGGCTCAGCACCCCAGAGAGTCTGGACCGCGTGAACCATCTGGTGCAAGACACCGGGCTGCGCCTGCTTTCACGCCCCCCACACCCGGATATCGTGATCGTCGCCATCGATGACCCCAGCATTGCAGCAATTGGCCGATGGCCCTGGCGCCGGGCCCTGCACGCCGAACTGATCTCGCGCATATCGGAGCACAACCCGAAGGTCATCGGCATGGATGTGCTGTTCAATGAAGCAGACCTCGACTACCCCGAAGACGACCTGCTTTTGACCGATGCCATCCGGCGCAGTGGGCGGATAGTGCTGCCCGTGCTCCGGCGTGGCTACGGGGCCCACAGCAATACGACCGACCTGCCGTGGCCTGCTTTCGCCCAGGTTGCCGCCGACCTGGGACACGTGCATGTAGCCCCGGGCGGCGATGGCGTAGTGCGCAGCCTGTATCTGCACGAAGGCCCCGCCACTGCGCCCTGGCCCCACTTCAGCATGGCCCTGCAGTGCGTCGCCAACGCTCGCCAATCCGGCCCGGCCCCCTGCACCCGCGCACAAGCATCTGTGCCCAACGGGAGCCCCTGGGAACGCACCGGCCCCACACTGATCGCCTATGCCAGCGGTCCTTCGCAATTCACCACCTATTCATACATCGACGTGCTTCGGGGCACCGTGCCTGCCGATGCGTTCCGAGGCAAGTATGTGCTGGTCGGTGCAGCCGCCTCGGGCTTGGGCGATATGTTTGCCACGCCGGTCAGCCAGCAGTCACGCCTGATGCCCGGGGTGGAAGTCGTAGCCCATGTACTCGATGCACGCTTGTCGGGCGAGCAGATCGCGCCCGCCTCACTAGCCGTCAACATGCTGTTCAACCTCGTCCCCGTGGCCTGTGCCTTGCTGGCCTTGCTGCTCGTCGGCCCCTTGGCCGCACTGCTGACCAGTGCAGGGCTGGCCATCGCAACCCTGTTGCTGAGCGTTTCCCTGCCCGGGTGGCTGGGCCTGCAATTTGCACCGGCGGCGGCCATCCTGGGGCTGGTGCTGGCCTACCCGCTCTGGAGCTGGCGGCGCCTCAGCGCAGCTGCACATTTTCTGCGCCTGGAAATGGAAAACCTGCAACGGGAAGGTCTGTCGATGCGGATGCGAAAGCGGTCGGGCGATTCGGCGGACTTTCTGGAGCGCCGCATTAACGCCGTCGAACGCGCATCACGCCAGCTGCGCGACCTGCACCACTTCGTGAGCAAAAGCCTGCAACAACTGCCCTCGCCCAGCATCGTCTGTGACCCCGAGGGAGTGGTCCTGCTGGCCAACATGGCGGCACGCGAGCACCTGGGTGGCGCGACACAGCCCTCACTGCAGGGCCAGTCGGTGGTGGATCTGCTGGCCGATCTGATGCGGGTGGGTACCCATCAGCCATTGCTCACCCGGGAACTTCTGCACCACCGCTCCATACCGGAACAAAGCGAGGGATGCGACGCGCAAGGCAGAAGCCTGCTGGTGCAGTGCAAACCCTTCACTGACCTGGCCAACGCGGGCTGGCTGCTGACGCTGGTGGATCTCACCGACATGCGCAGGGCCTTGCAGCAGCGTGACCAGGCCATGAACTTCATCTCGCACGACATCCGCGCGCCCAATGCATCCATCCTCACGCTGCTGGAGATGCAGCGCGCCTACCCTGGCCGCATGTCCGACGAAGAGCTGATGCTGCGCATCGAGCGTTATGCGCAAGCGTCCCTGGGCATGGCAGAAAACTTCGTGCAACTGGCGAGCGCGCAGGCGCAGGAATACCGATTTGCGCCCATGGACCTCGTCGCCGTGCTGGCGGAAACCGCCGACGACCTCTGGGCCCTGGCCCGCGACCGCAATGTGGACGTGCGCACCGCAGCCATCCCCGATACCGCGCCCTTCCTGGGCGACCGCGCCCTGCTGTCCCGCGCCCTGGCCAACGTGCTCAACAATGCCATCAAATTCAGCCCGGACGGCGGCACGGTGGAGTGCTCCCTCACTGCACGCGGGCCCCATTGGGTGGTGTCGGTGCGTGACCAGGGGCCCGGCATTGCCCCCGAACTCCAGGGCCAGGTGTTCGCGCCATACCAAAGATTGCACGACCGCAGCCACCCGTCCATCGAAGGCGTGGGCCTGGGTCTGGCGCTGGTACACACCGTGGTGCAACGCCACGGCGGAGCACTGGAGGTCGACAGCGACGTAGGACGCGGCGCGGAGTTCCGACTGGTGCTGCCGCAGCCCAAGGACACCCCACAGGGCGGCACCCCCAGCGGCTAACCCAGCGGCACTGGGTCCGCACTTGCAGACTCGCGCAGATAGTCCATGACAGCGCTGCGATCGCCCTGAAACACGATGCGATCGGCCCGGCTTTGTCGCTGATAGGCATACATCGGATCGTAGTAGTGGCGCATAACCGCTGCAATCCAGTCCCGGTGCAGGGACGGGTCTCCGTGGCTGTGCTGCCGCAGCAATGCGTTCTGCATGGTTGTGCGCAATACCTGGTAGCGGTCTCCACCCAACCGCTTGGCGAGCTTGCCCAGGCTCTCCTGCAGGCGGGCGCCGAACATTGCGGTGCCCTGTACTTCGCCATGGGTCGCCACAAAGTCGGCACATTGCTGCACCACATAGTCATGCAGGATGCGCTCCACCCGGGCATCAAAGCTGTCTTCAAGACACACGAGAGGCGCCTGCTCCAGACGCTGCCGAAGCTCCAGGGGTACAGAACAGCTGCCCACGTGCCGCCCCTCGTCTTCGATCACAAAAGATCCATATCCACGGTCACGCTTCTTGAGCAGGTCAATGGCCAGTCGATTTTCAAAATCAATCTGCACGGGCTGCGCACTGACACGGTGCCCAAAACTGGAACCCCGATGGTTGGCATGTCCCTCCAGGTCCAGGCCGTTCGCCAACTGCAAGATCACCTCGGTCTTGCCAGTTCCCGTCAGTCCCCCCAACACCACAAATCCGCACTGCGAAGCAGCTGCTTGCGTGGTTTCGATGAGGAACGTGCGCAGGGCCTTGTAGCCCCCCATCACGCGTGGGTATTCAATGCCCGCCTCGTTTTGGAGCCATTGCTGAACGATCTGGGACCGCAGCCCCCCACGAAAACAATAGAGGGCGCCCACAGGATGCGCCCGGGCAAAATGTGCCCAGGCTTCAATGCGGGCCCGCTTGGTGGCTCCTGAAACCAGCTGATTGCCAAGCGCGACGGCAGCGTTCTGACCCTTTTGCTTGTAGCAGGTACCCACCTGCTGACGCTCACCATCGTCCATCAAAGGAAGGTTGATCACTCCTGGAAAGGCGCCCTGCCCAAACTCCACAGGCGCGCGCACATCCATCATGGGCACATCGTTCAAAAAAATGTGCCGGTAGTCCGCCAGTTGGGTCGCCATCAGCGCAACTCGACGGCGAAGGTCTGTCGCGGGGTGAGCTGACCAATCGGCTCCAGCGCAAGCCCCAGCTCGGTAGCCGTCTGCAGAAACGATGACTCCCCTTCAGGACTCACCGCAATCAGAAGCCCGCCGCTGGTCTGGGGGTCGCACAGCAGGTGCTTTTGCTCATCGGTCAACGGTGCAATTTTTTCACCATAACTGTCGAAGTTGCGCAGCGTGCCACCCGGTACACAACCTTGGTCCATGTAGTAACCGACTCCTGCAAGGCGGGGCACTGCGGCATAGTCAATCACTGCGCTCAAACCACTGCCTTCGGCCATTTCGACCAGATGCCCCAGCAAACCGAAACCGGTAACGTCTGTCATGGCCATCACGCCTGCCAGCTTGCCAAACCGACTGCCCGGCTTATTCAGCGTACACATCAAGTCACGCGCAACACCCACGTCCTGCGGGCGCAACTTGGCTTTTTTCTCGGCGGTGGTCAGGATTCCGATCCCCAACGGCTTGGTCAGATACAGGCGACATCCGGCTGTGGCCGTGTCGTTGCGCTTGAGGTGGCGTTTTTCCACGACACCGGTCACCGCCAGACCAAAAATGGGTTCCGGCGCATCGATGGAGTGCCCACCGGCCAGAGGAATCCCAGCTGCGTCGCACACCGCGCGCCCACCGCGCACCACCTCGCGCGCGACTTCGGGGGGCAGAACATTCACAGGCCATCCCAGAATGGCGATCGCCATCAGAGGATCGGCGCCCATTGCGTAGATATCACTGATGGCGTTGGTGGCGGCAATGCGCCCGAAATCGTAGGGGTCGTCCACGATCGGCATGAAGAAATCGGTGGTAGACACTACGCCGCGCCCGTCATCCAGGGCATATACCGCCGCATCATCCCGCGATGTGTTGCCCACCCAAAGCCGGGGGTCTAGATGCTGCGCTCCACTGCCCGCCAGGATCACATCCAGAACCTTGGGGCTGATCTTGCAGCCGCAGCCGGCGCCGTGGCTGTACTGGGTGAGGCGGATACGAGGCGTCGTGGGGGTGGCTTGGGACATGCAGGATTCTATTTCCAGGCTTCAGGCGCAGGCTGCGCAACCCCTATTCTGGCGCCGCTGAGGAATCAGCACAGAATCACCAAAATCTACTGCTCAAATCCAGCTTGAGGCCCAGTGAAGCAACAACGGCAATGGCGGCAGGTCAACCTCAATACCCAAGCCATCCGCACCGGCAGGCCAGTGGCCCGAACTCTTACCCACAAGCCTAAAAGAAAAAAGCCCTGTAGCTAATTTTTAATAGCTACAGGGCCTTGATGCTGGCGGAGAGGGTGTCCGTCCGCCGAACTTCCGACGAAGTCCAGATCAGTCCAAGCGCAACACCTAGACCGCTGATTTATATAAGTTTTTCCAAAAATCACTCGATCTCAAAGTCCAAATCAGTCCAGCCCAATCTGATTCAATCGGATCTTTTATGGTAGATACCATGGCGGATAAAAACGCGGCACAATTTGACATCAGAGAGCTCTTTGCCGGGCTCGCTGACATCAAGGATGTGACTTTGGGATTCGAAAGATGGCACGCAAAGCGAAAGAACTGTCGGCCTTGGAGGTTGGGCGCCTGACGAAGGTGGGACACCATGCCGTGGGCGGCGTGGCGGGCCTGTACCTTTATGTAGTGGAGTCGGGCGCAAGGTCCTGGGTCCTACGAACCATGGTGGGAAACAAACGCAGGCACATGGGTCTTGGCGGTTTTCCGGAAGTGCCTTTGGCCAAAGCCAAGGAGAAGGCCCGCGCAGCCAAAGAGCAGATTGACCAAGGTATCGATCCCATCGTGCAGCGTCTGGCAATCGCCAGCAGCCTCAAGGCGCAGCAGGCAACGCAGAAGACATTCAAACAGGCAGCTCTTGCCTATATCGAGGCCCATGGCGAGGGTTGGAAGAACCCCAAGCACCGAGCCCAGTGGGGTGCAACCCTGGAAACCTATGCATACCCACACCTCGGAGATCTTCTGGTCCAGGATGTCGGACAAGACCACGTATTGAAGGTTCTGGAGCCCATCTGGAAAACAAAGACCGAGACCGCCACGCGCCTGCGTGGACGTATCGAGAGCGTGCTCGACTGGGCCACCGTTCGCAAATATCGGACTGGCGACAACCCAGCACGCTGGAAGGGCCATCTCGACAAGTTGCTGCCCGCCCCAGGAAAGATTCAAAAGGTTGAACACCATCGCGCACTTCCCGTCGCCAAGATGGTTGAGTTCATGAATGCGCTTCGTCGCCGAGAAGGTCTCGCTGCGCGTGCGCTGGAGTTTGCGATTCTTTGCGCTTCACGCAGTGGTGAGGTGAGAGGTGCTCGATGGGATGAGTTTGACCTTGACGCTTCCGTCTGGACAATTCCCGCTGAACGCATGAAGGCAGGCAAAGAGCATCGCGTACCCTTGTCCAGCTTCGCACTGGCAATTCTGAAAAAGCTCCCCAAGAAGGCAGATGTTGATCTGGTCTTTTCAACCGAAAGCGGAAAAGCTCTCTCGGATATGGCATTGACTTCTGTGCTGCGTCGCATGGAGGTGGATGCAGTGCCCCACGGATTCCGCTCTACGTTCCGCGATTGGGCAGGTGAACTCACCAATCACCCTCGGGATATCGCTGAGCAAGCATTGGCTCACGTTCTGGACAACAGGGTTGAAGCTGCATACCGCCGCGGCGATGCATTGGACAAACGGCGCAAGATGATGCAAGACTGGGCAGAGTTTTGCGCTGGCGACACAAGGCGTTCGCTCGCAGGCGCTTTCAGCGATACACGATCTACGATGCTGAACATATCCAAGAGCTAGAGTATTTGCCCAGAGACGTGCTTCCCTCATCAACATGTCCACGCAAGGTGCTTCTGGAAGCGCCCACGCGCTGCAATCACCGAATGCAAATTTGATCAATCAGATAGGCTACCGCGTTTGTGGTGTACTTCTCAAGGATAGGTCGGAGCCGGGATTCGGGCTCGAAAGCTTCATGAGCCGTTGCGACATCGGCGAACCATACCGCGACGAACCCTGAGGGAGGCACTGGCTCTGCCTAGAGTCTTTCACGCCGCGCCGTCGTGACCGTCCAGTTCAGTACGGATCGAATCCCGAAGGTCTTCTCCAAACCCTGCAGTTCTACCCACATCTGATTGCGTGCCTCTGGCTGCGCATGGAACGGAATCAGCACCTTGGCAGGTTTGCAGCGGTTGCCGTCGCTCGTCCTGCCGCTATGGAAGTCCGCTGACGATCTCTCATCGGTCGTTCGGAGTAGTGGGCCATATTTTTGGATGGAGATAGAGAACACCAATCTATTAGCTCCTCACATGGCTTGCGCTTTCAAGCCAGCTTAAGCAGGTCCGCGAGGTCCATAGGCGGCTCGATAAAACGTTAAGAGCCTCTTAGCATGCAACTCGCCAAGCATGATCGCATCGGCATAGCCTTACATGCCTTGGCGACTGCCGCTCTCGATCTTGACGCCCGGTTGATTTTTGCGAATGGGCTTGACCTTCTCGTCGTGACAAGGTTCATAGTCAAAACATGAATCAACTGAAGGAGGCTCACATGGTCCGTTTCAATGTTCCTGATATGACGTGCGGCGGTTGCGCTCAGCGCATTCGTCGAGCAATAGCTCTGCATAGGCCATTGTGACCCTCCGTGGCTAGCTTAGACACAGTGCTGTCAAAACTGTAATCCTGCGGTCAGCGGCCCGTGGGCGGCGGATTTCTAGACTTGTCTCCGAGGTGCAAGAAGGTTGTGCCTCCTGAATTCCCACCCGGGCGTTCAGTGCTCAAGGAGACCCCATGAAAGCTCGTTTCGCCCTCATCGCATTCAGCCTGGCAGCCACTGCTACGGCATCTTTCGCTTCGACCGCGTTTCACACCAGCCCTAGCCAGGAAGAAGGTGCCACTTTCGTACCATCTCACCTGGGCGGCACCGTCAGCCGGGAAAACGTCCAGCAGAACGTGCTCGTTGCGCAGCAAAACGGTTCGCTGCACTGGATCAGCCGCGGCTACCCCGCCACCTATCCACTGGTCAAAGCACCAGTGTCAAACAAGAGCAGGCAACAGGTTCTGGATGAACTTCAAGCGGCTCAAAAGGGCCCCACCACTAAGAATGGCGTGCGCGACCTGGGCGGCGAGATCGGCTGGGTCGAAGCCCACCAAGCGCCGTGAACGGCTGAGGGCCTTCAGGCCTCGCACGCCCTGCAATCAACACGCCATTCAAGGCACCACTTTTCGCTTCAAACCATTGATCTCAAGGACCAACATGAAACTCAAGACCACCCTCATCATCCTCGCGCTGAGCGCAGCCCCTGCATTCGCTTTCGATGCCGGCCATGGCACCCAGTCCAAGACCCGCGAGGAGGTCAGAGCCGAGCTCTCGCAAGCCCTGCGCAGCGGCGACATCATGGCCGGCGGGGAAATCGGCGCCAAAGTCAGTGAGCTCAACTCCGGTGGCTACCAGTTGAAGACCCCTGTGCTGGGCAAGACCCGGGAGCAGGTGCGGGCGGAACTGGAGCAGGCCGTTCGCAGCGGTGACATGCTTGCCGCCGGGGAATCCGGATCGCGGCTCAATGAACTACAGCCCAACCTGTATCCGTCCAAGATGGCGCAAGCCGGCAAGACACGCGAACAGGTTAAGGAGGAACTGGCAGAGGCCATCCACACCGGGGACCTGATGGCCACCGGCGAGGACGGCCGCAAGCTCAATGAAATCTTCCCTAGCCAATACCACCAGCACCACGCGGGCTCGACGGCCGCGCACTCGGGCCACTCCAATGGCCGCGATCTCTGAACATCAGATCCGGAGCCCAGTCGCGCTGGGCTGGCCCACCTTCCCGCTCCGTGGTGGTGGGCACCGGCGCCGTTCACTCGTGCACGCCGGGGGCAACCGGTAAGGTATTTGAATCGACCGACTGGAGCTCGCCTGTGCTCTAGTTCATCTCGCGTTTGACGAGGGCTGCCGAGCAATCTCCAACCTTGAAATAGACAAACTCTCCGGGCGTCACAGTCACCCTTTCAGGGAGCAGTACAACAGTCAAGCGGGACCGACTCACCTGCCTCCACTGGACTAAGGCTAACCGATACTGCACGCGCTCAAGCTCAATGGCTACGCACCGTCGCTTGAAGGAATCCAACTCCCGTTCTGAACCGTCGATTCTGATGACTTTGCCAACTCGCCATCCATCGGCCCACGGCAAGTAGTTTTCATAAATTGGCGTAGCGCAACCGCTCGCGAGCAAGGTCACGATGCACATAGCAAGAAGGCGCATCAAGCGTACACTGACGCTGTGCGGATATAAGCGACCAGTGGACATTTGCGTGGAGTTCATACTTTAGCCTTCCAATGACTAGAAGACTTCGGGGCATCGCTCAGTGCCAGACAGCAAGCTTCTGTTTCTAACTGAATAGTGGTGTGATTGATCTTGAATTGGTTCGTGAGCAATTGATTGATGGTCTCCAACATTGCTCCTGGGGAGGCCGCTTGAGGGTCGTACACGACGTGCACGCTCAAGCTTACTTTGGCGCTGCTCACAGCCCAGACATGCAGTTCATGCACGCTAGATACCCCCGAAACATCCCCAAGTGCCTGCGCCAACTGAGGCAGATCAATGCCCTCGGGGACACCTTCGAGCAGGATGTTGAGCGTCTCTTTCAGGAGGATCCAGGTGCGCGGCAGCACCCACAAGCCGATGGCCACGGCAATGACGGTGTCGACCCAGTTCCACCCTGTGAACAGAATGACCAGCGCCCCCACGATGACCCCAATCGAGCCGAGCAGGTCGCTCCAGACTTCAAGGTAGGCTCCTTTGACGTTGAGGCTGGAATCCTTGCCTGAGGACAGAAGGCGCATGCTCACGAGGTTGACGATCGTGCCCAGTACAGCGATCACCAGCACCCCAGTGGTCTGGACTGCCGGCGGGTTGCTCCAGCGTTGCCACGCCTCATAAAGGATGTACGCCGCAACGCCAAACAGGAGCAAGGCATTGAAGGCGGCGGCCAGGATCTCAAATCGGTGGTAGCCAAAGGTGCGCCGGTCGTCGACAGCCCGACGCCCGACCCGAATGGCCGCCAGCGCAATGGCCAGCGCCGCCACGTCGGTGAACATGTGTGCGGCATCGGACAGCAGAGCCAGGCTGTTGAGCATGACGCCGCCAATGACCTCTGCCAGCATGAAGCCGCCGGTGAGCATCAACGCATAGCGCAATGCCTTTTCGTTTCCCGCCGCTGGCAAGGCGTGGTCGGAACCTTTTCCCATGGTCTGTCTCCTCAGATTCAATCTGGTGATGTCATCGACCGCGTTCAGTCCGCGGTCCTCGTCCGACCTTGGCGCTCAGTGACGTCGCCGGTGGCGAGGCTTGCCCGTGGTTCGGTACTTCAAGCGCGTTATTTGCCGGTCCCTGAGTCTCTTAGCCAGTCGCCGGCTGTACGTGGTTCGAACGTCCATTGGGGGATGGCGCTTGAGCCACATGTGCCGCAGCCGCCAGAACACAAACACAGAGACCAACAAGCTGATCCAGATCCAGAACAGCTTGGCGAAGAGCCCACCCTGGGCCGCCTGCATTGACATGGATCGCTCCTTTTGCCCCTAACGGCAAGTACACGCACAGTGCCGAGGGGCGGTCCGGGCGCGCCACTGCGGGGTCGTTCGCATGGACTGGAGCGATGCTTCGGGCGGCGTTGGTGTTACTTCAGCGTGAAGCGGACCGAGGCGACCGACTTGCCGGCCTTCGACACGGCGACCACCGCTTTGGTACCGGCGGGGACCTTGAAGCTACCCGTGGCTTCCAGCTTGCCGTCACCGGATTGGAGTTGAATCTCCTGCTTCTCGCTGCCGGCCAGCAGGGTGACCTTGGCGGTCATCCCCGCCACGGCAACGGGTTTGCCGTGGTCGCGCATGTAGAGCTGCAGCTTGTCCGCACTGGCAACGAATTCGTACTCGACGTCCTTGGCTTCCGCCACAGCACCACCGTGCATCGGTTTGACGTCGTGCCCGTGGTTGTCGGCTGCGATGGCTGCGCCAGAGATCGATACCATGAGGGCGAGAATGAGGTGGGAGAGTTTCATGGCGGTTCCTTTGGGGTTGGAGAAATGGGAAGGTCCCGCGATCAACGGGACGTCTTCGACTACACAGGCTTCGGTGCGTCCGGGTGGGAGGGCTCGGCAGACACGTCCTCGGCTTCTTCATCGGGCCTGTGGGCCAGCCGGTAAAGAATCGGCAGCACGAGCAGCGTGAGCAGCGTGGATGAAAGAATTCCACCGATCACCACGGTGGCCAGAGGACGCTGGACTTCCGCGCCGGTGCCTGTGGCGATGGCCATGGGAATGAATCCCAGCGAGGCCACCAGGGCGGTCATCAGCACCGGGCGCAAGCGGGTCAGGGCGCCATCCCGGATCGCTTCGTCCAGGCCGACACCGCCTTCCCTCAGGCTGCGGATGTAGGAAATCATCACCAGGCCGTTGAGCACTGCCACCCCAGAGAGCGCGATGAAGCCAACGGCCGCGGAGATGGACATCGGAATGTCCCGAAGCCACAACGCCAGAATGCCCCCCGTCAACGCGAACGGGATGCCGGTGAAGACCAGCAGACCATCCTTGGCATTGCCGAACATCGCGAACAGCAGCACGAAGACCATCAGCAGGGAGACCGGCACAACGATCTGTAGGCGCTTGGTGGCCGACTGCAGGTTCTCGAAGGTTCCACCCCAGCTCGTCCAATAGCCGGTGGGAATCTTGATCTGCGCCAGGCCTTGCTCCGCCTCTGCAACGAAGGAGCCCACATCACGTCCGCGCACGTTCGTGCTCACGACGATGCGCCGCTTGCCGTTTTCTCGGCTCACCTGGTTGGGACCGGGTGCAAGCTCGAATGTTGCGACCTCACCCAATGGGATGAAATTCGTCTTGGCTTCCGTGCCACCGGCAGAGCGTGGCAACGGTATCGGCAGCCGCTTCATGCCTTCCAAGTCGTTACGAAGGGCCTCTGGGAGGCGAACCAGGATGTCGAACCGGCGGTCTCCCTCGAACATGGTGCCGGCCTCGCGACCACCAATGGCCGTGGCCACGGTGTCCTGGATGTCGGCGACGTTCAAGCCGTAGCGCGCAGCCTTCTGGCGGTCGATGTTCACCGTGAGCATCGGAAGGCCCGTCGTCTGCTCGACCTTCACCTCAGAGGAGCCTTGGATCTTTTGCAGCATGGCGGAGACTTCTTCCGCGGACTTGTTCAACACATCCATGTCGTCACCGAAGATTTTCACGGCCACGTCACTGCGCACCCCCGAGATCAGCTCGTTGAAGCGCAGCTGAATGGGCTGGGAGAACTCGTAGTTGTTGCCGGGGATCTTGCCAATGACTTCCTGGATAGCCGCGAGCAGCTCATCACGGGTCTTTCGAGGCTCGGGCCATTCCTCCATCGGCTTGAGCATGATGTACCCGTCAGAAATGTTCGGCGGCATGGGGTCCGAGGCAATCTCCGCAGTACCGGTTCTGGCGAAGATGCGCTCGATCTCGGGGAACTTCGCTTTCAGCGTCTTTTCGATCTGCTGCTGCATCGCCACCGACTGGGAAAGGCTGGTGCCCGGAATGCGCAGTGCCTGGATCGCGAAGTCGCCTTCATTGAGGTTGGGTACAAACTCGCTGCCCATGCGGGTCGCGATCAATCCGCACAGGACCACGGCAACCGCGGCAATGGTGAGAACCAGCGTTTTGGCGCCCATCACGCGATCAAGCATTGGGCCGTACAGGCGCTTGGCGTGGCCCAGCAGAAAGTTCTCCTTCTCGCTGACCCGATTGCCGATGAAAAGGGCCACCGCTGCCGGGATGAAGGTCACCGACAGGATCATCGCGCCCACCAAAGCGGCAACCACCGTGAAGGCCATGGGGTGGAACATCTTCCCTTCAACGCCCGTCAGCGCGAAGATGGGCAGGTACACCACCATGATGATGAGCTGTCCGAACAGCAATGGACGGCGTGACTCCTGGGATGCCAGGAACACTTCATGAAAGCGCTCGGCCCGCGTCAGCGGCCGGCCGTGGTGCGCCTGCGCATGGGCGAGCCGCCGAACGCAGTTCTCCACGATCACCACAGCGCCGTCAATGATGATGCCGAAGTCCAGGGCCCCCAGGCTCATCAGGTTGGCGCTCACCTTGTAGTGGACCATCCCGGTGAACGTGAAGAGCATCGACAAGGGGATGACCATTGCCGTGATGACTGCGGCCCGGATATTGCCCAGAAAGAGGAACAGGATCACGATCACCAGAACCGCGCCTTCCAGCAGGTTCTTCTTGACCGTATTGATGGCTTTGTCGACAAGCACGGTACGGTCATAGACCGTCACCGCGTGCACGCCATCTGGGAGGCTCTTGTTGACCTCCAGCATCTTCTTGTCCACTGCCTGCGAGACGGTCCGGCTGTTTTCTCCGATCAGCATGAACACCGTGCCGAGAACCACCTCGCGCCCGTTGTCCGTTGCGGCACCCGTTCGCAGCTCCCGGCCAATGCCCACCTCGGCCACGTCGCGCACGCGCAAAGGAACACCGTTGGCACTGCTCAGGATCACGTTGCCGATGTCTTCCAGCGACTTGACCTGTCCAGGGGCGCGAATCAGGTACTGCTCGCCGCGCTTTTCGATATAGCCCGCGCCCACATTGCCGTTGTTGCGGTCCAGTGCAGTGACGACGTCTTGCAGCGTCACGCCCAGCGAGGCCAGTCGTTCCGGGATGGGGGCGATCTGGTACTCCTTGGCAAAGCCGCCAATGGAGTTGATTTCGGTCACGCCAGGAACGTTTCGCAGCTGCGGCTTGATGATCCAGTCCTGGATCTCGCGCAGGTCGGTCGGGGTGTAGGGACTGCCATCGGGCTTCTTGGCCCCATCCTTGGTTTCGACCGTCCAGAGATAGATCTCGCCCAAGCCGGTCGAGATGGGCCCCAGGGCTGGCGTGATGCCGGCGGGCAGCCGGTCTCTGGCTTCCTGGATGCGCTCATTGACCAATTGGCGCGCGAAATAGATGTCGGTTCCGTCCTTGAAGATGACGGTCACCTGCGACAGTCCGTACCGTGACAGCGACCTGGTCTGCTCCAGGTTCGGCAGGCCGGCCATGACCGTCTCGATGGGATACGTGACCCGTTGCTCAGTCTCCAGCGGCGAGTAGCCGGCGGCCTGGGTGTTGATCTGAACCTGGACGTTGGTGATGTCGGGGACCGCGTCGATCGGCAGCTTCTGGTAGCTGAAGACGCCCAGCGCCGCCATGCCCAGGGCCGCCAGCAGCACCAGCCATCGCTGCTCGATCGAGAATCGAATGAGTTTTTCAAACATGTATGCGCTCCGGGATCAGTGCGTGTGTTCGGCAGATCCCTTGCCGAGTTCGGACTTCACGACGAAGCTGCCTGTCGAGGCGTAGGGCATGCCGGGCTTGAGGCCCGACAGGATTTCGATGCGCTTGCCATCGCTTCGGCCCAGCTTCACGGGTTGGGCGATGAAGCCACCGTTGACCTTGAGGAAGACCACGGGCTTTTCCCCGACGTTCTGGACGGCGTCGGCCGAGATGGTCACAGGCGCTGCCGTTTCTTCGGACACCACCTCGACGTTGACGAACAGGCCGGGGCGCCAGGCGCCCTTGGGGTTATCAAGAACGACGCGGGCCTTGGCGGTACGGGTCTGCTCGCCGATCAACGCGCCCACGAAAGCGACAGTGCCCGTGGCGGAGGCATCGAAGGCGGTGGCCTTGATGGTGACCTTCTCGCCCACCCGCACCGACGGCAGATCCTTTGCAGGAACATTGATCTCAGCCCACACCGTGGAAAGGTCCGAGATGGTGAACACCGCCGCATCTTCCTTGACGGCTTCTCCGAGACTCAAGTGCTTCTCGATGACGATGCCGTCAAAGGGCGCGCGCAGTTCGATACGGTTCAGCCCGGACACGGACGAGGTGGACAGGCCCAGCGCACTGAGCTTCTGATTGGCGTTGGCGACAGCGACCTCCGCTTCGCTCAACGCCTGCCTGGCCTGCAGGTAGTCCTGTTCGGCAGAGACCTTCTGCTCCCACAGCTTCTTTTCCCGCTCGTAGGTGGTCTTGGCCAGCGCCAGGCGCTTTTGCGCGGTCTGCAGCTCGCTGCGCTGCTCCGAAGCGGTCGGGCTCGCGATGGCGGCCAGAATCTGCCCCTTCTTGACGACCTGGCCCAGGCTTGCGCTGACACTCTCCACCACCCCCGCCAGACGGGGAACCACGTGCGAGGTGCGATCCTCGTTCAGCCGGATCTCGCCGGGCAAAAGCAGCGCTGTCTTGATGTTGGCTGCCGACGCAGAGTCCACCGTGATGGATGCGGCCTTGATCTGGGCATCGGTCAGTTCGATCTTTCCCTCTTCCTTGCTCATCACGAACATGAAAGGTTCGGTGGCAGTCTGCGCGATGATCTCGATGTCGAACGCGTGGGGTTCGACAACGATCTCGCGGCTGACCAGGCTGTCTTTTTCTGCGGCGAAAGTCAGCTTCTGCTTATCGTCCGTCGGGCGCGTCACTGTTGCCGTGACCGTTACTGCGGTCAGCGGGAGCGGCTTGTCCTTGTCGGACAGCCAGATCCGCAGCCGAGGCTCGCCGCCGTCTTCGGACAGCAATGCTTCCAGGCTGAAGTCGCCTTCCTTGAACACGGTGCCGCCGTGGGGGCCCTTGGCTTCGCTCTTTTCATGGTGCTCGCCATCGGCATGGCCCTTGTCGTCGTCGTGGCCTTTTTCACCGCCCTTGCCGTGGTGTTCTCCATCACCGTGCCCCTTGGCCTCGGTATGGCTGCCGTGGCCGTGGCCATCGCCCTCGGCGGCGACTGCTTTGGGCTTGCCGCCGCCCTGCAGGATGAAGGCTCCTGCCCCGACCCCTAGCGCGAGGACAACGGCAATAGCGATGAGATGCTTTTTGCTGATGGTGGATGTGCTGGTGTTCATGGTCATGCTCAGTTGTGCGTTGCGATCAGGCCGGAAACCGTGCTGGCCCCGAGCAGGCGGTCGACATCCGCCGCCGCGCGGTGTGCCTCGCCCAGGGCTTTGAGGTACTGGGATTTGGCGGTGAAGTAGGTGCGCTGGGCATCGAGCACCTCCAGAAAGTTGAACTTTCCGTTCTCAAAGCCAATGGTGGCCGCGTCATAGGCCGACTTCGCGCCGGGCAGGACGTCCTGTTGCAGCGACTGGATTTCCGCAGTGATCGTGGAAAGGCGCTCGCGCGCCTGCGCCACTTCGCTGTGCAGGCGCACCGTGGCCCCTTGCAACTCGTCACGGGCCTTGTCTTCCAGCTTGAGCGCTTCCAGCAGGTTGCCCTGGTTGCTGTCAAACACAGGCAGAGGCACAGAGACACCAAACAGAAGGACGTTGCGTTGGGTCTCGTTGCTGCGCTGCATGCCGACGCTGACGGTGACATCGGGCACGCGCTTGCTTTGTTCCAGCTCGGTCAAGGCCTGGCGCCGATCCACCTCGATCCGGGCGAGGACAACGCCTGGCGAAGAAGAAATCAAGGGCTGAAGATCGGCGAGGGGCGGTACCGCGGGAAGGTTGTCGGCTTTGCCCTCGAGGACGGTGAACGGCGCGTTGATCCGTCCCAACAGCGCAAACAGGCGAGACAGTGCATTGCGTTGTTCGCTGGCTGCCTGGGCGAGCTCGACGCGAACGCCGGCTTCCGCAACGCGGGCCTTGGACTCTTCCACAGGTGACACCTTGCCAGCGGCTACGCGCTTGGCCACGGTATCTGTTGACGACTTGGCCAATGCCACGCTGTCTTTGGCAAGCGCCAATCGCTCCTGCGCCGTCAGGACATCGAAGTAGGCTGCGGCCACATTGGCCCGCACGGTGGCCTTCAACTCGGCAAGTTGGGCCTGCGCCTGCTCGCGCGACTTTTCGGCCGCCTTGGTGCGCGCTGCACGCTTTCCACCCAATTCCACGGGAAGGTTGAGCTGCCAGCTTTGCGTGCGTGTTTTGGACCGTGCGTCTTCCAGCGAATAGGCAAGCTCGGGATTGGGGCGTGAGCGCCCTTGAAGAATCTGCCCCTGTGTTGACTCCAACTGGCGCGTAGCGGCAGCCACCTCTGGATTCCCTTCCAAGGCCAACTCGATGGCCTTGGTCAGCGACAGAGGCTCAGCGGGAGACACCGCGGCATTCTGGGGCGCCTGTACTCCAACGACTGTGCCTTGCGACATGCCTTGAGAAGAGGCCCCGCCCGAGAAGGTCAGCAATATGGCCGCGGCACCTGCAGCGAGCCTGAATTTCGTGCGGCCGCGCCATGCGTGCGGCTTTCCGTGAAGGTAAATACCCTTGAACATCCGATTCTCCAGTGATTTCAAAACACGAGGGAATCGGCGGGGTGGCAACCGTGCAGCTGCCTGGCAACTCGTCAGTCAATGCAGCCGCGACACGCGCAACTGCAGCCGCCAAGGGGCGGTCACGACTGACTGAAAGAAGGAGAGATGCCCCCGCCGATCAGGCGAGGACATGCCACTGTGGGCGGTCGGGAGGTGTGGGCGTTACAGCCGCCAGGCGCTCACCCGACGGTGAGTCCACACGGCTGTCATGGGAGATGCCTTGTTTGGCACAGGACCAGTTGAGGGCCCCGATGCCGGCACCATGGCAAACCGAGCAGTCGACATCGAACTGGTCTGCGCCTTGCCCGGTCTTGTCGGCTTGCCCGACCCCGCTTTTGGCTTCGTGCTTGTGTTCGTGGTGCCCCACGTGCTGCGCCTGGGCGGTCGAGTTCTCGTGCATGCAATAAGCGGCCACCGCGGACCAGCTGAACTGGAACGGGAGCAACGCAAGCAAAAAAACGGCGATTAATCGGCGCATATTTTGAGTCTAGCATGCGCCGAAAGCGCGCGCGTGAGGCATACATGACCACTGAAGAGCGCTGGCTCTCACAATCAGCGAGCGCCGCCATTCAGGTCCAATAGGACTTTTTTTTCAGCTGCCGACATGTTGAGAAATTCCTGTTTAACCTGCTCGCGCGTCTTTGTAGCGACCGTCGCTTTGACGGGTAACACACCTCCGCGAGAGAGGATCGCAAGCGTGCCATCCTCGCGCGCGACTTCAACAGATTGAAGCACTTCGCCACGGGACATTGAGCTCTGCATGTGGTCGGGATGGGTAGTCATGCCCACTTCGCCGCCGGCGGCGTGGTAAAGCGACGAAGCAGATGCCAAGCCTGGGGCCGCGATAGCGAAGGCAATCAGAGTATGCGTGAGAGGGTTGCGAACGGTCATGGTGTTGTCTCTTGATTCGAATGAGCCGTCGGCGACCTGCCGCAGCTATGCCTTTCGACACAGGGGTACTGTAGAAATCGGCGCACGACAAGGCGCCAACAGCCAGATGACAAATTCGTAATCTACGAATAGGCGGCATTCTTCGAGAATGGCAGCATGAAAATTCTGCTCATTGAAGACGAGGTCAAGCTGGCCGAGTACCTGCGCAAGGGCCTCGGAGAGGTCGGCTATGTGGTGGACGTCGCCCACAACGGCGTGGACGGCCTGCACATGGCCCTCGAAGGCGGCCACGATCTGCTGGTGCTGGACGCGATGCTCCCAGGGATCGACGGCTTCAGCTTGCTGACGGCCTTTCGCAAGACCAGGCAGACCCCCGTCTTGATGCTCACAGCCAGGGTCAGTGTCGAGGATCGGGTGCTCGGACTTCAGACGGGTGCCGATGACTATCTGGTCAAGCCCTTTGCGTTTTCCGAGTTGAGCGCCCGTATCCAGGTTCTGCTCAGGCGCACCCAAGGTGCGCGGGACGCGGCAGAGCCCACGCAATTGCGTTTGGCCGACCTGGAGGTCGACCTGGTGCGGCGCAAGGCGTCCCGAGGCGGTCAGCGCTTGGAGTTGACTGCCAAGGAGTTCCTGCTGCTGACCCTTTTCCTGAGAAGAAAGGGAGAAGTGCTTTCTCGCACGGAGATTGCCGAGCAGGTCTGGGACATGAACTTCGACAGCGATACCAACGTGGTGGAGGTCGCCATAAGGCGCCTGCGCACTAAGATCGACGTGCCCTTTGACACCGCGCTGCTGCACACCATCCGCGGCATGGGGTACGTCATGGAAGAGCGCAACGCATGAAGGCCCTTGTCCAACATCGCTCATTGCGCCAGCGGTTGTCGTGGTGGCTGGCACTTCAGAGCTTTGCCGGACTCGGGCTGGTCTGTCTGGCCGTCTACCTGGTGACCGAATTCAACTTCCGAGATCGGCAGGAGGAAACGCTGGCGCAAAAGGAGAACGTCATCCGGCACTTGCTGGTGGATGGCAAGGCGCACGGCAATTCAGAAGACCTCGCTCACAAACTCGATGATTTCCTGGTGGGGCACGGAGATCTTTCGCTTGAAGTAGCGCAGGCCGATGGGGCCGTCCTCTACGCCCATACCCGCAACAAGAATGCGAAGACGGTCTGGCGCCAGCGGCAGTTCGAGGTGGCACAGGCTACGGGCCAGGCGCCCTCAACGAGTTTGCGCGTGCGGCTGTCGCTGGACATCCAGACCGACAACCTGTTGCTGCACCGGCTTGCAGTCACGTTGCTGGTGGCGGCCATTGGTGGAGCGGTCGTGGTTTCGCTGGGCGGCTTTTCCCTGGTCAACCTGGGCCTGGCGCCCGTTCGAAGACTGGCCAGCCAGACGCGCGCCGTGTCGGCGGACAATCTGCACCAGCGGCTCGATGGCGCGGAGCAGCCCCTTGAACTCGTGCCGCTGATCGACCAGTTCAATGCACTCCTGGCTCGCATTGAAAAGGCCTACTCCCAGATGGAGGGCTTCAATGCGGACGTGGCGCACGAGTTGTGCACGCCTTTGGCCACGCTCATTGCCAACAATGAATTGGCGCTGCGGCGCCCCGAGCAGGCGGATATTCGCGAGGTCCTGGCGTCCAATCTGGAGGAGCTGCATCGCCTGACAGGTATCGTCAACGACATGCTCTTCCTGTCCCAGGCGGATCGGGGCGTGGGGGCGCGTCGCGCGCCCGTGGCGAGCCTGGCATCCGTGGCGGCCGACGTGCTGGACTACCACGAGGCAGCGCTGGCCGAGGCGGGTCTCACCGCGAAAGTGGTTGGCGATGCGCATGGCACCTTCGATGTGCCGTTGTTGCGCCGGGCCTTGTCCAACTTGCTGGGAAACGCCACCCGCTACGCGAGCACTGGCTCCATCGTCCAGATCAATCTGAGAACTGTTGACGAGGACCGCGTGCTCATCAGTGTCACCAACTACGGCAACACCATCGACCCCGAAATACTCCCCCAGTTGTTTGACCGGTTTTTCCGGGCGGATCCAGCTCGCAGCCATGGGCAGAGCAACCATGGTCTGGGGTTGGCCATCGTAGGGGCGATAGCCCGCATGCACCAAGGCAAGCCCGTGGCCAGCTCAGAGAATGGGGTGACAAGTGTCGGGATAGAAATTCGCGCCCACTGAAAATCAGCGTCGTTTGTTGTTCCGCTGCCTGGGAGCCACGCCGATATCACGATGGGCTCCTGGCGGGTGAGCCTCGCTGGGCATGTGATTGTGCTGAAGTGCCGCATTGGCCAAGCCGCCCAAGATGCCGCACTCGCCGGCGAGGTGGCCTGGTGAGCACTGCTGTTGCAAGCTGCGCAATTCCGACTCCAGTGCTTGGAGTTCCCGGATGCGAGAGACCACGTGCCCGATATGCTCTTGAAGAAGCGCGTCCACCGCGCCGCAGTTTTCATCCGGGGCGTCCTTGAAATGCAACAGCACCCGGATCTCATCGAGCGTCATGTCCAGGCAGCGGCAATGGCGGATGAACGCCAGGCGCTCGACATGACTGCCGTCGTAGACCCTGTAGTTGCTTTCCGTGCGCATAGCGATCGGCAGCAGGTTCTCGCGCTCGTAGTAGCGGATGGTCTCGGTCTGCGTGCCGGTGGCCTTGGCAAGTTCGCCGATTTTCATGAAGCGTCCTTCGCAAAATCTGATTTACGTAGGACAAGGCGGCGACATCTCGGAAGTCGCTTGACTTTAAGGTCACTACAGGGTTTCCAATTAGGCCATGAAACCAGAAACCAGCACTTCCTCCAGCGTTGTTGACACCTGCTGCTCCTCGGGCTGCACCAGTACCGTTGCCTCGGTTCCTGCCGCTGCAAGCAGCCCAGGCCAGGGCACGCTATTCCGAATCGCCACCATGGACTGCAGCGCCGAGGAGTCGGAGATCCGGCGGGCGCTAGAACCTCTTGAGGGAATCCGGTCCTTGGGTTTCCAGCTGGGCGCGCGCACACTGAAGATCGATGCGGAGGATCGCGCCTTGCCCCTGGCGCTCGATGCCATCCGCAAGGCGGGCTTTGATCCACAGCCGGTGGCCACTGCGGCAACCACCCAGGGTGGCCAGGGCCGGGTGTTTCGCATTGCGACCATGGACTGCAGTGCCGAGGAGGCGGAGATTCGCCGGGCGCTGGAGCCTCTGGATGGAATCCGCTCTCTGGGTTTTCAGCTGGGCGCGCGGACGCTCAAGATCGGCGCAGAGGAAAGCACCTACCCGCTGGCACTTGATGCCATCCGAAAAGCCGGCTTTGATCCGCAGCCAGTGGTCGGCGCCGATGGCTCCGAGGGCGGACAGGCGGGCGCAACAGCCGACGATCACGACCAAGGACATGGTTTTGCAGGCGGCATCTCCCGGTTGTTGGCTGCGCTGGTGTTCGCGACTGGGGCTGAGGTCCTGTCCTTCTTTGCACCCGACCAGATGGCCTGGAAGGTGGCCGGCATGGCCATCGCCGCCGTGGCCATCTGGCTGGCGGGGATCGACACCTACAAAAAAGGCATTGCGGCACTGCTGCGCGGCAAGCTCAACATCAATGCGCTGATGTCGGTGGCCGTCACGGGCGCATTCCTCATCGGTCAGTGGCCTGAGGCCGCCATGGTGATGGCCCTGTACGCGATTGCTGAACTCATCGAGGCCAAAGCCGTGGACCGGGCCCGTAACGCCATCAAGGGCTTGCTGGAACTGGCGCCGGAAGAGGCACTGGTTCTGGGAGCAAATGGGGCATGGTCCGCTACACCGGTGGCTTCGGTGGCCATTGGAGCCACCGTGCGCATCAAGCCAGGCGAGCGGGTGCCGCTCGATGGCAAGGTGACCAAGGGCAACGGGGCCATCAACCAGGCCCCGGTGACTGGCGAGAGCATCCCCGTGGACAAGGCGCCTGGCGACCAGGTGTTCGCGGGGACCATCAACGAGACCGGCGAGCTGGAGTTTGAGGTCACCGCCTTGTCCAGCAACACCACCTTGGCCAGAATCATCCAGGCCGTGGAGCAGGCACAGGGCACTCGTGCACCGACGCAGCGCTTCGTCGACCGCTTCGCCTCGATATACACCCCTGCTGTCTTCGCCATTGCCGTGGCGGTAGCGGTCCTGACCCCTTTCCTGATGGGCCTGACCTGGCTGGAGGCGATCTACAAGGCCTTGGTGCTGCTGGTCATCGCCTGTCCATGTGCTCTGGTCATCTCCACGCCCGTCACGGTGGTCAGCGGATTGGCCGCTGGCGCGCGCCGCGGGATCTTGATCAAGGGCGGAACCTACCTGGAAGACGCGCGGCTCCTCAAAGCCGTTGCGCTGGACAAGACGGGCACCATTACCGAGGGCAAACCCAAGTTGGTGAAGTGGCAGGTGTGGCGTGCCGGCGATGAGTCCGCAATCCAGCAAATGGCTGCCAGCCTGGCAGCCCGATCCGATCACCCGGTTTCCAAGGCGATTGTTCAGGGCCTGGAGGCGCAAGGCCCAGAGGCTGAGAACTTCAAGGCCTTGCCCGGGCGCGGTGTCGAGGGCATGGTCAATGGTGCGCGAGTGGTGCTGGGCAATCACCGGCTGATCCACGAGCAGGGATTGTGCGGACCGGAACTGGAAGCGGAGCTGGCCATCCACGAAAAGCAAGGCCGCACGGTAACCCTCCTTGCGGACGAATCTCGCGTCCTGGCGCTGTTCGCGGTAGCGGACACCATCCGCGAGACCTCAAAGCAGGCCATCGTCGATCTCAAAGCACTGGGGGTGACCTCGGTGATGCTGACAGGCGACAACACGGCCACGGCAAAGGCCATCGCAGCGCAGGCCGGCATTGACGATGCCCGCGGAGATCTGCTGCCCGAAGCCAAGCTTGATGCCATCAAGGAGATGCAAAAGCGCTATGGTGCCACCGGCATGACCGGCGATGGCATCAATGACGCGCCGGCGCTGGCGCAGGCCGACATCGGCTTTGCCATGGGTGGCGCGGGAACCGACACGGCGATGGAAGCGGCCGACGTGGTCATCATGAACGATGACCTGCAGCGCGTCGCTGAGACCGTGCGCCTGTCCAAGCGCACTCATGCGGTTCTCTGGCAGAACATCACCCTGGCGCTGGGCATCAAGAGCGTCTTTCTGGTGATGGCGGTGGTAGGCACTGCGACCATGTGGATGGCCGTTTTTGCGGACATGGGGGCCAGCTTACTGGTGGTGGGCAACGGCCTGCGCCTGCTTCGCGGTACGCGGGTGGAGTCGGCTTCCAAGGCCCCGCCTATGCAGCCTAAGGAACATGCACATTCCCACTAGTGATTGTTCGCTCAGCGTACCTGTGGCCGAGGAACCCCGTTTGTCAGGCACTTGTTCCGCGTAGGCTGAGCGGCTTGGGGGCTTGGTATCGGTCAAGGGGATGACCGATGTTCATTTGGCGACCTTGGAGACATGGGTCTACCAGTTACTTGGCGCCAACGCAGATCAAAGACTACCCGTTCCCAAAGAAAGTGGAAGTCTTGTCCACCTCGCGAGCAATCAAGTACTACACATTCTGCTGCTGCAGGGCCTACAGGGCTCGGGCAGCCATGTCAGCCCGAGCCTTCGTCATGCCCGGTCCCCACTGTAGGCCTTCAGCGGGTCATCGCCCGTGCATGGATCAAGTGCTGCTGGAGCAGTTCGATAAAAATCGCCTCACCTGGCGTTCTAGCGCAGTTCCGCGGTCAGCAAGCTGGATTTCCACCGAGGCCTCAGGCCAGCCTCACGAAGCCTCAGTGTCTAGCTGATCGCGCTTTCTCGGCCTTCTCATCAGCACATAAGCCGCAGGAATCACGAACAAGGACAGCAGCGGTGCCGTCACCATGCCGCCCAGCATGGGGGCCGCAATGCGGCTCATGACCTCCGAGCCCGTCCCGCTGCTCCACACGATGGGCACCAGGCCCGCCAGAATAACGGCCACGGTCATGGCCTTGGGTCGGACGCGCAAAACTGCACCTTCCCGGATCGCGTCCAGCAGCTCTTCGAGCGCGGGCTGCCTGCCGTCTGGACATCTCTCTGCGAGTGCCTGCTTGAGGTAGATGAGCATGACCACCCCGAACTCTGCCGCGACCCCCGCCAGAGCGATGAAGCCCACACCGGTGGCGATGGACAGGTTGTAGTTCATCAGGTACAGGAACCAGATGCCCCCAGTGAGCGCGAATGGCAGCGTCGCCATGATCAGTCCCGCCTCGCCCATGCGCGAGAAGGTCAAGTACAACAGCACGAAGATGATCAGCAAGGTGGCAGGCACCACGACTTTCAGGCGGGCATTGGCCCGCTCCAGGTACTCGAACTGACCTGAGTACGTGATGCTGACCCCGGGCTCCAGCTTGATCTGGCGGCCCACCGCATCGCGCAGGTCATTGGCCACCGATGCCAGATCGCGCCCCCGCACATCGACATACACCCAGCCCGATGGGCGGGCGTTCTCGCTCTTGAGCATGGGGGGCCATCGGTGATGGAGATGCTGGCCACCGTGCCCAGCGTGATCTGCTGCCCCATGGGCGTGGAGATGGGCAACTGGGCCAGGCGTTCCGGGGAGTCGCGCCACTCACGCGGATAGCGCAGGTTGATCGGGAAGCGGGCCAAGCCCTCGACCGTTTCAGACACGTTTTCACCACCGATGGCCCCGGAGACCACGGCCTGGATTTCGGACACGTTCAGCCCGTAGCGCCCTGCGGCCGTGCGGTCGATGCGGACATCGACGTAGCGCCCCCCCGTCAGGCGCTCTGCCAACGACGAAGTCACTCCCGGAATGCCCTTGGCGACCTGCTCGACTTGGGCAGCGATCCCGTCGATCACCTTCAGGTCGTTGCCGGTCACCTTGACCCCGATGGGACTCTTGATGCCGGTGGCCAGCATGTCAATCCGGTTGCGGATGGGTGGAATCCAGATGTTGGACAGGCCAGGAATCTTGACGGCCTTGTCCAGCTCCTCGATCAGACCCTCGGGCGTCATTCCTGGACGCCATTGGTCTCTGGGCTTGAGCTTCACCGTGGTCTCGAACATTTCCAGCGGTGCCGGATCGGTTGCGGTCTCCGCGCGGCCAGCCTTGCCGAAGACGCGCTCGACCTCGGGAACCGTCTTGATCATCCGGTTGCTCAGTTGCAGAAGCTCCGTCGCCCGCTGTGCCGACAGGCCCGGGAGCGCCGAAGGCATGTACAGCAGATCGCCTTCATCGAGCCTGGGCAGGAACTCGCCCCCCAGCCGCGAGAGGGGCCAGATCGTGGTCGTCAGCGCCAGCACGGCGATGACCAGTGTGGATTTGGGGCGGTGCAGAACCCATTCCAGGCAAGGCCGGTACACGGCAATCAGCGCGCGCGTGATCGGGTTCTTTTGCTCATCTGGGATGCGGCCCCGGATCCAGTAGCCCATCAGGACCGGGATCAGCGTGACCGAGAGGGCCGCAGCTGCGGCCATCGCGTAGGTCTTAGTGAACGCCAGCGGTCCAAACAGGCGACCTTCCTGTGCTTCCAGCGTAAAGACGGGCACGAAGGACAAGGTGATGATGAGCAGCGAGAAGAACAGCGCGGGGCCTACCTCCTCGGCGGCTTCGGTGATTACCTTCCAGCGCTCTTCCCCCACCAGTTGGCGGTCGGGATGCTTGTGCTGCCAGGCCTCCAGCTTCTTGTGGGCGTTCTCGATCATCACCACGGCCGCATCAACCATGGCGCCCACTGCGATCGCAATGCCACCCAGAGACATGATGTTGGCGTTGATGCCCTGGTAGCGCATCACCAGAAACGCCGCCATGATCCCCAGCGGCAGAGAAATGATGGCGACCAGTGCCGAGCGCAGGTGCCAGAGGAACAAGACACAGACCACAGCCACCACGATGAACTCCTCCACGAGTTTGGTGGTGAGGTTCTGGATCGCCCGCTCAATGAGCGCACTGCGGTCGTAGGTTGTGACGATCTCCACGCCCTGGGGCAGGCTGCTTTGCAGCTCGCTGAGCTTGGCCTTGACGGCTTGGATGGTTTCCTGGGCATTCTTGCCCGAGCGCAGGACCACCACGCCACCGGCCACTTCCCCCTCGCCGTCGAGTTCGGCGATGCCGCGCCGCATCTCCGGTCCGATCTGCAGCGTTGCGACATCGCCCAGGCGCACGGGAATCCCGGCGCGCGACACCAGCGGGATGGCCCTGAAGTCGTCCAGCGTCTTGAGGTAGCCGCTGGCGCGCACCATGTACTCGGCCCCGGACAACTCCAGCACCGACCCTCCCGTTTCCTGGTTCGCTCCCAGGATGGCATCACGCACCTGCCCCTGGGTCAGCCCTTGGGCTGCGAGCTTGATCGGATCGAGCACCACCTGGTACTGCTTGACCATGCCGCCCACCGACGCCACTTCCGCGACATTGGGCAGGCTCTTGAGTTCGAATTTCAGGAACCAGTCCTGCAGGGCCCGCAGCTGGGCGAGATCGTTCTTGCCGGTGCGGTCCACCAGCGCATATTGGTAGATCCAGCCGACCCCGGTGGCGTCGGGGCCGAGCGACGATTTGGCCGTGGCGGGTAGTCGCCCCTGCACCTGGTTCATGTACTCCAGCACCCGGGAACGTGCCCAGTACAGGTCCGTGCCGTCCTCGAACAGGATGTAGACAAACGAGTCGCCAAAGAACGAGAAGCCGCGCACCGTCTTGGCGCCCGGGACGGACAGCATGGTGGTGGCCAGCGGGTAGGTCACCTGGTTTTCCACGATCTGCGGCGCCTGGCCGGGGTAGGAGGTGCGGATGATGACCTGGACATCCGACAAATCGGGGAGCGCGTCCACGGGGGTGCTGCGCACGCCCCACACGCCCCAGGCCGTGAGCATCACGGTCGCCAGCAGAACCAGGAGTCGGTTCGCCACCGACCAGCGGATCAGACGTGCGATCATGGCTTGATCCTTTCCACGGCAGTGATCACGAAGTCCTTGCCTTGCTGCTGGAAGGTGAACTTGACCTGCTGCTCCGGTTTCAGGGCCTTGGCCAGCTCTGGGTTTGCCAGCTTGAATGGCATGGTCATGCCGGGCCACTTCAGTTCAGGCACGGCCTCGTGGGTAAGGGTCAGCTCGGTTGGCGTGACCTCATCGACCACCCCTCGCACCGTAAAGCTCTTGGACGCCGGAGCCGCAGAGGCCGAGGAACCCTGTTCAGCGATGGGTTGTGCGCTGCTGCCGGGAGGTTGAGCGGGCATGATGCCTCGCAGGCTGGCTTCCGAGTCGATCAGGAACTGCGCCGAGGCGACCACCTGCTGCCCTGCGGTGAGTCCGCTTTGAATGACGAGTCGGTCATCGATTTCCGCGCCAAGTTGTACCTGGACGGGGTGGTACTTGCCGGGGCCGTCCACCACGTAAACCAGTGCCCGCTTACCGGTTCGGATCACTGCTTCGCTGGGCACCAGCAGCGCTGGTTGCATACGTCCGGCCAGGGCAATCTGCCCGGACATGCCCGCCTTCAGGCGCTGGGTGGGGTTGGGAAGCTCCAGGCGCACGCGCACCGTGCGGGTGTCCCGGTTGGCCTCTGGGAGGATGCTCACGACACGGGCTTTGAGGGTTTCGCCCGGAAACGCGGCCAGGCGCACCTGGGCGTCCTGCCCCAGTTGCAAGGGACCGCTTTGCGCTTCGGGAACGGCCGCTTCGATCCAGACGCTGGCCAGACCGTTTACGCGTACGAGACTGGCACCCGCAGAGACCGTCATGCCCTGGCGCACCATCAGTTCGGCCACCATCCCTGCTTGTGGGAAGGTCACCGTGTAGCGGCCCTGAGGTTCGCCCGTGCGCTCCACCTGGGCCACGAGCGAGGCAGGCATGCCCAGCAGTGACAACCGATGACGCGAAGCGGCCGTCAGCGACTCTTCCTTGAGCGCCCGGACAGCGAGGAACTCGCGCTGCGCAGCCACCCACTCAGGCAGCAGTAAATCGGCCAATGGCGCGCCTGCGGCCACCACGTCACCCGGGGCCCGGGCATAGACACGCTCCACAAATCCTGCAGAACGCGCCTGGACGATACTCACATCCCGGTCATTGAGCTGGACCGTGCCCAGCACGTCCACATCGGATCCAATGTCGCGCTGCTCCACCGTGGCGGTGCGCAGGCCGAGGGCTTGCACCGCTTGTGCCGAGACATTCAAACCGGTGCTTTGTTGTGCGTCCTCATCGGCGTACTTGGGAACCAGCGCCATGTCCATGTAGGGCGACTTGCCTGGCTTGTCGAACTTCTGCGTTGGCACCATGGGGTCGTACCAGTACAGCACCTTGCGGTCGGCCTTCGCCGCTTCTGCCGATGGAGGGGTAGCGCCAGATGGATGACTGCTCGCAATGCGCCATTGGGAGACGCCCCAACCGAGGGCAATGCCAGCAGCCACCAGTGCCACGGCCACAGTGGTCTTCTTGAAAACGGTATTGGTCATGTGGTTCTCCCTTCAGTCCGCGATCAGGCTGTTCAGACGGGCAATCACGGTGTCCCGCTGCGCCTGCAGATCAATGAGCCGCCAGTGCGTCTCCCGCACTTGGGCCCTGGCCGCCAGCACGGCGCTCAAGTCGCCTTTGGCAGACTGGTAATTGGCCAACGCGAGTTCGGCACGCCCCTGTGCCAAGCCCATGCCCGCCGATTGCAGCCGCTCGATCTGACTGTTCAGTGCCGCCAGCTCTGAGGCGCTGTCCTCCAGCTCCTGCAGGTGCCTGCGGGTCACGTCTTCCTGCTCGGCTTCCAGGCGCTGCAGCTCTAGCTGCTTGGCCTTGATCTGGGGTGCCTGGCGCCGCTCCTGTTGCCATGGAAGGTCGAAGCTCACCTGGAAGGACACCATGTCGCCCCAGCGGCGGTCGCGGCGGCTGTAGGCGACTTCCCAGGACCAATCACCCTTGGTTTCTGCCTGGGCTTCGCGCGTTTCCGCCAAGGCCATGGCCTGCATGGCGGGGTACTGCGCAAGTTCCGCGTGGCGGTGTACCTCTGACCGCAGTTGGTCCAAGGGGCGGCTCAGCGGCCCAGGAGTGCCCTGTAGCGCCTCGTCGGCGCGAGCGCCAACCCAGCGCCGCAACATCGCCCTGGCCTTGGACCGGTCCCGCTGCAGATCGTCCCGACGGTCCGACAGCGCAAGCGCCTCCTGCCTGGCCATCAGCAGGTCTGCGGCCTGGGCCGTGCCTCCGGCGATGCGAGCAGTCAGGCTGTCCTGCAGGCGCTGGTTCTCACTCAGTAGACCGGTGAGCACCTGATCACGTTGCTCGATAGCCTGGGCCATGATCCACGCTTGGCTCAGCTCCTGGCGGATCTGCAGGCGCTGGACGCCCAGGGCGGCGCGTTCGCGTTCCACCTTGGCCTCGGCACCGGCAATCTGGGCATCGCGCTTGGCACGGTTGGGCACCTCCTGCATCAGCGCCAGGCGCTGCATGGTCATGGACTCGCGTGTGAGGCTGAAGCGGTCCATGCCGCTGATGGGAAAGTTCTCGATCCCGACTGAGAGCTTGGGATCCGGCAGTGCCCCTGCGGCCTTCTGGGTGCTGCTGGCTGCGTCAATCTGCAGCCGCTGCGCCGTGATGCGAGGACTTTGCTGTTCCGCCAAGTCCAATGCCTCGGCAAAGCCCAGGGCGTGCGCCGGGTTCCCAGCCAAGCCGGCGCCGAGCAGCAGGAGCCCGAGAGCGCCCAGGCGCAGATGGTGGAGGTTGCGCACCCGGATGCGCTGCGAGATGGGATGAATGCGCTGGTGCGCAGACAGGCGCTCGCAGGGAGCGCCGAAGGAGATGTTGGGCATGATGGTCCTCGAAATGAAGGGGCACGAAATCAGACTTGCGCAAACGCTGCAAGGCAGCGCGCAAGACGTGCACGATCAATTCCGAAAGACCTGATGGGTTAGATAGATGGGGGGAGAGCCCGCTCGAATGTCCAGCTCCGCGTAGACAGCCCGAGGGTCAATGTGGCGCTCGGAGTCCAGGATCACAGGCAGCACGTAGGCGACCCAGATGGCGTGCGCCGCGAGCGCCTGCAGATCGAGACCTTGGAGCGAGGGGGAGGACAAGCTGTCGCCATCACAGTGGGCTCGGCACAGCTGAGGGTCCTGCTCGTCCATGGTGCCCGCCATCGCGTGACAATCAGGCATGGAGGGCATACCCACTGCATCTTCCATGGCCATGCCCGCTTTTTGCATCGATGCCGCATGGGCTGCAGAGTCCAGCTTGGGACAGGCATAGGCGGCCAACGCGAACTGCATCAGAAGCAACGCCGCAATCAGAACGCTGGCTATCCAGCGTCCTTGGCGCGATACGGTGCTTCTGGCGAAGATCATGGTGCGAATGGTATCCCCAGCGGTGGCCACGGACTTAACCTAGATCAAATCCGGGCCTGCCGAGCCATCTCAGCCCTTGCGAAGCCGCAGGGCGTTGGTGATCACCGAGGCAGAACTCAGGCTCATCGCCAGGGCCGCGATCATCGGCGACAGCAGCCAGCCGGTGAAGGGATACAGCAGCCCTGCCGCAATCGGTATGCCCAGCGCGTTGTAGAGGAAGGCGAACATGAGGTTCTGCTTCATGTTACCCACCGTCGCCTCGGACAGTTCCCGCGCTGTGGAAATCCCTCGCAGATCGCCCTTGACCAAGGTGACCTGTGCGCTGTTCATCGCCACATCGGTGCCAGTACCCATCGCGATCCCCACGTCTGCCTTGGCAAGGGCGGGCGCGTCATTGATCCCGTCACCCGCCATGGCAACAACACGGCCTTCGGCCTGCAGCCGGGACACCAGGGCCAGCTTGTCCGCAGGCTTGACCTCGCCATGAACCTCATCAATCCCCAGCTTTGCCCCCACCGCCTTGGCGGTGGTCATGCCGTCGCCCGTGGCCATGACAATGCGCAGCCCCGCCGCGTGCAAGGTCGCCAGCGCTTCCGGCGTGCTGGCCTTGATGGCATCCGAGACCGCCAGCAGGCCTTGAAGCTGGCCATCGGCCGCCAGGTACATCACGCTGGCGCCTGTGGCGCGCAAGGCCTCTGCCTGCGCAAGCAGCGGGTTCGCAGAAACCCCGACCTGCTCCATGAGGACTGTGTTGCCCAGGGCGAGCTGGCGTCCAGCGACCTGTCCGCGCACCCCGATGCCCGACCCGGACTCAAAGTCCTCGGGCTTGTCCAGGGCCAGCCCCTTGGCGCGGGCCGCTTGGACAATGGCATCGGCCAGCGGATGCTCGCTGCCTTGATCCAGACTGGCTGCCAGGCGCAGAACCTCATCCTCGGACAGACCGGGCATGGCAACAACCCGCTCGAAGGAAGGCTTGCCCTCTGTGAGCGTGCCAGTCTTGTCCACGATCAGCGTATCCACCTTGCGCAGGTTCTCGATGGCTGCTGCGTCCCTGAACAGAACCCCGCTGGTCGCCCCCCGGCCGGTAGCCACCATGATCGACATGGGTGTTGCCAATCCCAACGCACAAGGGCACGCGATGATCAACACCGCAACTGCATTGACCAGGCCGTAGACCCAGCGTGGCTCCGGACCGAACAGGCCCCACGCGAACAGTGTGAGCAACGCGATACCCACCACGGCCATCACGAAATAGCCCGCCACCTGGTCCGCCATGCGCTGCATGGGAGCCCGTGAGCGCTGTGCCTGCGCAACCATCTGAACGATCTGGGACAGCATGGTGGCGGAGCCCACCCGCTCGGACCGGATCACCAGTGCCCCGTTGGTATTGAGCGTGGCACCGATGACGGCATCGCCAGGCCCCTTGACGATGGGCACCGGCTCGCCAGTGAGCATGGCTTCGTCCACCGCGCTGCTCCCCTCGACCACCACGCCATCCACCGGCACCTTCTCACCGGGACGTACGCGCAAGAGGTCTCCCACATGGACATGGGACAAGGGAACATCACTCTCCTGACCGTTGGCGTCGATACGCCGTGCGGTCTTGGGGGCCAGGCCCAGCAGCGATTTGATGGCGGCTGAGGTCTGGGAGCGTGCTTTCAGCTCCAGCATCTGGCCCAGCAGCGTGAGCGAGATGATGACAGCTGCGGCTTCGAAGTACACCGCCACGCGGCCCATGGCCTGGAACGAGGCTGGAAATACCCCCGGCGCAACGGTCGCGACCACGCTGTAGACAAATGCGGCGCCCGTGCCCAGGCCGATCAAGGTCCACATGTTGGGACTGCGGTTCGCGATGGACTGGGCACCACGCACAAAGAAGGGCCAGCCAGCCCACAGCACGATGGGTACCGTCAGCACCAGCTCAATCCAGCTCTGGGTGGCCATTTCGAACCACTGCAGCCTGTGCCCCACCATGGCCAGAACAGTGACCACCACGGTCAGTGGCAACGTCCACCAGAAGCGATGCCGGAAATCCACGAGTTCGGCGTTTTCTCCCTCATCCAGCGTGGGGAGCATGGGCTCCAGCGTCATGCCGCATTTGGGGCAGTTCCCGGGGTGGTCCTGCTGCACCTCAGGGTGCATGGGGCAGGTGTAGATGGTGCCGGGCTGAGTGGCTTCTGGCTCTCGCGCAACCTTGTCGGTACCGGGAGGCGTGACAGCGTACTTGTCCGGGTCCTCAACAAACTTCGTTTGGCACTTGGCGCTACAGAAGTAGTAGTGCCGCCCCTCATGCTCCGCCGAGTGATGCGATTGTTCCGTCACGTCCATACCGCAGACTGGATCTTTCAGTTTCGTCATGGGCGGCGGTGTATCCCCGTGGACCCCCTCATGATGCTGATGGCCATGGTGGGTGTGATCGTGCGGTTCCGCGTTGGACATGAATGGCCTCCCTGCAAATGTGTTGTGTGCCTGCAAGATTACTTTTTGCTCGAATCGCCTTCGTGAGAGCCGTGCCCCCCGTGCCCATGTAAGAGGTGCATCAACGGGCAAGCCAGCAAGAGCAGATACGGCCAGTAGCCCGCGATGTGCGACCAATGCTCCCTGAGCAAGAAGAATGCCCCGATGAGCGCAAGCATGATCACCGCGCCGATCAATTTGCGGCTGCCTCCGCTGGCGTTGGCAGCTTCTGAATGCCCTGTGGTGTGGTCGTGGTTCATGGCGATCTCCAAGAAGTGGTCATCGAGATGGTGATGGACCTTGGGGGAACGATAAGGGTTTACATGGTGGCAATGTCAAGCATGATCATCATCAATCCTTGACTTGCGTCACATGAATGGCGGTATGTCCAGGCGTTCAACTTTGATCGCAGCAATGCTCCCTTGCCGCCTTCCCTGGACGCTACGGGTGTTGCACCGCCTCGCCGGGGTGCGTCAACGTGTGCGGGTCGAGGGATTGCCGGAAGGAGCTGCAGATCGCGCAGCATCATCCTTGGCAGAGTCACCCGTGAGCATGCGGCCAGCGGCGTCCACCTTGACCATTCCCAGCCTCGGATGACTCCAGTAGCGTGCCGTTTCTTCCCCGACCTGCATCTTGACCGGCGATGCCTGGTCGCGTGCCTCGTTGCCAGCGGAAGCTGCGAAAGCAACTGCACAAGCCATCGACAGCGCCGCGACAACGGCGGGTGCAAAGATCTTTTTGAACATGGTCTTAACCCTCATCATGAGTCATTGAAACGTCAGCCAGGCTGACGGCCCCACGCGGTCCGATGGGCTCGGTGCGCGTCGTGACGAGGGGAAGTTTGGAATACAGCAACACACCAGAAGATGATGGGTCGATGATATTTCTGTAATGCTGGCAGGCGCCGCTTTGGGCGCGCCGTGAAGCGTTTCGGATGCTGAGAAATTTCACTCAGAAAAGTGTCCCTGCACCAAGTTCGCTCGGCGTTGGCTGTTGCTTGGCAAGTCGGCGCCAATCAATAGCGATTTGAGCTACTGTGCGGGCACTCTCATCATCTCGCCCGCTTCTCATCCTGCACAGCAAGAAAGCTGCTTGACGTCCTTGCTGAAGGTCTGCGCCGCGAGCTTGAGTCCCTCGACCATCGTCAAATAGGGGAACAACTGGTCGGCCAGCTCCTGCACTGTCATGCGGTGCCGAATTGCCAGGGCCGCCGTCTGGATCAGTTCGCCAGCTTCCGGCGCGACCGCCTGCACGCCAATCAAGTGCCCGGTGGTATCGGTCACCAGCTTGATAAAACCACGCGTGTCGAAGTTGGCGAGCGCACGTGGCACGTTGTCCAGCGTCAACAGCCGGCTGTCGGTCTCAATGCCGCCATTGCGCGCTCCTGCTTCGGTGTAGCCCACGGTTGCTACTTGTGGATCGGTGAACACCACGGCGGGCATCGCGGTCAGGTCGAGTGCCGCTTCCCCACCGGTCATGTTGATGGCCGCGCGCGTGCCTGCGGTTGCGGCCACATAGACGAATTGAGGCTGGTCGGTGCAATCGCCTGCCGCGTAAATGTTCCGGCCACTGGTGCGCATGCCCTTGTCAACGACGATGCCCCCCTGCGCATTGACTGTGACCCCCGCCGCGTCCAGCGCGAGGCTGTGCGTGTTCGGTGTCCGCCCCGTTGCGACCAGCAGCCTGTCAGCGCGGATATCTCCGTGCCCCGTCGTCAGCACAAATTCACCGTCAACATGCGCGACCTGGCTGGCTTCCCTGTGCTCCAGCACCTCGATGCCTTCGGCACGAAAAGCAGCAGTCATGGCCTCTCCGATGGCCGGGTCCTCCCGGAAAAACAAGGTGCTGCGCGCCAGAATCACTACTTTGCTGCCTAGCCGGGCAAAAGCCTGGGCCAGCTCCAGCGCCACCACCGACGAGCCAATCACAGCCAGCCGTTCGGGAACGGTGGCACTGGCGAGCGCCTCCGTCGAAGTCCAGTAGGGTGACTCTTTCAAACCCGGAATCGGCGGTAGGGCCGGGCTGGCTCCTGTCGCGACCAAACAGCGGTCGAACACCACGATCTGCTCGTCCCCCTCGCTCAAACGGACGACAAGGCTCCGATCGTCCTTGAAACGCGCTTCACCGTGCAACACCGTGATGCCTGGGTTGCCGTCCAGGATGCCTTCGTACTTGGCATGGCGGAGTTCTTCGACACGTGCCTGCTGCTGCGCTAGCAACCGCTCGCGCAGGATCGTCGGCGGTGTGGGTGACATGCCCCCATCGAACGGGCTTTCTCGGCGCAGATGCGCGATATGCGCGGCGCGGATCATGATTTTGGACGGCACACAGCCAATGTTCACACAAGTTCCGCCGATGGTGCCTCGCTCCACCAGCGTGACGTGCGCGCCTTGCTCGACGGCCTTCAGTGCTGCCGCCATAGCGGCTCCACCACTTCCGATCACGGCTATTTGCAGCGGACGCTCGTTGCCACGGCGCTTGTCAGCGCCCCCTGTCCACTGACGCACCTGATCGAGCGATCCAGCGTGGTTGTGTTTGGGGGGGACATCGGCGAGCATTGCTTTGTAGCCCAGTCTGGCCACAGCGGCAGTCAGAGCATCGGGCAATGTGCCCGGCAGGGTGACAAGTTGGGCAGTGCCTTCGGGGTGGGAGACAAATGCCGACTGTACGCCGGGCACGTCTTCCAAGGCTTTTTTGACGTGTGCCGCACACGAACCGCAGGTCATGCCGGTGATTGTCAGATGGGTCATGCGACAGATCCTTTTTGCTTGTGCGCGCCAGGTAACGGCATCACATGCGCTGCAGTGCAGTTGTCAATGCTTCACCGCTTGACACTGGATGGAAACCCCACCTCTGCGGTTGCCTTGGTCAGCTTCTGCACGCTGGTCTTTGCGTCATCGAAGGTGACAGCTGCGTCGCGCGTCTCAAAGGTCACCTCAACTTCGCTAACGCCTTCGATCTTGGAAAGCGCTTTTTTGACGATGATCGGGCAGGTGGAGCAGGTCATGCCGGGAATGGCCAGCATGACGGTCTGGGTGGCGGCCCACACGGGGACAACGGCCAGGGTGAGCGCCAGGGAGGCAAGTAGTTGTTTCATGAAGAACTCCTGTGATCAATAGAAAAATGGCATGACATAGGGGAACCCGAGCGCGACCACAATCAGTGCGGCCACGCTCCAGAAAATAAGCTTGTAGGCAGCTCGCACCTGGGGAATCGCGCAGATCTCCCCCGGTTTACAGGCTTGCACCGGGCGGTAAATGCGCCGCCAGGCGAAGAACAGCGCCACCAGCGCGACCCCGATGAAGATCGGGCGGTAGGGCTCCAGCGCGGTCAGCTTGCCAATCCATGCCCCGCTGAATCCCAGGGTGATCAGGACCAGCGGTCCGAGGCAGCAAGTCGAGGCAAGGATGGCCGCCAGCCCTCCGGCGAAGAGCGCTGTGCGCCCGTTGTTTGGCTCCGACATGCGCTTGACCTTTCAAAATTGGTTGAATCCCGTAACCTTACTTCCGTAGTCATGTACGGAGTCAAGCGGTATGAAAGCCAATTTGGAGAGTTTTACGATCGGCGCTTTTGCCGAGGCGGCCGGGGTCAATGTAGAGACCATCCGGTTCTATCAGCGCAAGGGATTGTTGCCCGAGCCGGCCAAGCCTCACGGCAGCATCCGCCGCTATGGAGATGCAGATGTGACGCGGGTGCGCTTCGTCAAAGCGGCTCAGCGCCTGGGCTTCAGCCTGGATGCAATAGCCGAGCTGCTGCGGCTAGACGATGGAACTCATTGTGAAGAAGCCAGCGCACTGGCTGAGTCCAAGCTCAAGGATGTGCGCGAGAAGATAGCCGATTTGGCACGCATGGAGTCGGTGCTGTCTGAACTGGTATGCGCATGCCATGCGAGAAAAGGGAATGTCTCCTGCCCGCTGATTGCGTCGCTGCAGGACGGCGGGAGACTCTCGTTGCCGCAATGAGGTGGCCGCAGTGTCGTATGACGCCCAGAACCGACGCGGGGGATGCACTCGGGTTTTAGTGGATTGCAGATTGCTGTCGAAAGCGTAATCAGGAGGTCACCTCCATGTGGGGCGGCAATTTTTAGACTTCTCTCCGTGGTGCAGAAAACGCCACCTGGATGAACCATATCGGGCATCCGGCGCCACAGGAGACCATCATGAAAGTTCGTACCGCAATCCTCGTCGCCAGCCTTGCTGCATCCGCCACCGCCTCTTTCGCAACTTCCGTTTACCACGCAAGCCCAAGCCAGGAGGAAGGCGTGAGCCTGGCCGCCGACCATTTGGGCAATGCGGTGAGCCGCCAAGCGGTCGAAAGCACCGTGCTGGCCGCTCAGAAGGACGGTTCGCTGTACTGGATCAGCCGTGGCTACCCTGCCACTTATCCACTCGTTCCGGGCCCCAAACTGACCAAGACCCGCCAGCAAGTCCTCGATGAGTTGCAGTCAGCCAAGCGCAACCCCGTCGGTCGTGACGGTGTACGGGATATGGGCGGCGAAGCTGGCTGGGTCGATGCCCGCCAACTGCCCTGAACCCTCTCAACGATCACCGGCAACCGCGTGCCCTCCCAAACCGGCCTGCGGTTGCACCTGAACCATTGCCATCTACCCAAAAAGGAAACACCATCATGAAACTGAAGTCCACCCTCATCGTCCTTTCCCTCATCGCAGCCCCCGCTTTTGCGTCGGACCAAGCGGTCAGCAAGACGCGCGAACAAGTGCTGGCTGAATTGGCGCAGGCTCAGCAAAACGGCGAGATGCTTGCTGCAGGCGACTCGGGGATGACTCTCAAGCAAATCAACCCCGGAGCCTATCGCTCGACTACTTCGACTCAGGCTAGCAAATCCCGCGAGCAAGTGCGGGAAGAATTGGAGCAGGCTATCCGTACGGGTGACATCATGGTGGCCGGTGAATTCGGAGTCAAACGCAATGAGTTGATGTCTGGTCGCTATCCGATCGTGGCAGGCAAGTCGTTGAAGACGCGGGAACAAGTCAAGAGTGAGTTGGCACGCGCCATCCGCGAAGGAGAAATCATCGCTGTGGGCGAAGACGGCCGCAAGCTCAATGAAATCTATCCTGACCGCTACCACGCAGCGCACCATGCAGCTGTGGCCGCCACCTCGGACGAATCCACCAAGGCCCCTCGGTTCTAAACAGGTTCTCCGGGCGGTCGGCTGCTGATCTGGAGGGGTCTTTCGAAACAGGCCCATCTCCAGTTGGCTCGCCATGCACGTCTGCGGTGCCAGCAGCAAGTGCGTGCGACATCTGCTTTTGCATTGCTCCGACCTCCGAGCATCAGACCTGCATGTTCATCACATCGGTGTAGGCCTGAACAATGCGGTTGCGGCTCTGAAGCGTGGCCTGAAACGCGATGTTCGACTTGACTCCAGCGAGCATCGTTTCTTCAAGACTGACCGTGGGATTGCCGAATGTGACCTCGCGGCTTAGGCGACCAGACTCACTCTGCAACTGGCTTGTGGTTGAAAGCGCCTGCTTCATCGCGTCCAGAAAACCGCCTCCCTGGATGCTCGGTGCTTTGGGCACAGAGTTTCCCAGCGAACTGACAGGCAATAGTGCATCCAATGGCTTTGTCGTGACGTTCATGCCGAGGCTTTCTGGGGCGAAGAGTTTGCGAAGTTCTGCCTCGAAATCTGTACCGAGGCAACGCCCAATCGTAGAGATTGGAGTTCGATCTGTAGCTTTCGCAACGCAAGGCGCCACCCGTCAATCCCGCCGTTCGGGATAACAGAAACTTCATCTTGCCGACATCGCCGTGGGTCGCCGCATCCCTGGGGCCCAAAGAGCCGAGCGCAGCGAAGCGCGCCGCACGAAATAGCCGTGGCTCACAGCCGCTGCGAAATCTCCAGCAACGGCTTGATGCTGGACCCAAAGCGGCTCATGGAGGCATGGTTCTGCTCCAGCTGGCTGTAAGGCAAGTACCGGATTCCCAGCTCCGACACCCTGGAGAAGGCAGGCCTTTGAAGTTGCTCAGCGACCTTGTCTCTGCGATTGTCTGGAGCCACCAGAAACAGGGCGCAGTTGCCTGCAACCGGCGTGCCCAGGGCCAGATCGAGCATGCGTACGATGCCCGAATAGATGGACGTGGTGTGTTCGACTTCGAATGCGGCGGCGAATTGCGAGGTCTGGGGATCAACCCATACAACATCGATCAGTCGCACGGACTCCAGTCCTCGGTCCAGGCTGGCTGGCAACTGCGAGAGGCATCCGTCTCCCAGCACCCCCCCGCCATAGGCGCGGCCCCGGTCGTTGGACGCGATCCAGACCTCGAAGCCGAGGGCCTTTCCCAGGTCGCGCAGCGAAGCCTGGACACCCGTGTGGGTCGCATCGCTCTCGGTCGCCTGGGACAGTTCCCGTTGCAATGCGGTGGATTCCTGCCGCACACGTTCAAGGTCTTCTTGCCAGAGAGCTGTCGCCGCCTGATCCATGGCTGGTGGCGGCGCAGCATATCGGCCACTGCCAATGTCAAACATGAGTCCCGCGATCGCACCCAGATCATTCGATAGCTTCAGCCGGTAGTGCGCGTTCAAGCGTAGCAAACCTTCTCGCATCGAAAGATAGTGGTCCCAGCGTCCGAGCTTCACGCGCCCCCCGGTCACCGCGTTGAAACCATTGACGATGGCCGTGTTGAAGGGAGAGACCAGCGTTGGGTGGATGAAGTACAGCAAGTTGGCGACTGCTGGGCCCAAGCCTTTGATGCCAATTGCATCAATGCGCTGTATGGCGGCCACTACGTCTTCTGCGCAGTCACAGTGATCGCAAGTGTGAAGAAGGTCTGCGAAGGCGAGCTGGTTGCTCGTGTTCTCGTAGATGTCCGGAATCCGCAGCTTGGGTTTCCAGAGGAACGCGTGGTCCGCCCCTTTGAAAATCTGGCGCTGCTCTGCCACGGAACCCACGATCGTCTCTAGCGAGGAGCCTCGGTAGGCGTTGCCAAACGTTCCGCCCCGGATGTCCTGCACCACCTGAGCAATGCCTCGGCGAATGGAGCGGAAGTTCTTGATCCGCTGATCCCACAAGAACCAGGTGTTGTAGGTGCTGCTCGGGTCTGCCTTCCAGCAGTCTATGAGAGTTTCCAAAGGGTCATGCATCTGTCGTGAGGTGCTTGCCAATGCTCTGTGCACTGGGGAAATACATCGAAAAACAAGTCCTGCCATCCGCCGAACTCACGGAAATCCGTCCCCGGTGTGCGTGAACAATCGCCTGGGTAATGGACAAGCCCAACCCCGCTCCGTCCGAGTCCAGCTGCTTGCGCGACTTGTCCGCCCTAAAGAAGCGGTCGAACAGGCGGGGGATCATCTGCGCCTCGATGGAAGGTCCAGTGTTGACGACGTCCACGGTGGTTCCGTGCAGGCCCCCCTGGATGTCCACGACCACCAGCTCGCCTGGTGGGGTGTAGCGAATGGCGTTGGACAGGAGATTGCTGAGCGCCCGGCGCAACATCAACCGGTCGCCTGTGATCTCCGCCGTCCCGATCAATTGCAGTCGGACTTTCTTCTCTTCTGCCAAGGCCTCGTAGAAGTCAAACAAAGCCTGAGCTTCATCATGGACCGCGATTCTTTCCGTGCTGGGAAGAATGAGACCGTGGTCAGCCTTGGCCAGGAACAACATGTCAGCCACCATGCGGGCCAGGCGCTGGTACTCCTCGGCGTTGGAAGCCAGTATGTCCTGGTACTCCTCGGAAGAACGAGCCTGGCTGAGCGTGACCTGGGTCTGTGTCATCAGATTGTTGATGGGCGTACGCAGCTCGTGGGCCAGGTCCGAAGAAAACTCGGACAACCGGTCGAACTCCTCCTTCAGACGCCGGAGCATCTCGTTGAGGGTGGTCGCCAGGTCGGCCATCTCCACCGGAAACTCCTGGGTTGGCATCCGCTCGTCCAGCCGCTGTGCCGTGATGGCCATGGCGCGGGACCGCATGGCGCGAAGGGGGGCCAATCCATTCTTTGCGGCCCACCAGCCCAGGACCCCAGCCACCAGCGTTGCCAATGCCACGTAGCCCACAAGCACCCAAATCAATTCGTACATGAAGTGCTTGTGGTGGGCAATGTCCACGGCCACCCAGACCTGCAGCGGCGGCTCTGCGGAACCCGACAGCGTCACGGCTTCGGACATTCCCCGGTACTCACGGTCCTTGATTCGCCACGAGGCAACCCCCAAGCGGGAATGCTGGGTCCGCACGCTCAAATCCGCAGGAAACTCAAAGTCCTCCGTCGAGTACAGCGATTGACCATTGCGAAGCACGGTGACGAAGAGGCCCTCATGGCTGTGCAAAACGTCATCCAGCCGCGTCTTCAGATCCTGCGGCGACTTCGATTTGCCGATGACTTCACGCGTCAGGTGAACCTTGTCACGCAGTGCATCGCGGTCAAGTTCCACGAAATGCCGGTCGATGGAAATAGCCACGAGAGTCCCCAGGCCGATCAGCACAAGGGCGGACGCCAAAGTAAAAAAGACCGTCAGCCGTGTCGTGAGCGAGTACCGGGCTTTCACGCACGCTCCTGCGGCGCTTCAAGCACATACCCCATCCCCCGCACCGTCTGAATCAGCTTGGCGTCATAGGCATCGTCAATCTTGGCCCGAAGCCTGCGCATCGCCACCTCAATCACGTTGGAATCGCTGTCGAAATTCATATCCCACACCTGCGACGCGATCAGAGAGCGCGGCAGAACTTCCCCTTGGCGGCGCATCAGCAGCTCCAGGAGTCCGAACTCCTTGGCCGTGAGGTCAATGCGTTTGCCCGATCTGCTGACTCGCCGCCGCAAGAGGTCCAGTTCGAGATCGGCCACCTGGAGGATCGTCACCTCAGTGCCATTGCGACCACGCCTGAGGATGGTGCGCGCTCGCGCCAGTAGCTCGGCAAAGGAAAACGGTTTGACCAGGTAGTCGTCCGCCCCCAGCTCCAACCCTTTGATCCGGTCTTGCACCTGATCCTTGGCTGTGAGAAACAGTACAGGCATCTCCAGGCCCCGGCGGCGCAGATGGGTGAGCACCTGCCAGCCGTCCATCCCAGGAAGCATCACATCCAGGATTACCAGGTCGTAGTCACCTTCCTGGGCCAGATGCAGGCCATCGACTCCGTTGTGGACCAGATCGGCGTTGAACCCCGCCTCACGCAAGCCTTGGCGCAGGTATTCGCCGGTTTTGATTTCATCCTCGACGATCAATATCTTCACGGGATCTCCCTGGCTGCGAATGGCGGCAAGTGTGCCCGCAGATCGCAGGCTTTCTTCCAGATGACAAAGATGTAATGAAGCCGTTATGTCTATGGCAGGCACCGACTCACACAATGCGTTGCATCAAAACGCATGGTGAACCTATGAGAAATTCCTGGCTTTCACGACCTACCTCAACCCCCTGGCTGGCCGCCGCGCTAGTAGCGCCGTCCCTGGCCCTGGCTCAGATGCCCGAGGGCGAACCCGCGAAGGTGGACTATCAGCTTTCGTACCGCTCAGCCCTTTCGGGCTACGAGGCCTACAAAGAGCAATCCGTCCAGCCCTGGAGAGCGGCCAATGACAAGGTGGGCGAGATCGGAGGCTGGCGCACCTATGCCAAGGAAATGCGCCAGGCGGCACCCACAACCGGTCAGGACCAACCCGCGCAGGGCCATGACGCACACCACGGGGGCAAACAATGAGCCGCCCCTTGCGCACGCCCCGCGCCAAACTCGTGATCGCCATGGCCGCAGTGGCGGTCTTGTCTGGCTGCGCCAGCGTGAATCTAGAGCAGAACCTCACCAGCGCCAATGCAGCCACAAGCGGTTTCACAGACGGCCAGCTCACCTTGGCCCGGGACCAGAACGAGCGCGATACCTTGCGTCAGCGCGCTTCGGATCTGCTGGCCAAGCCGCTGAGCCAAAAGGATGCCGTGCAACTTGCGCTGGTCAATAGCCCATCCCTGCAGGCCCTCGTGGCCCAAAACTGGGCGGACGCTTCCACGGCAGCCCAGTCGGGCCGCATCGCCAACCCCATCCTGAGCCTGGAGCGCGTTCGCCTGGGCAGCGAGACGGAGATCGGCCGCCTTCTGTCCTTCGGCCTGCTGGACCTGCTGACTTTGCCGACGCGCAAGGGCATCGCCGAGCAGCGCATCAAGCAGACCCAGTTGCGCCTGAGCAGCGATGTAGTGGACCAAGTCACTCAGGTTCGGCAATCCTGGGTACGCGCTGTCGCTGCACAACAGACGCTGATCTATACCCAACAGGTCGTCGCCAGTGCCCAGGCAAGTGCCGAACTGGCCAAGCGCATGCAGGCGGTGGGCAATTTCAACAAGCTTGACCGTGCACGCCAGCAAGCGTTCTATGCCGACACAGCGACCCAGCTGGCCAGTGCCCAGCACCAAGTCACGGCAGCCCGTGAGGAACTGGTCCGGCTGCTGGGCCTGGACGATAGCCAAGCCCAACAACTCAAGCTGCCTGAGCGCCTGCCCACACTGCCCAAGGAGCCGCTGTCCCCATCGGACGCTGGCCGCCAGGCATCCAAGGGGCGACTGGATCTGCAGATCGCGAAGGCCGACTACGACGCAGCCGCACGCGCGCAAGGCTGGAACACGATCACGACCTTCACGGACATCGAGCTGGGCGTGCGGCGCGACTCAGTCTTTGATGCCGCCGAGAACACCCACTCCACGCGGCGCGGCTTCGAGATCAGCTTGCAGCTGCCGATCTTCGATTGGGGGGGCATGCGGCGCGACGCCATGAATGCGCAGACCCTGGCTGCGGCCAACCGCCTGGAAGCAACCGCACGCTCGGCAGGCTCGAACCTTCGGGAGAGCTACTCCGCGTACCGCACGGCATATGACATCGCGCGCCACCACCGCGACGAGGTGATCCCCCTGCGAAAAACCATCTCCGAAGAAAACCAGCTTCGCTACAACGGGATGCTGATCAGCGTTTTCGAGTTGCTTGCCGACTCCCGCGACCAGGTGAACTCGGTGATGGCGGCCCTGAACGCCGAACAGCAGTTCTGGCTGGCGGACGCCGCCCTTCAGGCCTCTCTCATCGGCAAGCCCACCAGCGCTGGCGTCTCGGGCGGTGGCGCAGCCGCTGCCGAAGCCGGTGCAGGCCACTGATCCCCTCAAGGAAACCAACATGAATTCAAGAAGAGATTTTTTCCGGTTTGCTGGCATTGCCGGAGGGGCCGTGGCCGCAGCGAGTGTGAGCCGCGTGGCAATGGCCGCACTGCCAGAACCCGTGTACCAGACAAGCGCAGACACCATGGCGCCGCTGGTGCCAAACTCCGGGCGCCCCTACAACCCGGTGGTCACGCTCAACGGCTGGACGCTGCCCTGGCGCATGAACCAGGGGGTCAAGGAGTTCCACCTGGTGGCAGAACCCGTCGTGCGCGAAATGGCCCCTGGCTTCAAGGCCCACCTGTGGGGATACAACGGCCAGAGTCCTGGTCCCACCATTGAAGTGGTGGAAGGCGACCGCGTTCGCATTTTTGTGACCAACAAGCTGCCCGAGCACACCAGCATCCACTGGCATGGACAGCGTTTGCCCAACGGCATGGATGGCGTGGCGGGCCTGAACCAGCCCGCGATCCAGTCGGGCAAGACCTTCGTCTACGAGTTCGTGGCACGCCGACCGGGTACCTTCATGTACCACCCGCATGCCGATGAAATGACCCAGATGGCCATGGGCATGATGGGCTTCTGGATCACGCACCCCAAGGCCAAGCATCCGCTGATCGACGAAGTGCACCGTGATTTCTGCTTCCTGCTCAGTGCCTATGACATTGAGCCAGGGGCCGCGACACCCAAGGTTGCAGAGATGACGAACTTCAATCTGTGGACATGGAACAGCCGCATCTTTCCTGGCATCGACTCCTTGAACGTCCGGCTCAATGACAAGGTGCGTATTCGCATTGGCAACCTCACCATGACCAACCACCCGATGCACCTGCACGGTCACGAGTTTTTGGTAACGGGAACGGATGGCGGCCCCACACCCAAGAGCACCCGTCTCTACGAAGTGACCACCGACGTGGCCGTAGGCCAGATGCGCCAGATCGAGTTCCTCGCAGACGAAGAAGGTGACTGGGCATTCCACTGCCACAAGAGCCACCACACCATGAACGCGATGGGTCACGACATTCCCACCATGATCGGCGTGGACCACCGGGGTGTGGCCAAGAAGATCAACAACCTGATCCCCGACTACATGGTCATGGGCGAGCGGGGCATGGCAGACATGACCGAGATGGAGATGCCCATTCCGGACAACACCATCCCCATGATGACGGGGGAAGGCCCCTTCGGTTCGGTGGAGATGGGTGGCATGTTCAGTGTCCTGAAGGTGCGCCGCGACCAGAAGCCGGGCGACTACAAGAACCCGGGTTGGTACAAGAACCCGGAGGGCACGGTGGCGTACGAATACACCGGCCCGATGGCGGAGCCAGCCCGCTTCAAAGCCGAAGGTGGCCAATCCATGCCCCGCAAAGAGAAGTCCAGCTCGGACACTGTCGTCAAGGTCAAAAAGCCGTCTTCGCACAGCGGCCACTGATCGCCTCCTTTCCTCATCCACAACCCAAGGTAACTATGAAACACACTCTTTCCCTGATCGCCGCCTCCGCCCTGGTGGCCCTGTCCTTCAACAGCTTTGCGGGCGGTACCCACAGCGGCGGTCACGGCCATGGAAGCGAGGAGTCAGCCATCGGCGAACCAGGCAAAGCCTCCAAAGTCAGTCGCACAATCAACGTGGACATGGCTGACACCATGCGCTTCACGCCCGCCGCGATCTCCGTCAAGCAGGGCGAAACGGTCAAGTTCGTGATCAAGAACAGTGGCCAGGTCAAGCATGAGTTCAGCCTGGGCACCGATGCCGAACTCAAGGAGCACTACGAGACGATGAAGAAGTTCCCGGACATGGAGCATGACGAGCCCAGCAAGGTGTCGCTGGCCCCCGGCAAGCAAGGCGAAATCATCTGGCAGTTCACCAAGGCTGGCGAAGTGAAGTTCGCCTGCCTGTACCCAGGCCACTACGACGCAGGCATGAAGGGCCAGGTCACGGTGGTCAAGAAGTAATCGGGGAATCCCTGCACGCAATTGAACAAGGAGCTCGTATGAAAAACGCAAACACTTTATTGATCGGCGCTATGTTGTCGCTGGTCACTCTCATGCCGCTGTCGGCCGTGGCGCAGGCCGCTGGAGACGCCGGAAAAGCCGCATCCACGACCGCAGCCTCCATGACCGATGGAGAGGTGCGCAAGATCGACAAGGACGCCGGAAAAATCACCATCAAGCATGGCGACATCAAGCACTTGGAGATGCCGGGGATGACCATGGTGTTTGCTGCCAAGGACAAGGCCCTGCTCGACAAGGCGCAGGTCGGCGACAAGATCCGCTTCATGGTGATCAACGAGGGCGGAAAGATGGTGGTCACCGCCATCGAGCCTGCCAAGTAAGCGCAAAAAGTGTCTCGATACGCCCTCAAGAAAAGGGGGCGTTCTTCTGTTCGCACGTCAACCTACCAAGGAAAAATCATGAGAACTCTCCTTATCGCCCTGGCCATGACCGCCGCATCGTCCGCATTCGCCGCTGGCGACACCCAAGAGGCCACGCCCTACACCAACTCCAAGGCGCAAGCGCATGGCGAGGAACACAAAAAGGCCCGTCCTGCGACCGGTGTGAAGCGGACCAAGGATGGCAGTACGGCGCGGGGTGAAGGCTCTGGCATCGCCGACACCAGCAAGGCCGAAGCCCGTGGTCAGGAAAAGGCCAATGCGCGTGAAGCCATGCCGCACAAGGAAGCCACTCCGGGCTCCACGCCCAAGTAGTTCCGAGACAGAGAGGTGGCTAAAAAGTAGCAACCGCCCAAAGACCTCAGGCCGACCATCGCTGCGTCAAGGCGATGGTCGGCGGCTCCAAGGCGGTGTCAATGCCCGCCGCGATGAACGTGTGCCGGAGCAGATCTTTTGCGGTACGGACGCGTAGTCAAGAGGGCGGGTAGCCCGCCTCGGTGAGCGCTTCCGCAAGCGTCAGGCGGTCTTCAGCACTCTGCACCGTAACCAAGCGCTTGGACATGTCCACCTGCACCTTGCAGCCAGGATCCACCATCTGCAGTGTCTGGTTCACCATCCCTGCGCAGTGCCCGCAGGTCATGTCGGGAAGCTGGAATTCATGCATTTACTTCTCGTGGCAAAGAGTTGAGAGGAGTGCAGTCTCGGACTTGCCACAGTGGCAAGGTCAACCACTTTTTCCTCCATGGCACAGACACGCCTCGCCATGGGCGGCCGCGACAAGCTCATTAAGAATTCCACAGCTCTGATGCGCATGCTCTCCACTGCATGCTGAGCGCAGCTGCAGCAGTTGCTTTTCCAACGCCATCATGCTGATGAGACGAGCGCGCAGCCGACTTAGCTGGTCGTCAATCAGATTGTTGACGTCTGCGCACGCCTCCTGGGGCGCATCTAGCGCACCCAACAGGCTCCTCACATCTGCCAGTGGGATGTCGAGTGCCCTACAGTGCCGTACAAAGGACAGCCGCTCCAGGTGAGCGGGAGCATAGTTGCGATAGCCGTTGGCCAGCCGCGCGGGCTGGGGCAACAAGCCTTCCTTTTCGTAAAAACGGATCGTTTCGGCGTCAACGCCTGTTGCGGCGGCCAGTTCCTTGATCTGCATGTTGAGAGCTGGATATTGGAGGTCTTGACACTGTAGCTACTCCAAGGTTTCCAATCGAGGCATCAAGGAGAGAAATTTATGAAATCCTGCTGCGACGAAGCACAAAAACCAACCTCCCAGGACCCATGCTGCGCTCCATCCGCTCCCGTCTCTACTCAGCTTGATTCCTGTTGCGCCAGCCCGGTTGCGGCCTCTCCAGATACTTGCTGTACCCCACATTCGGTAGCAACCGCAGCGCCTTCGGTTGCAAATGGGCGTGGCCCCCAAGGAGCCATGTTCCGCATCGGAGCCATGGACTGTGCTGCCGAAGAAAGTGAGATCCGCCGCGCGCTGGAGCCAATTGCCGGGGTACGCGGCCTGGGGTTTCAGCTCGGCGCACGCACGCTGACCATTGACGCCCCCGATGCTGTGATTCCTCAAGCCCTGGCGGCCATTCGCGAGGCAGGGTTCGACCCGCAGCCCATGGCAACCGCTGCGGCAACGGGCGAAGCCCCTGGGCGGGCCTCCACCACCGACGGACTCGGGCGCATGGGGCTGGCGCTGGGCCTGGCCGTCTGCGCCGAAGCCGTGGCCTTCTTTTCTCCAGACACGCTGGTCTTCAAGGGCATTGGCATGGCCCTGGCGGCGGCGGCCATCTGGCTGGCGGGCTTTTCTACCTATCGCAAGGGGTTTGCCGCCTTGCTGCAGGGACGGCTGAACATCAATGCGCTGATGACAGTGGCCGTGACCGGCGCGTTTCTCATTGGCCAATGGCCAGAAGCCGCCATGGTGATGGCCCTCTATGCCATTGCTGAATTGATCGAAGGCCGCGCGGTAGACCGTGCACGCAATGCCATCAAGAGCCTGTTGGATCTCACGCCCGAGACGGCCGAAGTACGCCAGCCTGACGGCAGCTGGAAATCGGTGGCCGCTGCACAGGTTCCCGTCAACGCCATCGTCCGGGTCAGGCCGGGCGAGCGCATGCCGCTGGACGGCACGGTGGCCGTTGGGACCAGCGCAGTCAACCAGGCGCCGGTCACGGGAGAGAGCATTCCGGTGGACAAGGTTCCTGGAGATCCCGTGTTTGCTGGCACCATCAACGAAACAGGCACCCTGGAGGTGATGGTCACGGCAGAGGCCAGCAACACCACCTTGGCCCGCATCATTCACTCGGTGGAACAGGCGCAGGGCTCACGCGCCCCCACACAGCAGTTCGTGGACCGGTTTGCTGCCATTTACACCCCGGCTGTGTTCATCATGGCCGTTCTTGTGGCGACGCTCACTCCGGTCTTCATGGGCCTGACGTGGGTGGATGCCGTCTACAAGGCTCTGGTACTGCTGGTCATCGCCTGCCCCTGTGCGCTGGTGATCGCAACGCCGGTGACGGTGGTCAGTGGTCTGGCTTCTGCGGCCCGGCGTGGCATCCTCATCAAGGGCGGGGTTTACCTGGAAGACGCGCACAAACTCAAGGCCATTGCGCTCGACAAGACCGGCACGATCACGGAAGGAAAACCCAAACTGGTGGCCCAGCACGTGCTGGCCAGAACGTATCCCGAAACCCAGATTCTGGGCTGGGCGGCGGACCTGGCCGGGCACTCGGACCACCCCGTGTCCAGGGCCATCGCGCAAGGGCTGTTTGCCGGCCAGGGCACCGTGGCGGGCTTCACGGCCCTTGCCGGACGTGGTGTGGAAGCCCAGCTTGAAGGCCAACCCCTGATCCTGGGGAATCACCGGCTCATCGAGGAACGGGGTCTTTGCAGTCCCGCCATTGAGGCACTGCTGCAGGAGCAGGAGTCGCAGGGCCGCACGGTGACCCTTCTGGCCAGCCAATCTGAGGTTCTTGCTATCTTTGCGGTGGCCGACACCATCAAGGACAGCTCACGGGAAGCTATCGCCCAGCTCCACGCCCTGGGGATCGCCTCGGTCATGCTGACCGGAGACAACCAATCCACGGCAAAGACCATCGCCAAACAGGCGGGCATCGACCAGGCGCATGGAAACCTGCTGCCAGAAGACAAGCTGTCGGCCATTGAGCAGATGCAGGCCCAGTACGGTGCCACGGCGATGACGGGGGATGGCATTAACGACGCCCCTGCGCTGGCACGCGCCGACATCGGCCTGGCCATGGGTGCGGCAGGAACCGACACGGCCATGGAGGCTGCGGACATCGTCATCATGAACGACGATCTGCGCCGCATCCCTGAAATCATCCAGCTCTCCAAGCGCACGCGGAGCATCCTTCTTCAGAACATCATGCTGGCGCTTGGCATCAAGACGGTGTTTCTGGTGCTTGCGGTTTTTGGGAACGCGTCGATGTGGATGGCGGTTTTTGCGGACATGGGGGCCAGCCTCCTGGTGGTCGGCAATGGGCTGAGGCTGTTGCGCGGTGCCCGCGCTCACGCGGTCCGCGCTGTTGGTTAGATCTAGCGGGTTCAGTGAACGTGCTGATGGTGCACGTCAGGAGCATGGGGATGGGCGTGGGTCACAGGCTCATGGGTGTGCTTGTGGCTGTGGCTGCCAGTTGGCATTACTACGTGCACATGTGCATGGTGCCCATCGTCGTGCCGGTGAGCATGCTCATGCTCCAGCACTTCGTGCGTGTGCTCGTGTCCATGGCTTTCCGCCAGATGGAGCATTACTCCCGCCAACATGAACACTCCACCCAAGAGCATAAACCACCCCGCAGAGCGTTCCCCGAAACCGAAGGCCACGGCAGCACCAATGAAGGGCGCGAAGGCGAACACCGAGCCCGTCCGCGCCGCACCAAATGCCCGCTGGGCCAGGAGGTAACAGCGCAGACTCAGGCCGTAACCAGTGGCTCCAACGGCGAGAAGTCCCAGTGCTGCGGACAGGGAAGGCAAAGGCTCCCCAGTCGAAACAGCCAATGCAGCCGTCGCTGCGGCCCCCAGGGTGGCCTTGGCCATCACCACCTGGCTGGGGTCGCGCTCAGCCAGCCCACGGGACAAGGTGTTGTCCACCCCCCAGGCGACCGTGGCCAGCAGCACGGCAAGCAGCCCCAGCAACTGCACGCCTCCTTGCAGGCCTTGGTCCAGAACGAGCGCCATTCCTCCTGCGAGCAGCAACAGCATGGCGGCCCACACGCGGCGGTCCATGGTTTCGCTGTACAGCCACCATGCCAGCGTGGCGGTGAACAGCGCTTCCAGAGTGAGCATGAGCGACGCGCTGGCTCCGCTCGTGTGCTGCAGGCCCCAGGCCAGGGCCACCGGCCCCAGCGCGGCGCCAAAGCCAGCCATCGCCAGAAGGCGCGGAATGTCGGACCTCTGCACTCGCGCTTCATGCGCAGCAGTCCGCAGCGACAGTGCCCCGATCAGGGCCGCTCCTAAGTACAGCAGCGCTGCGGTCGTGAAGGCCCCGAGCCCTGCGCCCAGCCTCTGTACCGCGGGCGTGCTGATGCCGAAGAGTACCGCCGCCAGCAGGGCGAGAAAGCCACCGCGCAAGGCGGGAAGATGCAAAGGGTCACGCTTCATAGGTGAGGGATTTGAGCACGACATCGGAGTCTGGTAATCCCCAGAACTGGACAAGGCAAGGGGTTCAAAGACGGAAATAGCTGACTCGACGAGAAGTGGAAGGTCTGCTTTCGAAGAAAGCGGCCAACGACATTGTCAGACTGAGCGACGGCAACCAGCCTGAAGCAACCCTCTGAAACGAGTCACGCGGCTCAAGAGCCCCCCAATACTGTGAGTGGTTCACAGTAGCCCGGGCCACTCCACTTGTTCAACAACAACGGTCCCCGCGACCCGTGGAGTTCCCATGCCATCCAGAATCCCCGTCCACATCGACGGCCAAGACTTTCCGAGCATCAACAAAGCCAGCCTCTTCTACCGAGAGATCCTGCACCGCCATCAGCCAGGCCAATCAGTATCAGACCCCGATCAACTCGAGATCAAACGCCTGATACACAGTGCACAGCAAACTCCTCAGCCTCCCGCATCTGACGCACAGATTCGTGTGATCCAGGGCAAGTACGGCCGCCATTGCTTTGCCATCCGCGACAAGGAGCGGTCCCTGCAGACCATCTCCATCGTGCGCTCCGTACGGCAATGCGCTTGCACCAAAGAGGTACCTTCATCAAACGCACAGTCGCAGCCCTCCGTGGCTTGACACTCTTTGGCAGCGTCCCTGGAGGCCACATATGAGCCGGGCGAACGCCCTTTTCCTTCGATCCCAAATTTCTTCAGTCACATATCACCCCAGGGACCTGACCAACGTCTGCCCCTTGGCAGCGGTTCAACGCCCATAAAGCCCGGCAAGCTCATTGCGAGCTGCCGGGCCTTATGCCGTCCTGGTCGGAGTTCTCTACCTTTTTGCCTCTCGGTTCTGCGATCTGGCGCCCCCTCAGCCCCGTGTGTTCACGCACCCGGGGCTTTTGCTTTTTGGGGCTGCCTGTTGGTCTGTCTATCTTGGTTTTCTGGTTCTTTCACCCGCATGTTCTTTCAAGGAAATTTCCATGCTTACCTGTCCCCAATGCCAATCTCCGCGATTGGAATCCCGCAATCTCGGTCGCAACACGGGCGGCGCTGTCGGCGCTCTCGCAGGCGCTGCCAGCGGTGCAGCCAGTGCGCTGCGCGGTGCCCGACTGGGCGCTACTTTCGGCGCATTCGCCGGTCCTGCAGGGTCAGTCCTTGGCGGTCTCGCCGGTGCCGCCCTCGGTGGCCTGGTCGGCGGCGCCATCGGTTGCGAAGTCGGCAGCAAGATCGGTGAAGCCGTCGATCAGAACTGCCTGGACAACTACCGCTGCCTGGAGTGCGGTCACACCTTTGGCCCTCCACGTGACTGAGGTGCATGGGCGGTACTCGTCCTGCTGACTCCTCGGTCTCCCTTCTCTCACTCCCCCACCCGCCTCTTAGTCCTTGCTGTGCGCTCTTTGGAGTCGCGCAGTGGCGCAGCCGTGGGCGGGTGGTTTCGTGTTTTTGTTCTTGCGTTTTCTCATCCTCTCTTCCATTTCTACAAGGAGTATTTCAATGGCACATCTCGTTCAAACCATGGCCTATGTCGGTGAGACCCCCTGGCACAACCTGGGTCAGCAACTGCCCGCCAAACAACCCATCGATGTCTGGGCCCGTGAAGCAGGCATGGACTGGACCATCCGCGAGACCCCTGTGCGCTACATGGCCACGCAGGCTGTTTCTGGCTCCGTGTCCGGATCTGGTGCTGCGTCTTCCGTCTCGGACCTCTATGGCGAACCCATGGAGTTCCCCGACCAGAAGGTGCTGTACCGCAGCGATACCAAGGCCCCCCTGTCAGTGGTCAGTGCCCGCTACCAGGTGGTTCAGCCCAAGCAGGTGCTGGAGTTCTATCGGGATCTGACGGAAGTCTCTGGGTATGAGCTGGAGACCGCCGGGGTGCTGAAGGCCGGCCGCAAATTCTGGGCCTTGGCCCGTACCGGCAAATCCTCTGCTCTGAAGGGCAACGATGTGGTCAATGGCTATCTGCTGCTGGCAACGTCGTGTGATGGG